>NZ_MVOJ01000031.1:0-90790 GCF_002018845.1 Pseudomonas sp. MF6394
ATCGGTGATGTAGTTTGATGTATGTGTGTTGACTCCTAGATCTACGGGTCTCTATTGGGCGGCAGCGTCAGAGGTGTATAAGAGACGGGAACGACACACTGCCGGGCAGGGCCGGGCAGCTGAATAGCAGGTCGCAATAGCCGCACTTGGCCCAGAGTGCGTGGTGTTCGGCGGGGGCTTTGGTGTGATGGGAGTCGCCGTGGTCGCTTGGCATCTCCATGGGCATTTCCATGGACATACCGGCGTGATGATCCATCGGCATCGCCTGGGAAATCAGCGGACCGATAAAGATCATCAGCATGGCGAACAGGCTGATCCAACTGCCGCGCTTCACGCGGTAGTGGGGAGACAACCTGGCGCGAGGGGCGCCCATCGAGGTTGGCTTACTGAGCGTGCATATGCTCGTGGCCGGCCATCGGTGGCGCTTTGTGCACTGACACTTGCACTTCGACCTTGCCGGCTTTCTCGAAGGTCAGGGTCAGTGGGAATTGCTTGCCATCGGCCAGCAGGCTGCGGTCCTTGAGGCCCAGCAACATCACGTGATAGGCCATCGGTGCGAAGGTCAGCTCACCCTTGGCCGGTACGGCGACGCTGGGCACTTGTTGCATCTTCATCAAGTCGCCCTGCATTACATGTTCATGCAGCTCGGCTTTTTCGGCGACGCTGGTTTCAACGCTGAGCAGGCGATCCGGGGTAGCCCCGGTGTTATGAATCACAAAATAGGCCGCGACGGTGGGCGCATTCGGCGGCAATTCCTGGGACCAGGGATTGCTGACCTCCAAGTCGCCGGCCTTGTAGTCCTCGGCATTGGCAGCACTGAACACCGGCAGCAGCAACGCAGCCAGAAGCAGGGAAGATTTAAGCATGGCAGTTCTCCAGAACGGTTCTAAACGCAGTTCACTTGCGAAGAAAATCAGACCGTTGGAGAGGCGCGGGGGTTAAGGCTTGGCCATTGCTGGCGCGGGGTGGGATTGCGCAATAAGCGCGGCGGCAGGCTCTGCACCGCCTCGAAGCGCGTCACATACAACTGCGGCACATGCCCCGGCAACGCCACCAACGGCGCCGAACCCGAGCAACACCAGCAATGCTGCATAGCCGAGTGATCATCCGGCGGCGCCGGGATTTCCAGCTTGCCCAGGGCAATCGCCTTGAGGCTGGCACCATTGGACGAACAGAACCCGCCCCACATCAGACGCTTGATCGGGTCGTCCGTCTGCTGCATCGCACTGGCCAACGGCATGGCAAACGCATTGAACAGCACTGCAAGGCAGGCGATCCAGGCAATTGCAAAGCGTTGACGGGCCATGGCGGATAATCCGTAGGGTTAAACGATCAGGCGGGTATTTAGCCTGATCGAGGGGGATAAGTAAAAAGGGCGGGTGTGGTTTGGTGTCGCAGTGGTTCAGACGGCCGTGGCGCGGAGCTTGAGGCCCAGAGCCTTCATGACTTTCATGATAGTCGCGAATTCGGGATTGCCCGTGCTGGAGAGGGCTTTGTACAGACTTTCTCGTCCGAGGCCGGGTCGCGGGCTATTTGGGTCATGCCTTGGGCGCGGGCGATATTGTTAAGCGCTGAGCGAATCAGCAATCCGTCACCGGCGTCCTCCTCGAAAGAGGCTTCGAGATACTCCGCCATGTCCTCTGGGGTCGTCAGATGCTCGGCTATATCGAAATCTTTAAATTGAGTCATGGGTCACTCCTTTTTCTCAAATTCATCTGCAATTTCTTTAGCACGCTCGATGTCACGTTTTTGCGTTGACGAAATGTTGAGGATCATCGCCATGGGCTGCGTGTCTCAGTAGTCAGCGGGTTCCGGTGCGTCTGTAGGTAACTTCTCGTTGAACCGTTGCGCAGTTGATTGAGCTAACGCCTTTGCTGGCTGATCCACTACCGCCGTCTGATAACGCAGTTCCAAAGTGTGGGAGCGGGCTTGCTCGCGAAAGCGGTATGTCAGTCGCTGGATGTTTTGGCCGACGCACTGCCTTCGCGAGCAAGCCCGCTCCCACATTGGATAGGTGGTGTTTAGAAAAGGGTGATTGCCTGTAGCAACGCTGGCACTGCCGTAAACTCTCGATCCACTGCCGCCAACACCGGCCGCTTCAACACCAACACCGGCACCCCCCGCTCACGCGCCACTTCCAGCTTCGGCTCGGTGGCGGTGCTGCCGCTGTTCTTGCTGATCAGCACATCAATTCGCCGTTCTTGGAATAACGCCCGCTCCTCCTCGATGAGGAACGGCCCGCGTGCGCCGATCACTTCACAGCGCTCATTGCCCGGATACACATCCAGCGCGCGCAAGGTCCAGAACTGCTCGGCGGGGATTTCGTCGAGGTGCTGCAAGGGTTCGCGACCCAAGGTGAACAGCGGGCGCTTGAAGGGTTTGAGCGCTTCGACCAACTCGGCCCAGTCGGCGACCTCTCGCCAATCATCCCCCGGCTGCGGCTGCCAGGCCGGGCGGCGTAATGCCCAGCAAGGCACATCGCTCAATCGCGACGCCTGGGCCGCGTTTTGGCTGATCTGCGCTGCATACGGATGGGTGGCGTCAAGGATCAGGCTGATACGTTCGTCACGAATAAACTGCGCTAACCCTTCAGCGCCTCCGTAACCCCCGACGCGAACCTGGCAGGTGAGGTCGGTTGGCACACGGCCCACGCCGGCCAGGCTGTAGACGTGTTCCGGCCCCAGGGTGCGGGCGATGGCCAGCGCTTCGGTGACGCCGCCCAGCAGCAGAATCCTTTTCATAACGGTTTGACCACGTCCAGCAACGTGATCGGCAGTGCCTGGCGCCAGGTATCGAACTCGCCCAAGGGCTGCGCCTGGGCGACGTGGATGCGGGTCAGTTCGCCGCCATGTTGGGCGCGCCAGTTCATCAAGGTCATTTCGCTTTGCAGGGTCACGGCATTGGCCACCAACCGCCCGCCGGGGCGCAGGTGTTGCCAGCAGGTGTCGAGCACGCCGTCGCGGGTGACACCGCCGCCGATGAAGATGGCGTGCGGTGCTTCCAGGCCGAGCAAAGCAGCCGGCGCCTTGCCGCGCACCAGTTGCAGGCCGGGCACGCCGAGGGCGTCGCGGTTGTGTTCGATCAGGCCTTGGCGGCCGGTGTCGGCTTCAATCGCCAAGGCGCGACAGCTGGGATGGGTGCGCATCCATTCAATACCGATGGAGCCACTGCCCGCGCCCACGTCCCATAACAGTTCGCCCGGCATGGGCGCGAGGCGGGCGAGGGTCATGGCGCGGACATCGCGCTTGGTCAGTTGGCCGTCGTGTTTGAAGGCCGAGTCCGGCAAGCCGGCAAGACGCGAGAGGCGCGGTGCGTTGGCATCCGCCAGGCAGTCGATGGCGACCAGGTTCAAATCGGCAACCGCAGCGTGCTCCCAGGCTTGCGCGTGCCCGTCGATGCGCCGTTCAGCCGGGCCGCCCAAGTGTTCAAACACACGGATGCGGCTGGGGCCAAAACCGCGCTCGGTCAACAACGCGGCAATCAAGGCGGGGCTGCTGCCGTCATTGCTCAATACCAACAAGCGCACGCCACTGGCCAGGTGCGCGTTGATCGCCGCCAAGGGACGCGCCACCACCGACAATGTCACCACCTCCTGCAACGGCCAGCCCAAGCGTGCCGCCGCCAGGGATACCGACGAAGGCGCGGGCAAAATCGTCAACTCCTCAGCCGCCACGTGCCGGACCAGGCTGGCGCCGACGCCATAGAACATCGGGTCGCCACTGGCCAGGACGCACACAGGCTCCCCACGCCGCGACAACACCGGCTCCAGAGAAAACGGGCTCGGCCATAGCTGGCGCTCGCCACCAATACACTGCGGCAGCAGGTCCAACTGGCGCTGAGCACCTATAATCCGCGTGGCGCGCAGCAAGGCATGCCGGGCATTCCTGCCCAGGCCTTTGAAGCCGTCTTCACCGATGCCTACAACCGTCAGCCAGGGCGACATATCAATTCCTTGAACGACATCCGACGGGCAGGCTTTTCATGCCGCCGGACAAAGCAGGCATAATACCGCGCCTTTACCCGTCAACCGGTAGCCCCGTGAACCCAACGCCCGCTGTGAATACCTTGCGCCCCTCGGCTTGTCCGGGGTTGCTGCGTATTGTCCAGGCGTTGGACGGCGGCATTTGCCGGGTCAAATTGGCGGGTGGCGCGATCACCGCCGCCCAGGCCCACGCCGTGGCAGACGCGGCCCAGGCCTATGCAGGCGGGGTGATCGAGGCGACCAACCGCGCCAACTTGCAGATTCGCGGCATCGGCGCCGAGCAGGAAGCGTTGATCGCCCGGCTGCTGGCGGCGGGCCTGGGGCCTAGCAACGCGGGCGGTGACGACGTGCGCAATCTGATGCTCAGCCCCAGCGCCGGCATCGACCCGCAGATGCTGTTCGACACCCGCCCGCTGGCCGCGCAGATCCTCGCCACCCTGGAAAACCATCCGCGTTTCCATCAACTGTCGGCCAAGTTCGCGGTGCAACTCGATGGCGGCGAAGACCTGGCGATGCTCGAACATCACCACGATCTGTGGTTGTCGGCCTTCGTACGCCATGGCGAAACCCTGCTCGCGTTCGGGCTGGCCGGCTGTCCGGGTCTGGATGCGCCCCTGGCCGCCGTGCCATTGAGCCAAGGGCTTGAGTTGGTAGTGGCTGTGCTGGAAGCCTTTCTGGACCTCGCCACCCCTGAGCAAACGCGTATGCGCCATTTGCCTGTGGATAACGTGCTGAGCCATTTGCGTGTGCCATTGCTGCCAGTCGACGGCTTCACACGCCCGCCCAGCGACGCCTCGCTGCAGGTGGGCACTTATCCACAAGCGCAAAAGAATCAGTTCTACGTTGCCGCCCTCGCGCCCTTGGGCCGCCTGGACCCAACGATGCTCAAGGGCGCCGCACAACTGGCCAGCGACTTTGGGGACGGCACCTTGCGCTTCACCCCCTGGCAAGGCGTGCTGGTGCCCAACGTCGAAAAGCCTCACGCCGTGACCGAACGCCTGGCGCAACTGGGCTTTATCTGCTCCCTCGGCCACCCGCTGGCGCGCATGATTGCCTGCACCGGTTCCAGCGGCTGCGCCAAAGGCCAGGCCGACACCAAGGCCGACGCCGTGCAACTGGCCGCTCTGCAACCGGGCATCGAGGTGCACCTGTCCGGCTGCCCGCGCTCCTGCGCCGCCGCGCACACCGCGCCCGTCACTTTGCTGGCGGTGAGCCCCGGCCACTACGACCTCTATTTTCGCGAGGCAGCCCAGCCAGGTTTTGGCCGGCTGCACGCGCGCACTCTTTCCATTGAAGCGGCGGGCGCCCTGTTGCGCGCTCGTCCACGGAGCAACACCGATGATTGATTACATCCGCGACGGTCAGGAGATCTATCGCAACTCCTTCGCCATTATTCGCGCGGAAGCCAACCTGGACCGCATCCCGGCTGATTTGGAAAAACTCGCGGTGCGGGTGATTCATGCGTGCGGCATGGTCGAGGCCATCGACGGCCTGCAATTTTCCGAAGGTGCCGGCAAGGCAGGGCGTGACGCGTTGGCCGCTGGTGCGCCGATTCTGTGCGATGCGCGGATGGTGTCCGAAGGCGTGACCCGCGCACGCCTGCCGGCCAATAACGAAGTGATCTGCACCCTGCGCGACGATAGCGTGCCGGAGTTGGCGCGGGAGCTGGGCAACACCCGTTCTGCCGCTGCCCTTGAGCTGTGGCGCCCGTATCTGGAAGGCAGCGTGGTGGTGATCGGCAACGCGCCGACCGCGTTGTTCTACCTGTTGGAAATGCTCGACGCCGGCGCGCCGAAACCGGCGTTGATCCTCGGTTTTCCGGTGGGTTTTGTTGGCGCCGCTGAATCCAAGGCGATGCTCGCCGCTGACAGCCGTGGGGTGCCATTCGTGATCATGCAAGGCCGCCTGGGTGGCAGTGCCATGGCGGCCGCCGCCGTCAATGCCCTGGCCACGGAGGTCGAATAATGCAGGTGCGCGGACGTTTGATCGGCCTGGGCGTCGGCCCCGGTGACCCGGAACTGATTACCCTCAAAGCTTTGCGCCTGCTGCGTGAATCGCCGGTGGTGGCGTACTTCGTGGCCAAGGGCAAGAAGGGCAATGCCTTCGGCATCATCGAAGACCATCTGGTACCGCAACAGACCCTGATGCCGCTGGTGTACCCGGTGACCACCGAAGTGCTGCCGGCGCCGCTGTCCTACGAGCAGGTGATCAGCGACTTCTACGACAACGCCAGCCTCGACGTGGCTGCGCACCTGGACGCAGGCCGCGACGTGGCGGTGATTTGCGAAGGTGACCCGTTCTTCTACGGCTCCTACATGTACCTGCATGATCGCCTGGCCGAGCGCTACGACGCCGAGGTGATTCCAGGCGTGTGTTCGATGCTCGGTGGCGCCTCGGTACTTGGCGCGCCGTTGGTGTACCGCAACCAGAGCTTGTCGGTGCTCTCGGGCGTATTGCCCCATGAGGACCTCAAGCGCCGCCTGGCGGATGCCGATGCCGCCGTGATCATGAAGCTGGGGCGCAACTTCCCGAAGGTGCGCCAGGTGTTGGAGGAGTTGGGTCTGGCCGAGCGGGCGCTGTATGTGGAGCGTGCGACCATGGCCAACCAGAAGATTGTGCCGCTGGACCAGGTGGAGCCGATGTCTTCGCCGTATTTCTCGCTGATCATCGTGCCCGGTGAACGGTGGCAAGGTTGATGACCCCGGCGATTGTGATTCTGGGCCAGGGCAGCCTGGCGACTGCGCGCAAGCTCCAGCAGGTTTACCCCGGCGCGTTGATCCACGGCCTGGTCACTCGGGTTGAAGGTGCAGACCGTACCTACAGCGAATTCGGCGCGACCTTGCGTCAGCTCTATCAGCAGGGCACACCACTGATTGCCCTGTGCGCCGCGGGCATTGTGATCCGCACCCTGGCGCCGTTGCTGCTGGAAAAGGGCGAAGAACCCGCCGTGCTGGCCGTGGCCGAAGACGGCAGCGCCGTGGTGCCGTTGCTCGGTGGCCTGGGCGGTGTGAATGTGATGGCACGGGATATCGCCGCGGCACTGGGCGTATCCGCGGCAATCACCACCAGTGGCGAGTTGCGTTTTGGCACCTGCCTGCTCAACCCGCCGGCGGGCTATCAACTGGCCGATATCGAGTTGGGCAAACGCTTTGTCTCCGACCTTCTGGCCGGCGAAAGCGTGCGTATCGAAGGTGCGGCGCCATGGCTGGAGGAGGCTAACCTGCCTCAGGATCAACAAGCGCGCCTGGCGATCCATGTAGGCAGTGCCGAGCGCACACCGGCAGCCAACGAGTTGCTGATTTACCCGCAGAATATCTACGTCACTTGCCGGCCGGGTGCACAGTTGGCCGAGCGTGTGCGCACAGCGTTGCAGGAGGCGGGTGTGGCCGTGCAGTCCCTGGCCTGCCTGCTAGCCAGCGACCTGCAGATGGCTGACGCGTCCTTGCATGAAGCCGCGTCGGCCCTGGGCGTACCGCTGCGTTTTGCCGCGCTGACACCCGTTGCGGATATCAGCATTACCGTGGCCGAGCAGCCCTTGGACCTGTCACAGGTGGGGCGCCCGCGCGGGCGTCTGGCGGTGATCGGCCTGGGCCCCGGCGCCGCTGAACTGATGGTGCCGGCGGTGAAGGCGGAACTGGCGCGTTGCACCGATGTTTTGGGGTATGAAACCTACGTGCGCATGGCCGGGCCGTTCCGGGACGACCAAGTGCAACACTGCACTGACAACCGCGAAGAAATGCAGCGCGCTCGCCACGCTTTCGAGTTGGCTGCGCAGGGGCGTTCGGTGGTGGTGGTGTCGTCCGGCGACCCTGGCGTATTCGCTATGGCTGCGGCAGTGATCGAAGCGCTGCACGAGTCCAGCGAGCCGGCCTGGCATCAGGTCGACCTGGAAATCCTGCCGGGGGTTTCCGCCTCGCTGGCCACCGCCGCCCAGGCGGGCGCGCCGCTGGGGCATGACTTCTGTGTGATGTCGCTGTCGGATAACCTCAAGCCCTGGTCGATCATCGAAAAACGCCTGGACCTGGCTTCCCAGGCCGACCTGGCCTTGGCGTTCTACAACCCGATCTCGCGGTCGCGGCCTTGGCAACTGGGGCGTGCTCTGGAGATCGTCGCGCTGCATCGCACGCCACTGACGCCGGTGGTGCTGGGCCGTGACATCGGTCGTCCAGGCCAGACGCTGCGCGTCACCACCTTGGGGCAACTGACCCCCGAGCAGGTGGACATGCGCACCATGGTGCTGATCGGTTCATCCACCACCTGTGTGTTCCCGCGCGCCGGTGGGGGCGAGTGGGTGTACACGCCACGTTGGTATGGCGACAAACCCAACTCCTGAAAACAGCCCCGTTGGCTGCCGGAAAGCTCCGAATAACCCAGGGATTCCCCTGGCGTTGTTCGGGGCTTTTTCTTTTTTTTGCGATGAAAACCGCATACCTGCCCGCCGCGCCTTGTTATTGCTGGGCGCTGGTTTTGGGCGGGGCAGGCCAAGGGATGTTTGTCGCATGGAAAGCGAGCAGCTGCCTGGACTAGGGTGGAGACAAGCCCCATGTGGGGTGCTTGTGGAGAACAGAAAATGGAGCGACGTCACAGAAGGATCAACAGCAAAAAAAGGCGCAAGTTGATTGCCGCCTACAAATTGCCGGGCGCCCCTGCACGGCAGGCCATTTGCGCGTTGGATCGCGAAGATGATTGCAATGCGGCCGTGGTCAACAACGGGGTGATTTCGTTTGCCGAAGGGTTATCGGCGTTGAACCGGGAATACGTGCGCAAAAGCTATTTGCTGGCCAGCAGTTATGTGAGCGATGTGCTGAACGTCCAACGGGGTAGCGAGGCGTGGTACGAGGAATTTATCAAGGTCATGGTCAGCCTGGGCTGGCTGCCGCTGCGCAGTCGCTTTGAGCGGGTCTCGCGTGCGGGCAAGGGCCTGACCGTGCAACTGGCGGCGCTGAATATCATCGCCTCGATGCTGACGTCGACGGCGCTGTCCGGCCCGTTGCTCAGTGCATTGCCAAAACTGGCCGCCGATGCGCTGGACGCACTGAAGCGCCAGCCAGCGTCTTTCGAGCTGTTCAAGCGCAATTGCGCGGTGCGCGAGGGCGGCGATTTCGGCCTGGCCTCCTGCGCTGAAACAGACGGCGAATTGATCATGGTGCTGGTGACCTACAGCACCCATGGTGTGGATAAACAGGTGGGCCTGCCGTTCCTGGAGTGGGACAGCTCCTCGTTCGAGGCCTTCAGCGGGCAGACTTGCCTTGTGCTCAATACCTCGATGGTCAACGAGAAAACCATCCAGCTGATGCGCGAAAGCGCCGGTGACAAAGTCGAAATGGCGATCGCCAAATACCGGATCTAGGGCACCAGGTAGCCGCGTACCCCGGTAAAAATGATTTGCGCGGCCAGGGCGCAGACGAACAGGCCCATCAAGCGGCTGACAATCTGCAAGCCCTGGTCGCCGAGAATGCGTTCGATACGGTTGGACAGGTACAGCACCACGCCCACCGTCAGGCTGGCCAGGGCAATACTGAGGATGGCGGTGAGCTTGTCATCCCAGTGCGGTTGGCTGACGCCCATCACCAGCAAGGCGCCGATGGTGCCGGGGCCGACGGTGAGGGGGATGGTCAGCGGCACGATGGTCACGTCCTGCTGCACGTTGTCGGTCTGCACCGCCGACTTGCCTTGGGCCATGCCCAGGGCGGAGATAAACAACACGCTGCCGGCGCCGATGCGGAACGCGTCGACGGTAATGCCGAACACACTGAAAATCACCCGGCCAAACAGGTAGAGCAGCACGCTCGATACCAGAGTGGCCAGTGCGACTTTCCACGCCAGGCGCCGACGCTCCTTGCTGGAATAGCCACGGGTCAGGCTGATAAAGCAGGACAGCACAAAGAACGGGCTGTAGAGCACCAGCATCTTCAGGTAAACGCTGAATAACACGTGGAGCATGGGGGCGGCTCGCGGGCGGGGGAAGTGGGGAGGAGTCTATCTGACAGAGATCAAATGTGGGAGCTGGCTTGCCTGCGATAGCCATAGGTATCTACGCAACTTTGTGGGCAGTAGCAACAGACGGTAACCACGATGCGAAGCGAGCCGCTCTTGATCTTGCTTTTGATCTGCTTTTGATCTTAAGTGCCCCGTTAAACCACGCTGGCCGGAATTCGACAGGGATTTGGGGGGTAAACCGGCAGGGATGCCGGTTTAGCCGCCCCGCGCCATGGATGGCGCGTGGCGGCGGCCCCCCAAATCACTGGCGGATTACGGGCACACCGAGCCTAAGCGAGGTGCCGAGTGGTGGGGCAAGAGCGTTTTGCTTACTTTTGCGCTTTTCAAAAGTGAGCCGCCGTCAGGGCGGAACCCTAAGTGGCCGTTACCGCAGCAATGGATATGTACACAATCCAACTGTGTTGACTGCCAGGCCGTCTTCGCAGGCAAGCCAGCTCCCACAGTTTGATCGCGGGGCGGCAGGTAGATAAGTGTAGGCTGTCCGGCCGTCACGGGAGCAAGCTCCCTCGCCATAGGTTTAGCGTCGTACCGAAGTTGTGTAGATACCTATGCTGCGATAGCGGTGGGTCAGTTAACACATCAGTGACTGATACATCGCTATCGCAGGCAAGCCAGCTCCCACAGGGGATGGTATTTCAGGTTCAGGATGGGGCGTGTTCCGGGCGCTGTTGGCGCTGCGCCACCCAGTAGTCCACCAGCTCGCGCAGTTGCGACAGTTCCACCGGCTTGGCCATATGCCCGTCCATGCCTGCCTGGCGTGCGCGTTCTTTGTGTTCCGAGAGAATGTGCGCCGTGAGCGCCACCACCGGCGTGCGCACGCGTTGGTGGCTGACTTCCCACGCCCGCAGTTGCTGCGTGGCAGAGAAACCATCGAGGATCGGCATCTCGCAGTCCATCAATACCAGGTCATAGCGCTGGGCTTTCATCGCTTGCAGCGCTTCTTCGCCGTTGCTGGCGGTGTCCGGGTTAAGGTTGAGCTTGCCGAGCATGCCGCGAATCACTTTGGTGGAGATGCTGTTGTCTTCGGCCACCAGGATGCGGAAATCACTGGGTACGGTGATGGCTACCGGCGCGCTGGGGGCCGGGCGGGCAACGAGGGCGCCTTTGCTGCGCTGGGTCAGTTCATCGGCCAGGGTGGTTTTGAGGGTATAGCCCGCCACCGGTTTGGCGAGGATGCGCTTGATCCCGCAGTTGCGCGCAATGATCTTGCTCGGCGCGTTACTGATGCCGGTGAGCATGATCAGCAGGATGTCGTGGTTCAGGCTCGGGTCTTCCTTGATCTTCGCCGCCAGTTGCATGCCAGTCATGCCGGGCATGTTCTGGTCCAGCAGCACCACATCGAAGTAATCACGCAGGTGCGCCTTGGTGCGCAGCAGCGCCAGGGCTTCCTTGCCCGAAGGCGCGGCGCTGACGTTCAGGCCCCAGGCCGTGCATTGCTGCACCAGCACTTTGCGGCAGGTGTCGTTGTCGTCCACCACCAGCACGCGGGCGTCCTTGAGCGGGCCGTCGAGGTCGCTGGTCGGGTGCTCCAGGCGTTCAGGGTCCAGGGGCAGGGTCAGCCACAGGGTGCTGCCCTGGTGACTGCCGCTCTTGACGCCGAACTCGCCGTTCATCAACAGGATCAGTTGGCGGGCGATGACCAGGCCCAGGTGGCCACTCAAGCGCGTCGCCGAGAGGAAGTTTTTGCTGTGCAGTTCGCTGTGCAGCAAGGCGTCGCGTTCGGCGGCTTCCATGGGGATGCCGCTGTCTTGCACGGCAATACGCAGGCGCGGCTTGGTGCTGCGCTCATCCAGGGCGACAACGATCAGCACTTCGCCTTCATCGGTTTTGTGCAGGGCGTTTTCCAGAAGGCTCAGCAACGCCTGGCGCAGCCGCGTCGGGTCACCGCTGATCACCCGTGGCACCTGGGGCTGAATAAAGCTGATCAGCTCGACATTCTGTTGCTCGGCCTTGGCGCGGAAGATGCTCAGGCAGTCGTCGATCAGTGCATTGAGATCGAACTGCACATCATCGAGTTCGATCTGGCCGGATTCGAGCTTGGAAATGTCGAGAATCTCGTTGATCAGGGTGAGCAACTCATTACCGGCGCTGTGGATGGTCTGCACATAGTCGCGTTGCTTAACCGACAACGGCGTGCCCAGCAGCAACTCGGTCATGCCCAGCACACCGTTCATGGGGGTGCGAATTTCGTGGCTGATCTTCGCCAGGAACTCGGCCTTGGCGGCGATTTCGGCGTTGCTGGCCGCCAGGTCGCGGCTGAGGCTGAAGCGGGTTTCAACAATGGCGCGCTGGCGCTCGCCGAGGGCCAGGCTCATCAGCAGGCCGCTGAGGCAGATAAAGCTCAGCAGGGTGACGATCAGGCCTTGTGGCGCCACCAGGGTGAGGCCGAGCAGCGCGGGCAGGATGATCAGCGTGCCGATGTTGAACACCACCATGGCCGCCACGAACAAGCGCGCCGGGCGGTAGCCTTTTTGCCAGTGATAGGCCGAGACAAACAGCATGCTCAGGCCCGCCAGCGCGACCAGGGCATAGGTGATGATGTTCAACGGCAAGGTATTGACGAACAACAGCAGCAGGCCACACAGGATGATCAGCAGGATGTCAGCCATCAACACCTTGTTCAGCGGATGCGGGCCCAGGGGCATGAAGAAGCGGTAGGCAAACATCAGCCCGCAGGGCGCGGTCAGCAGCAGGGCCAGGTAGGCGCCAGGGGTCTGGATCGCGTGCCAGTTCGGCAGCCACGGCCCCACCAGGTTGAGTAGCAGCGCCAGGCTGAGCATCAACAGGAACTCGCACGCGGCCAGCCACAGGCTGCTGCGCGAGCGGTGGTAGGCGAAGCGCGTGAGGTTGTGCAGGATCAACATCGACAGCACGCCAAACAGCAGGCCGTAGATCAGCGTCTGGTTCTGGTTGGCGGCGGCCAGTACCGCAGGTTCCAGGGTGATGTAAGGGCGCAGTTCGTGTTCCGAAACCAGCCGCAGGTACACCTCCAGAGGCTGTTGGCTCTGGGGCATCGGTAACATGAAGTCGCTGCTGGGCAACGGACGCTCAGCCTGGGGTTGGCGAGTGCCGGTGATTTGTTGCTCCACCAGGGTGTCGCCGTCCAGCACGTACAGGCTCAGGCTGGACAGGTCCGGGGCGAACACCCGCAGCACTTGTTCGTGCTTGCCAGGCTGCAACCTGAAACGCACCCACAACGCACCGTCCGGCTGCGCGGCAGTGATGCGGTCCAGTTCGATGGGGCTGAATTGATTGGTGTAGCGGGAGGAACGGATGTCGCTCAGTTGCAGGTCGGCCTGTTCATCAAGCAATACCGCCCAGCCACTGCCTTGCGCGGCGGCCTGGGCCGGTAGCAAGCAGAGCAAAGTCAGCAGACTGATTGTGAAACCTATGGCGATCCTGAGCCAGCGCACGGCGAAATCCCTTCGGTAGTTGGATGCACGGGTTAACTATGCGCGGGGCGACAGGGTACGGCAAGGGCCAAAGGCCCTTACCTAACCGAACGGATAGCCACTGCAAGTGTAGCTGCTCAGTTGTTCTCACCACGTTCGCGGGCAATGGCACGGTAGCCAATGTCGGTGCGGTAGAAGCAGCCCTTCCAGTCGATTTTCGCCGCCAGTTTGTACGCCTGTTGTTGCGCGGCATCGACACTGGCACCCATCGCGGTGGCGCACAATACGCGGCCACCGGCGGTTACAACTTTGCCGTCCTTGAGCGCGGTGCCGGCATGGAAGACCTTGCCTTCCAGCGCAGCGGCCGCGTCGAGGCCTTCGATCACATCGCCCTTGGCGTAGTCGGCAGGGTAGCCACCGGCCGCCAGCACGATGCCGACGCTCGGGCGTGGGTCCCATTGCGCTTCGACCTTGTCCAGGGCCTGGGCGAGGGCGGCTTCCACCAGCAGCACCAGGCTCGATTGCAGGCGCAGCATCACCGGTTGGGTTTCCGGATCGCCGAAACGGCAGTTGAACTCGATGACTTTCGGGTTACCGGCTTTATCGATCATCAGGCCGGCGTAAAGGAAACCGGTGTACACGTTGCCTTCATCGGCCATGCCACGCACGGTTGGCCAGATCACCAGGTCCATGACGCGCTGGTGCACGTCGGCGGTGACCACTGGTGCCGGGGAGTAGGCACCCATGCCGCCGGTGTTCGGGCCGCTGTCGCCGTTGCCGACGCGCTTGTGGTCCTGGCTGGTGGCCATTGGCAATACGTTCTTGCCGTCGACCATCACGATAAAGCTGGCTTCTTCGCCGTCGAGGAATTCCTCGATGACCACACGCGAACCCGCGTCACCAAAGGCATTGCCGGCGAGCATGTCGCGCACGGCGTCTTCGGCTTCCTGCAGGGTCATGGCGACGATCACGCCTTTACCGGCAGCCAGGCCATCGGCCTTGATCACGATCGGTGCGCCTTTCTCACGCAGGTAAGCCAGGGCTGGCTCAATCTCGGTGAAGTTCTGGTAATCGGCCGTCGGGATCTTGTGGCGAGCCAGGAAGTCCTTGGTGAAGGCTTTCGAACCTTCCAGCTGGGCGGCGCCCGCGGTAGGGCCGAAGCAATCCAGGCCACGGCTGCGGAACAGATCCACGACGCCAGCCACCAGCGGCACTTCCGGGCCGACGATGGTCAGGGAAACATTCTTCTCGGCAAAATCTGCCAACTGCTCCAGGGCCAGCACGTCGATGGCGACGTTTTCGCACTTGGCTTCGATGGCGGTACCGGCGTTGCCGGGGGCCACGAAGACTTTCTGCACGCGTGGGTCCTGGGCTACTTTCCAGGCCAGGGCGTGTTCACGGCCACCGCTGCCAATGATCAAAACATTCATTTCAAAAACCTCGGATGGAGCAAATTCGTGGGGGCACTGTTGGCTGTTTTCCTGTGGGCGCTGGCTTGCCTGCGATGCGGGCACCTCGGTGTGTCAGTTGCACCGAGGTGATGCCATCGCAGGCAAGCCAGCTCCCACATGAAGCCAGTGCCCGCTAAAGATCCAGTCAATCAGTGGCGGAAGTGGCGCATGCCGGTGAAGACCATCGCAATGCCCGCTTCATCAGCGGCGGCGATGACTTCTGCATCACGCATCGAGCCGCCCGGTTGGATCACGGCAGTCACGCCAGCTTTCGCGGCGTTGTCCAGGCCGTCACGGAACGGGAAGAACGCATCGGATGCCATCACCGAACCCACCACCTGCAAGCCGGCGTGTTCTGCCTTGATCGCGGCGATACGTGCCGAGTTCACACGGCTCATCTGGCCGGCGCCGACACCGATGGTCTGGCGGTTCTTGGCGTAGACGATGGCGTTGGACTTGACGTACTTGGCCACTTTCCAGGCGAAGATCAGGTCGTTGATCTCTTGCTCGGTCGGCGCACGCTTGGTCACGACTTTCAAGTCATCGCTGCCGATCATGCCGATGTCGCGGCTCTGTACCAGCAGGCCGCCATTGACGCGCTTGTAGTCCCAGGCCGCGGCGCGGTCTGCCGACCACTCGCCACAGGCCAGCAGGCGTACGTTGGCTTTGGCGGCGACGATGGCGCGGGCTTCTTCGCTGACGCTTGGGGCGATGATCACTTCGACGAACTGACGCTCGACGATGGCCTTGGCGGTCTCGGCATCCAGCTCGCGGTTGAAGGCAATGATGCCGCCGAACGCGGATTCGGTGTCGGTGGCGTAGGCCAGTTCGTAGGCCTGGCGGATACCGCCTTCAGCGTCCGGGCTCACGGCCACGCCGCACGGGTTGGCGTGCTTGACGATTACGCAGGCCGGTTTGACGAAGCTCTTCACGCATTCCAGCGCGGCGTCGGTATCGGCCACGTTGTTGTAGGAAAGTTCTTTGCCTTGCAGTTGGGTCGCGGTGGCAATGCCCACTTCGGCAGGCTTGGCTTCCACATAGAACGCCGCGCTCTGGTGCGGGTTCTCGCCGTAGCGCATTTCCTGGGCCTTGATGAACTGGCTGTTGAAGGTGCGCGGGAACTGGCTGCGGCCTTCTGTGCTCAAGGTTGGCGCCGCCTGGTTCACGGTGCCCATGTAGTTGGCGATCATGCCGTCATAGGCGGCGGTGTGTTCGAACGCCTTGAGCATCAGGTCGAAGCGCTGGGCGTAGGTCAGGCCACCGGCCTTGAGGTTTTCCAGGACGCTGGCGTAATCGCTGGCGTTGACCACGATGGCCACGTCTTTATGGTTCTTGGCCGCCGAGCGCACCATGGTCGGGCCGCCGATATCGATGTTTTCGATGGCGGTCGGCAGGTCGCAACCTGGCTTGTTGATGGTGGCTTCGAACGGGTAGAGGTTAACGGCCACCAGGTCGATCGGCTTGATGCCGTGCTCGGTCATGATGGCGTCGTCGATACCGCGACGGCCGAGGATGCCGCCGTGGATTTTCGGGTGCAGGGTCTTGACGCGACCGTCCATCATTTCTGCGAAACCGGTGTAGTCCGCGACTTCTACTGCGGCCACGCCGTTGTCCTGCAGCAGTTTGAAGGTCCCGCCCGTGGAGAGGATTTCCACACCCAGGGCTTCCAGCTCCCGGGCAAATTCGAGGATCCCGGTCTTGTCGGAAACACTGATCAAGGCGCGGCGGATCGGCAGGCGGGTGGTCTGGTCGGTCATCTCAATTTCCATCAAAAGCAAAGGAAGTCAGCAAAAAAGGCGACCGGTTTTACGCGGGCGCCTTTCTGGTTTGATTGAATGCTTACAGCAAATCGTACTGCTTGAGCTTTTTGCGCAAGGTGCCACGGTTGAGGCCCAGCAGCTCACTGGCTTTGGTCTGGTTGCCCTTGACGTAGTTCATCACGCTTTCGAGCAAGGGCGCCTCGACTTCGGAGAGCACCAGGTTGTACACATCCGTGACGGAAGCGCCCTCAAGGTGGGCGAAATAATTGTGCAGCGCCTTCTCGACACTCCCGCGAAGGGTCTGGCCTTCTTCGCTCGGCGTGTTGAGGTGCTGTTTCAAATTGACGTTGTCGCTCACGGGTGTTGTTCCACTCACTAAAGTCTCGGTCATCATCGTCATGCGGCCACCCCTTCTCCATCCCCTGTTCCCAGGCTCTTGTCGCGTCCGGCGAAGAACTCACGAACGGTGGCGACCTGTGCCTGCGTTTCATCCAAACGATTGAACTGAGCGCGGAATTCCTTGGCGCCCGGCAAGGTGGCGAGATACCAGCCGACATGCTTGCGAGCAATGCGTACTCCCATCACGTCCCCATAGAAGGCGTGCAGGGCGGCCAGATGCTCTAGCAGAATACGTTCCACCTCGACCAACTCTGGTGCCGGCAAGACTTCACCGGTACGCAGGAAATGCTCGATTTCACGAAAAATCCACGGCCGCCCCTGGGCGGCCCGGCCAATCAACAAGCCATCGGCACCGGTCGCGTGCAGCACGCGCTGGGCTTTCTCGGCACTGTCGATGTCGCCATTGGCAAAGACGGGCATCGACACGGCCTGCTTGATCGCGGCAATGGTGTCGTACTCGGCTTCACCGGTGTAAAGGTCGGCGCGGGTGCGGCCATGCACCGCCAGCGCTGTAATACCTGCCTGTTCAGCGATCTTCGCCACTGTCAGGCCATTCTTGTTGTCCCGGTCCCAACCGGTACGAATCTTCAGGGTCACCGGCACATCCACTGCGCCGACAACGGCCTGCAGGATCTCGGCGACCAACTGCTCATCTTTCAACAGTGCGGAACCGGCGGCCTTGTTGCAGACCTTCTTGGCCGGGCAGCCCATGTTGATATCGATGATCTGTGCACCCAGCTCCACGTTGGCCCGGGCTGCATCCGCCAGCATCTGCGCATCGCCACCGGCGATCTGCACCGAGCGTGGCTCGGGATCACCTTCATGGATCATGCGCATCCGCGACTTGCGGGTGTTCCACAAACTCATGTCGCTGGTAACCATTTCAGAGACTACTAGACCCGCGCCCAAACGCTTGCACAGCTGACGAAAGGGCTGGTCGGTGACACCCGCCATCGGGGCGAGGATCAAGCCGTTTTGCAATGTGTATGGGCCGATGCGTACCGCCGACATAGGACTTCCCTGTTGTGGGGCCGGATCATTAGAGTTCGAAAAAGGGTTGGCATGATACCCGCTCTCGATGACTGGTTAAAGGCTGAATTGGATAAAATCTGAACAGTTACTTTTTTATCGCCATCGGTTTGGTCGACGGCGGCCAAGTCTGTAATCCGCCGTCAAACCTCGGTGGGCACGCCGTTTCACTCGGGCGAATGGAAGCTCAGGCTGTAATTCACGGCTTTGTTGCCGGGGTCCAGGATGTCCAGGGAGATGTGGATCGGCGTCTGCGAGGGCATTTCGCTCACGCCGGCCAACTCGCCGCTCAGGTACTCGGCGGGCTTGAAGCGACGACTGGCAATCAGGCCGCCGTTCAGGTCCGCAAAGCGTAGCTCCAGCAGCGGGAAGGGCTGGGAGAAGGTCGCGCGGTTATAGAGGATGGCATCCACCACCAGCGCCCCGGCGAACTCGGGATGGCTGCGCACCACCAGGTTGCTGCTCTTGATATGGGTAATGTCGACCCGCGATGGCACGGTGCATCCCAGTTTCGGGCACAGCGCCTGGAACCACGGGCGGTAGGCGTCCTGGCGGGCCAGATCGTCGAATTGGTAAGCGATGTACTGGCCGGCCAGGCCGGCGGCGGCCATTACCACCAGCACTATCCAGGCAAGGCGGCGGCCCCAGCCTGACGGACGCTTCTGCGCATACAAGTGCAGGGGGTCGTCTTCCAGGTCCTGGAGCAGTTCGTCATGTACGCCGGCCTCCGTTCGTGCGCGCTTGCGTCGTGGCTGCGCGCGGTCTTCGGGTTCCGGCTCGTCGAGGGTGGGCGTCAGCGGCGGGTCGAGATCTTCATCCCCGGCGGTGGTGTGCAGCGCCGGTTCGTCATCGAGGTCGTCGGTGTGGGCCGACATGGACGGTTCGGTGCGCTGTTTGGACGCAGGCGCGGCCGGCTCGGGCTCTTCCGCTGGTGCCTGGGTGCGCTCTTCGGGTGGCTCACTGAACAGGCTGGCCGCCCATTTTTCTTCCTCGGCCTTGACCGTATCGCGGCTGGCGCTGAAGGACTCTTCCTTTTGCCGACGGTCGGCACCTGGCTGGCGACGTTCTGCGCCCACGGCCTGGGTGTGCTGAATCTCGCGACGTTCCAGCTTGGCCAGTTCCTTGTCCAGGTTATCCAGGTCCAGCTCTTCGGCCGTCCACTGTTTCTGGCTGATGGCCCGCGGTGGTTCGGGAGGTGCTTCGCCAGTCGGTTCGACGGCCGGCTCAGCGGTGGTCGGCACTTCAGGTTCCGGCGCAGACGCCTGGGCCCGTTGCTCCAGCAACTGGCGAGCGGCGTTGAACACTTGCAGGCACGAGCCGCAACGCACCACGCCGCGGGCCACGCTCAATTGAGCGTGGTTGACGCGAAAGCGCGATTGGCAATGTGGGCACTGGGTGACGAAACTGTCGGTCATGCGGCCATCCGATTCAGGCAAGCGCTCATTCTAGCGCCGACGACCGCTGATGCGTACCCAGCCATCACGGTTGGCGATCGGGTCCAGCTCGAAGTCCTTGGCGTAGGCCGCCGCCACGTCTTCACCTTGCTCGGCGAGGATGCCCGACAGCGCCAGGCGCCCGCCCGGCTTGACCAGGCTCGACAGTTGCGGCGCCAGCGACACCAGTGGCCCGGCGAGGATATTGGCCACCAGTACATCGGCCTGAACCTGGGGCAGATCTTCAGGCAGGTAGAGTGGGAATTTGCCTTCGGCAATGTTGTTGCGCCCGGCGTTATCGCGTGAGGCTTCCAGGGCCTGCACGTCGATATCGGTGCCCACGGCCTCCTTGGCGCCCAGCAGCAGGGCGGCGATTGCCAAAATCCCCGAACCGCAGCCGAAGTCCAGGACGTTGCTGTCGGTCAGGTCCTGGCCGTCCAGCCATTCCAGGCACAGGGCGGTGGT
The DNA here is from genome assembly GCF_002018845.1 of Pseudomonas sp. MF6394. Lineage (NCBI taxonomy): Bacteria > Pseudomonadati > Pseudomonadota > Gammaproteobacteria > Pseudomonadales > Pseudomonadaceae > Pseudomonas > Pseudomonas sp. MF6394. The sequence continues at coordinate 19,912 of NZ_MVOJ01000031.1, forward strand.
GGGGTGGGTGCCGGTGCCGAACGCCAGGCCCGGGTCCAGCAGCAGGTTCACCGCTTCTGGCTCGGGAGCGGCGTGCCAGCTTGGCACGATCCACAGGCGCTGGCCGAAGCGCATGGGCTGGAAGTTATCCATCCAGCTGCGTTCCCAGTCCTGGTCTTCGATGACTTCGCTGTGATGCTCGGGCAGCGGGCCGCCGGTGAGCAGTTCCATATGGGCCAGCACGGCAGCGGCGTCGGTGCCGTCTTCGAACAGGGCCAGCAAATGGGTGTGGGACCACAGCGGCGTGGTATTGAGTTCCGGTTCGAAGATCGGCTGGTCTTCGGCGTCCATGAAGGTCACCGACACGGCGCCCACTTCGAGGAACGCGTCTTCGTAGGTTTCGGCTTGTTCTGGGCTGATGGCGAGACGGACTTGCAGCCAAGGCATGGCGGGCACCTTTGAAAAAAATGAATGTGCGGCGGGCAGGCCGCGAAAGCGCGCAAGTTTACGCGAGCAGCGGGCAGAAGACGACACCACTGACTGCACCCGGTCAAAATGTGGTGCTTGTGTGGGAGCCGGGCTTGCCCGCGATGCAGGCACCTCGGTTTTTCTGCCAGACCGAGGCGATGCCATCGCAGGCAAGCCAGCTCCCACACAAGCCAGCTCCCACAGGGTTTCGGTGGCCCACAAACAACAAAACCGCCCGAAGGCGGTTTTGTTGGGTGGAGCACTTACTGGTTGGCCAGCTTGTGTTCCAGGTAGTGAATGTTCACACCACCTTCGCAGAAGCCTTCATCACGAACCAGGTCCCGATGCAGCGGGATGTTGGTTTTGATGCCGTCTACCACGATTTCGTCCAGGGCATTGCGCATACGGGCCATGGCCTCGTCGCGAGTGGCGCCCCAGGTGATCAGCTTGCCGATCAGCGAGTCGTAGTTGGACGGAACCTTGTAGCCGCTGTACAGGTGCGAATCCACACGTACGCCGTTGCCGCCGGGCGCATGGAAATGCTTGACCAGGCCAGGGCTTGGGATAAAGGTTTTCGGGTCTTCGGCGTTGATGCGGCACTCCAGGGAGTGGCCGTGCATCTTCACGTCGTCCTGGGTGAAGGACAGCACGTTACCGGCGGCGATGCTCAGCATCTCCTTGACGATGTCGATACCGGTGACCATCTCCGATACCGGGTGCTCTACCTGCACACGAGTGTTCATCTCGATGAAGTAGAAGCGGCCGTTCTCGTAGAGGAACTCGAAGGTGCCGGCGCCACGGTAGTTGATGTCGATGCACGCCTTGACGCAGCGTGCCAGCACTTCCTGGCGGGCTTTCTCGTCCAGGCCCGGAGCCGGAGCTTCTTCCAAAACCTTCTGGTGACGACGTTGCAGCGAGCAATCGCGGTCGCCCAGGTGGATGGCGTGGCCCTGGCCGTCGGACAGCACCTGGACTTCCACGTGACGTGGGTTGGTCAGGTACTTCTCCAGGTAGACCATCGGGTTGCCGAACCAGGCGCCCGCTTCGGAGCGGGTCTGCTTGGCGGCTTCGATCAGGTCTTCTTCCTTGTGCACCACGCGCATGCCGCGACCACCACCGCCACCGGCGGCCTTGATGATCACCGGGTAGCCGACTTCGCGACCAATGCGCAGAGCGGTTTCTTCGTCTTCAGGCAGCGGGCCGTCGGAGCCTGGAACGGTTGGCACGCCGGCCGCGATCATGGCGTCCTTGGCCGATACCTTGTCGCCCATCAGGCGAATGGTTTCGGCTTTGGGGCCGATGAAGGCAAACCCGGATTTTTCCACCTGTTCGGCAAAATCGGCGTTTTCCGCGAGGAAGCCGTAGCCTGGGTGGATGCCATCAGCGCCGGTCACTTCTGCCGCGGCGATGATGTTCGAGACTTTCAGGTACGAGTTCGTGGCCAGTGGCGGGCCGATGCAGATGCTTTCGTCCGCCAGTTTCACGTGCATCAATTCGGTATCGGCCGTCGAGTAAACAGCGACGGTCTTGATGCCCTCTTCCTTACAGGCGCGCAGGATACGCAGCGCGATCTCGCCGCGGTTGGCGATCAGGACTTTTTGCAGTTTCTTCGCAGGTTTCAACATCGAAGGCGCTCCGCGGTTCAAACGATGGTGAACAGCGGCTGGTCGTACTCAACCGGCTGACCGTTTTCTACCAGGATGGATTCAATGACGCCGGCTTTTTCCGCGGTGATGTGGTTCATCATTTTCATCGCTTCAACGATGCAGATGGTGTCGCCCACTTTCACGGTCTTGCCCACTTCAACGAAGGCTGGCGAGGTCGGTGCCGGGGTGCGGTAGAACGTACCGACCATTGGCGACTTGACCACGAAGCCGTTCAGCGCAGGCGCGGCTGGGGCGGCAGGCGCAGCGGCGGCGGCAGGTGCGGCAGCCGGAGCAGCAGCGGCTGGAGCCGGCGCTTGCATCTGTGGCGCGTAGAACTGTTGGGCCGGGGTCTTGCTGTGACGGCTGATCCGTACGGACTCTTCGCCTTCCTTGATTTCCAGCTCGTCGATACCGGATTCTTCCAGCAGTTCGATCAGTTTCTTAACTTTACGGATATCCATGAATCATCAACTCCCAAGGGTCGGTCAGGGGCGTTTAGCCTGTTCTTCAATGTGTTCCAGGGCGGCCTCCAGGGCCAGTCGGTAACCGCTGGCGCCAAGGCCGCAGATCACTCCTACCGCTACGTCGGAGAAGTAAGAGTGATGGCGGAAAGCTTCGCGTTTGTGCACGTTCGATAAATGCACTTCGATGAATGGGATGCTCACCGCCAGCAGCGCGTCACGTAATGCAACGCTTGTGTGCGTAAAAGCGGCGGGATTGATCAGAATAAAGTCCACGCCTTCGCCGCGCGCGGCATGGATGCGATCAATCAATTCATACTCGGCATTGCTTTGCAGGTAGAGCAAATGGTGGCCGGCTTCACGTGCCCGTCGTTCCAGGTCGAGGTTGATCTGGTCGAGGGTCACTGCCCCGTAGACGCCCGGTTCGCGGGTGCCAAGCAGGTTCAGGTTGGGTCCGTGAAGAACCAGTAAGGTCGCCATTGGCTGTTCCTTGTTATTGGTGTGGGTGTGTCAGAACCCGGCGACTATGCCGCAAAGCCTTTGTGACTGTCCAGTTCTATGCAGTAGCCGGCACGATTAGCGAGGATTGCGCAAAATTTGTGACCAAGAGCCTGCGTTCGGTCAGTGTGGGAGCTGGCTTGCCTGCGATGACGGTGTATCAGTGGGGGATGAGTTGGCTGATCCACCGCTATCGCAGGCAAGCCAGCTCCCACATTTTGGTCTTCATGGAACATCAGATCGGGTCAGACGCGAAAGGCTTGCACGGCGGTAGTCAGTTGCCCGCCCAGCACCAGCAGGTGCTCGCCCTGGCTACGGCCCTGGCCAATACGCAGCAAATTGTCCTCACCCAATTGATGTATCCGCTCACTGTTGTCGCGTATCTCGCTCACGGCTCCACTTTGTTGCGCGGTCACATCGGCAATACGTACGGCAGTGTCGGAGATGGTCTGGATCGCCCCGACGATTTCATCCAGCGCGCCATCCGCCGCCTGGGCTTGCTGGGCGGTGGCTTCGGCGTGTTCGACCTGGGCGCGCATGCCTTCTACCGACTGGTGCGCGGCGGTTTGCAGGCCGGCGATCAGGCCCTGGATTTCGGCGGTAGCACCGGCAGTACGCTGGGCCAGGGAGCGTACTTCGTCGGCCACTACGGCGAAACCACGCCCGGCCTCACCGGCGCGGGCGGCTTCGATGGCGGCATTGAGCGCCAGCAGGTTGGTCTGGTCGGCAATCGAGCGGATCACCGTGAGCACGCCGCCGATGGTGGCGGACTCTTCGGCAAGTTTCTCGATCATCTGCGCGTTTTGCTGCACTTCGCCCACCAGCGCATGCAGCCCGGTGAGGCTCAGGCCGATCACGCGCTGGCCTTGCTCCACGGCCTGGCCCGCACTGCGACTGGCGCCGGCGGCCTGGCTGGCATCGCCTGCGACTTGCTGGATGGTGGCTTCCAGCTCGCCCAGGGAATCACGGATTTGCGCGGTGTCGCCGGCCTGGCGTTCGGCGCCGTCGTGCAGGCCGCTGCTCAGTTCGGCCAGGGCGCGGCTGCTGCCCGCCACTTCTTCGGCATTGCCACGGATGGTGCCGACCAGGTCCACCAGGTAGGCGCGCAGGCGGTTGAGGGAGGCCTCGATATCGTGCAGCTCGCGGTTGGTCTTGCCCAGGGCGATCGGTTGGCTGAAGTCGCCTTCGGCCCAGGTCGACAAGGCCGGCGCCAGGTTGGTCAACACGCGCGCCAGGCGCCGTTGCAAGGTGTCGATCAGCAATGCGATCAGCAGGATCAGGCCAATCATCACGCCTTGTATCACGCGCACTTCGCCCTGAATCTTCGCATGTTGCGCGCGCACCACGGGTTCGAGGCCGGCGATGGCTTGTTGCACGTTGGTGATTTTCAGGTGGGTGCTGGCGGCAAGGTCAGTGCGTTGCTGAATCTGCTCACGGGTGCGCTGCAGCTCGGCGGGGTAGCGGGTCAACAGGCTGTTGAGCTCGCGCTTGAGGTCAACGCCGGTGTCCTGGGCTTCGGTTTTTTCGGTGTTTTCCAGGCCCATCAACGCGGAAAAATCGTCGGTGTTGGATTCTGCGCTGGCCTTTATTCCCAATAAGGGCAGTTGCACGAGCAGGTCGGCCTGGGTTCTCAGGTGGGTCACTTCGCGCTCGACATCCGCAGCCAACTCGGCGCGCCCGCTGCTCACCAGCTTGTCGCGGGCCAGGGACAGTTTGCCCAGATGCTGCGAGGCGGCGAGCAATGGCGGCATATAACGCGCAGCCTCCGCAGAATTGATGCCGCTGGCGTACTGGCTCAGTTGTTCCAGGTTCGCGCCCAGTTCACGTTCGGCTTGCAGCAACAGGGCTTGCGGGTCGCCAGCCAATTTACCGGCGGCCAACAGGTCGGTCTTGCTGAAGGTCTCCAGGTCCATAAGGCTGGGGCGCAGGTTTTGCGCCAATTCGGGCGGCAGTTGCGCTAGCTGCAGTTGCAGGCTTTCCAGGCTCTGGGTGGCACTGCTCAGGCGCAGGGCATCGCCGCTGGCCAAGTAGTCCTCGATGTTACGGGCAGCCTGGTTTTGAAAGACCTGGGACAAACCCAGGTAGCGCTCCATCAACAAGTACGGGCGCTCCAGTGCCCGTTGCGACCACCACAGCGTCGCCCCGAGCGCCAGGCACACGGCCACCAGCAGAAGGGTATTGAGATTGGTCAGCAGCTTCAGGCGCATGCGGGGTTTCAACCGACGGCAAGAGATAAGCGCCTGAATTTATTGCGTTTGTATTACAGCGTTATGACCGAATCGGTGGATTCTGGTGAAAAGATGGCACTTTGCTTTGATGTGCGAGCGGCTTGCACGCGGTTGCGTCCGGCGTCCTTGGCGCGGTACAGCGCTTCGTCAGCCTGAGCAGCCATCATCAGGCTGTCGGAATCGTCGCACAGCTCCACCAGGCCGGCGCTGAAGGTGCACCACAAATCCTGCGGTTGGGCGGGGTAGTGGATTTCTGCAAAGCGCCGGCGAATGTCGTCCAGCACCTTGCAGGCCGATTCCAGGTCGGTGTCGGGCATCACGATGGCGAACTCTTCACCGCCGTAGCGGCCGATGTAATCGGTCTTGCGCAAACGCTGCTTGAGAAACAGTGCCAGGCTCTTGATCACCCGGTCGCCCATCGGGTGGCCGTGGCTGTCATTGACGCGCTTGAAGTGGTCGATATCGAGCATGGCAAAGCTAAGAGGCTTGTTCTCGCGGCGGGCGCGGAAGCTGCAATCTTCGAGCAGTTGCAGGATATGCGTGTGGTTGTACAGCCCGGTGAGGCTGTCGCGCACCATCCGTGCCTTCAAGTTGCGCGCACGCGAGGCACGGTTACGCACAGTGGTGATCAGGTGACGCGGCTTGATCGGTTTGGTGAGGAAATCGTCACCGCCCTCGCTCATCGCATCCAGCTGTTTATCCAGGTCGTCCTCAGCCGACAGGTAGATGATCGGCACGCTGACGTAGCGGTCGTTGTGGCGAATCACCTTGGCCAGTTCGGTGCCGGTACAGGCAGGCATGTACATGTCGAGGATGATCAGGTCGGGCTGGAAATCCGCCAGCTCGGCCATGGCCTGGATCGGTTCGATCAAGGTGCGGGTGATAATCCCGGCACTGTTGAGCAGGCGTTCGGTGTGCAGCGCCTGGGCCCGCGAGTCGTCGATGATCAGCACTTTATATGGTTCGTACTGGGCCGCGCAGGTCAGCACTTCGATCTTTTCCAGCAGGCTTGAAGCTTCCAGGGTGCCGGTCAGGAACTCTTCGCCACCGGCGCGCACGGCGGCCAGGCGCGTCGGGGTGTCGGTTTCGTGCAGGCTGAAAAACAACAGCGGCAGCTTGTGCTCCAGGCCCTCTTGGGCTTCTGCGGCGAGCTTCAGGCCCAGGCCTGTGCCGCAGAAGTCCACGTCCATCACGATCGCCGACGGCAAACGCTCGGCCATGGCCGCGCGAAAGGCGGCGACGCTGTCCAGAGCGTGGGCGCTCATGCCAAAGAATTCGAGCTGCTTGGCCAGGCGCTCGGCGCGGTCATGGTCGGCGAGCATCACGTAGATCGGCTTGCGCATCGGTGGCAGGAAGGTTTGCTCAAGCTGGTCGCCCTGGCGCAGGCCGGTGCGGGACAGGCGTTGCATCAAGCGGTTGAGCTCAGTGATCAGTTGGCTGCTCAGGCGGCCACGGTTCTCGTCCACGGCTTGCAGGGATTCACTGATATGCCGTGCCAGTTGCGTGTGTTCGGGCTGTTCGAAGCGTTCGGCGAAGCGCTGCAGGCGCAGGTTGGCTTCGCTGAGTTCGGAAAAGTCGGCGTTCGACCACTCGCTGCGCTGCAGGCGCTGCCAGATCTCAAGAATTTGACGTGCCTGATGAATTACCCGCTGGGCAAAGTGCTGCTTGAGACGCTCGCGGCTGGGGTCTTCTGACTCGGTCATATCCTGACTACTGTGAGGGTGCATGCTGAGGTCGACTGATGGCGCTATGCTAGCACCTCTTTTCTGATAGATGAGTGTCATACGTCAATTAAGTCTGCATGCCAGAGATTCAGTTATTGACCGGCTGGTCGCCCAGCGTAAAAGGTGTGCATCCTTTATAGTCCAAGCGGCCCGGTGCGCCACTTTCGTGTAAAAGCCCCGCACCGATGGGCACGATGGGGTAGGGTTGTGGTCGGAATGTCTGAACGCACCCGGACAATTGACGTGCATGAACTCAAGGGATTGAAAGGATATCGCCATGCTGGACTGGAAAAACCGCGAAGGCAGTGCCAAAGGCCCCGCCCCTGAGCCCAAGTCGGCCAACCGCAGCTATTTTCGCAACCTGCTGATGAGCCGAGCTTTGCTCAGCATCATCGGCTTGTACCTGCTGGTCACCGGTGGCCTGGGTTGGTACTGGAGCCAGGAGCCGGCGCTGTTTCCGGTCCAGCAAACCGCCCAGCTTGCCGCTGAGAAGGAAGGCAAGCAGATAGTGGTGGGCTACACCACCGTCGAAACCCTCAAGACCGTGGTCGGCACCTTGCTGAACAAACCGGGCGGTTATATTTCCAACGACCGTTTCCCGCCGGGCTTGTGGATGGACAACATGCCGAGCTGGGAATATGGCGTGCTGGTGCAGGTGCGTGACCTCACCCGTGCCCTGCGTAAAGACTTTGCCCGCTCCCAGTCGCAGTCGGCTGAAGACGCGGACCTGGCCAAGGCCGAGCCGCGCTTCAACTTCGATAACAAGAGCTGGGTGCTGCCGTCCAGTGAGTCGGAATACCAGGAAGGCATCAACTCCCTGAGCCGCTACGAAGCGCGCCTGTCTGACCCGAACCAGCGCGGCGCGCTGTTTTATGCGCGTGCTGACAACCTCAACAACTGGCTGGGCGATGTGGCCACCCGTTTGGGCTCGTTGTCCCAGCGCCTGTCGGCCAGCGTGGGCCGGGTCAAGCTGAACACGGCGCTGAAAACCGAGGCGCTGGCGCCGGGTGAAGTGCCGCAGGTTGATGAAGAAGTGGTGGAAACCCCATGGATGCAAATCGACAACGTGTTCTACGAAGCGCGCGGCCAGGCGTGGGCTCTGTCCCATCTGTTGCGTGCCATCGAAGTCGACTTTGCCGACGTACTGGCCAAGAAAAACGCCACCGTCAGCGTGCGCCAGATCATTCGTGAGCTGGAGGCCTCGCAGGAACCGGTTTGGAGTCCTATGATTCTTAATGGCAGTGGCTTCGGCGTACTGGCGAACCATTCGCTGGTGATGGCCAACTACATTTCCCGGGCAAACGCTGCAGTGATCGACTTGCGTCAGCTCCTCAACCAGGGTTGATGATGGACGCTACTCAAAAGGAGGCCGCACACCGAGCGGCTTCCGATGCTGAACTGATCTGCTGGGTCGACGAGCAGGACCACCTGCTCGGCCACCTGGTCAGGTCCGACCTGCGCCAGCGCGGCTTGATTGGCCGCTGCACTTTTATCTTCCTGTTCAATTCCAGAGGCGAGCTGTGTGTGCACCGGCGCACGCTGAGTAAAGCCCTGTATCCGGGGTTCTGGGATACGGCGGCGGGCGGGATGGTGGCGGCGGGAGAAAGCTATGCCCTGTCGGCACAGCGGGAATTGGCCGAAGAGCTGGGCGTGAGTGGCGTGGAGCTGCTCGAGCACGATCATTTTTACTTTGAAGATGGCGACAGCCGTCTTTGGTGTACTTCCTACTCTGCCGTCTGGGACGGCCCGCTGTGCTTGCAGCCTGAAGAGGTCATGGAAGCGCGTTTTCTAACCATCGAAGCGGTGCTTGCAGAGGCCGAGCAAAAGCCTTATTGCCCGGACGCCCAAGAGGGCTTGCGGCGCTATCTCGACTCACGTCGCTAAAGTTGCATAAATTGGCGCCATTTGGCTCTTAGCAACTTTGCTTTTTGCCGTTACACTGCGCGCCTTTTCACCCGAACCGCTATTGTTTCACCCTGTAGGAGCGAGCTTGCTCGCGAAAAACGCCAAGACACCGCGTGCTGCCTGAATGCCCGCGTTATCGTTGACGCTCTTCGCGAGCAAGCTTGCTCCTACAGTGGATGTTACTTTGACGGTTCGGTAGCGCTGCCCCTGCCTGAGTGGGGCTTCGCGGTCGGTTACTGCCTTGTGCGGCGCCGATCAGTCTTCATCCTCCCAAGAGGATTGCCGGTGGCCAAAAAAGCCGCATCCTTCGCCGCCCTTGGTGGCCTGGTATTTTCCACCGACGCAGGTCGACACTGCCCGGACTGTCGTCAGCCCGTGGATTCGTGCACCTGCAAACAGACCCTGATCCCCGAAGGCGACGGTATTGCCCGCGTGCGTCGCGAGAGCAAAGGCCGTGGCGGCAAGACGGTGACCACCATCACCGGCGTGCCCCTGGCTGAAGAGGCCCTGAAGGAATTGGCCACCTCGCTGAAAAAGCGTTGTGGCACCGGTGGCGCGTTGAAAGACGGGGTCATCGAGATCCAGGGCGATCACGTCGAGTTGCTGTTGGCCGAGCTGATCAAGCTCGGGTACAAGGCCAAGAAGTCCGGCGGCTGAAAGCCTCTTCCCAACCTGTGGCTAAACTCTGTCCTGCCAGTGGGGTCTACTTCCCTTGCAGGCAAATCGTCATTTTCATTCTTTAGACTGCGCCAGCCTCGAACGAGAGGTGGCGCCTTCGCCTTCATTTATAGGGGACTTCGATGTCCGTACGACGCACACGCAAAGACGATGGCAGCCAATGGACAGTTGCGGACAGCCGCAGTGTTTACGGGATTCGCCATTGGGGGGCCGGGTATTTCGCGATCAATGAAGCCGGTCGCGTAGAAGTTCGTCCGAACGGCCCGAACAGCACGCCCGTCGACCTGTACGAGCAAGTCGATGAGTTGCGCAAAAGCGGCCTGTCGTTGCCGCTGCTGGTGCGCTTCCCCGATATCCTGCAAGACCGCGTGCGCCAATTGACCGGTGCCTTCGATGCCAACATCGAGCGCCTGGAATACCAGAGCAAGTACACCGCGCTGTACCCGATCAAGGTGAACCAGCAGGAAGCAGTGATCGAGAACATCATTGCTACCCAGAACGTCTCCATCGGCCTGGAAGCCGGCTCCAAGCCTGAGCTGCTGGCCGTGCTGGCCCTGGCGCCGAAGGGCGGCACCATCGTCTGCAACGGTTACAAAGACCGTGAGTTCATCCGCCTGGCGCTGATGGGCCAGAAGCTCGGCCACAACGTGTTCATCGTGATCGAGAAAGAGTCCGAGGTAGGGCTGGTGATCGAAGAGGCGGCGAGCCTCAAGGTCAAGCCGCAGGTGGGCCTGCGTGTGCGCCTGTCGTCCCTGGCATCGAGCAAGTGGGCCGACACCGGTGGCGAAAAATCAAAATTCGGTCTGTCGGCGGCGCAGCTGCTGTCGGTGGTCGAGCGCTTCCGCGCGGCCGGCCTGGACCAGGGCATCCGATTGCTGCACTTCCATATGGGCTCGCAGATCGCCAACCTGGCCGACTACCAGCACGGGTTCAAGGAAGCCATTCGTTACTACGGCGAACTGCGCAACCTCGGCCTGCCGGTGGACCACATCGACGTTGGCGGTGGCCTGGGCGTGGACTACGACGGTACCCACTCGCGCAACGCCAGTTCGATCAACTACGACATGGACGACTACGCCGGCGTGGTGGTGGGTATGCTCAAGGAATTCTGCGACGCGCAGAGCCTGCCGCACCCGAACATCTTCTCTGAAAGCGGTCGCTCCCTGACCGCTCACCACGCCATGCTGGTGGTGCAGGTGACGGACGTCGAGAAGCACAACGACGAAATCCCGACCATTGAAAACAAGGAAAGCCTGCCGGAAACCGTGCAATGGCTGGTGGACCTGCTGGGCCCGACCGACATCGAGATGGTCACCGAAACCTACTGGCGCGCCACCCACTACATGAGCGACGTGGCGGCCCAGTACGCCGATGGCAAGCTGACCCTGGCGGAAAAAGCCCTGGCCGAACAGTGCTACTTCGCGGTGTGCCGTCGCCTGCACAACTCGTTGAAAGCCCGCCAGCGCTCGCACCGCCAGGTGCTGGACGAACTCAACGACAAGCTGGCCGACAAGTACATCTGCAACTTCTCGGTATTCCAGAGCTTGCCGGACACCTGGGCTATCGGCCAGGTCCTGCCTATTCTGCCGCTGCACCGCCTCGACGAAGAGCCGCTGCGCCGCGCCGTGCTGCAAGACCTGACCTGCGACTCCGACGGCAAGATCAAGCAATACGTCGACGAGCAGAGCATCGAGACCAGCCTGCCGGTTCACGGTTTGAACGAAGGCGAAGACTACCTGCTGGGTATCTTCCTGGTCGGCGCCTATCAGGAAATCCTGGGCGACATGCACAACCTGTTCGGTGATACCGACTCGGTGAACATCTACCAGCGTGAAGACGGCTCGGTGTACAGCGCCGGGATCGAGACCCACGACACCATCGAAGACATGCTGCGCTACGTGCACTTGTCGCCGGAGGAGTTGATGACGCATTACCGTGACAAGTGCGCGAGCGCGAAGATCTCGGCGTCCGAGCGTACCCAGTTCCTGGATGCGTTGCGTCTGGGCCTGACGCGTTCTTCGTACCTGTCCTCGTAATAAAAATGTGGGAGCGGGCTTGCCCGCGATGGCGGAGTGTCAGGCAACAGTTAAGGGGCTGACACACCGCGATCGCAGGCAAGCCAGCTCCCACATTGGGTCTGCGTTCCTTCAGGTTGTTCCCAGCCACAGTCCTTGCCGATTCAGGCGCCAGGCTATCGCCCACAGCGTCAGGCTGCGCACCGCCATGAACAGCAGGAAGGTGATCCACAACCCGTGGTTGCCCAGCCCCTGCAAGGCCCAGGCAACCGGCAGTACCAGCAGCACCGTCAGCAACATTCCATTGCGCATCTCCCGCGCGCGCGTTGCGCCGATAAACAAGCCATCAAGTAGATAACTCCACACTGCAATCAACGGCAATACCGCGAGGTAAGGCAGGTAGATGTCGGCGGTTTCGCGCACGCTGGGAATATCGGTTTGCATGGCGATAAACAGATGGCCGCCGAAGGTGAACAGCAGGGCGAAGCCGACGCTGGCGATCAGTGACCAACCGCAGGCCACCACCAATGACCGCCGTAACGCTTGCCGGTCACGGGCGCCGATGGCGTGGCCGCAGAGGGCTTCGACCGCGTGGGCCAAGCCATCCAATGCGTGAGCCGTCAGTAACAGGCCGTTAAGCAGCAGCGCATTGGCTGCCACGGTGGCATCGCCCAACCGTGCGCCTTGCACCGTGATCATGAAGAACACCGACTGCAGTGCCAGGCTGCGGATGAAGATGTCGCGGTTGACCGCCAGCAATGGGCGCCAGCTTTGCCACAGTTTCAAGGCGGCCCAAGCGATATGCCCGGGGTAGGCACGCAGGGCTTTTTGCGTGAGCGCCAGGCCGAGCAGGGCGCCGGTCCACTCGGCGATTACCGAGGCGCGGGCGGAGCCGACCACGCCCCAGTCCAGGCCGAGTACAAACCACAGGTTAAGCGCGATGTTCACCAGGTTGGTGGTCAGCAAAATCGCCAACGGCGCCCGCGCGTTCTGGGTGCCGAGGAACCAGCCGACCAGTGCATAGCTGGCGAGGGCGGCGGGCAGGCCGAACAGGCGGGTGTGGAAAAACTCGCGGGTCAGTTGGTTCAGTTCGGGCGAGGGCTGCATCCATTCCAAGGCCAGGTGGCTCAGGGGAATACCCACCGTGCCCAGCAGCATTGCCAGGCCCAGCGCCAGCAACAAGCCTTGCAACAGGATCTGCCGCAACGCCGCCCCATCGTTGCGCCCGGCGGCTTGGGCGGCGAACCCGGTGGAGCCCATGCGCAGGAAGCCCATGGCCCAGGCGAGGAAGGTATACAGGCTGGCACCGACAGCCACGGCGCCCAGTTGGTGGGCGTGGGGCAGGTGGCCGATGACCATGCTGTCTACGAGGGCGACCAAGGGCACGGAGATATTCGACAGGATCATCGGCGCGGCCAGGGCCCAGACGCGGCGGTGGGTGGGGCGGTGGCGCCAATCGGTCAATAAGGTGGACATGCAGTCTCCTTCGGGGGAGCGGCATTGTACCCGGCCAATGTGGGAGCTGGCTTGCCTGCGATGGCGGCCTCCCAGCCGACGCCTATCTACCTGACACCCTTCGATCCTACTGTGGGAGCGGGCTTGCTCGCGAAGGCGGCCTGGCAGGCGACACAGTTGGATTGGGTATATATCCATTGCTGCGGTAACGGCCACTTAGGGTTCCGCCTGACGGCGGGTCACTTTGGAAAAGAGCCCCAAAGTAACCAAAGGGCTCTTGCCCCACCACTCGGCACCTCGCCTAGGCTCGGTGTGCCCGTAATCCGCCAGTGATTTGGGGGGCCGCCGCCACGCGCCATCCATGGCGCGGGGCGGCTAAACCGGCATCCCTGCCGGTTTACCCCCCAAATCCCTGTCGAATTCCGGCCAGCGTGGTTTAACGGGGCGCCTGAGATCAAAAGCAGATCAAGAGCAAGATCAAGAGCGGCTCGCTTCGCATCGTAGTTACCGTTGAGCGCTACAAATTTGTGTAGATACCGATGGCTATCGCAGGCAAGCCAACTCCCACATGTTGATCTTGATCGCCAATGGTTGTGGGATTTGGCTCGGCTTCATGCCCACCAAGAACCAACCGCCCCTCCGTCGGTCAATGTGACCGGCACCGCAGCGGCTTGGTCGGCGCTGATATATAGTTCACCCCTCGGTTCCCTCTGACTATGAGTGCCCCATGCTTAACAAAGGACTGTTCCTGGCCTGCGCGCTGGCCCTGCTGAGCGCTTGCGATTCTTCCGATAAACCCGCCGCACCGCCTGCGCACACCGTGGCGGCAGCGCCGAAGCCGGTGAAAGCCGCGGTAGATGTGGCAGCGCTCAAGCAGCGTTATGCCAGGCGTGAGCTGAGCGTGGTGGACGTGTCCGAGGTGCAGTTGGACGGGGCCAGCACCTTGTCGGTGAGTTTTTCCATCCCCTTGGACCCCGATCAGAAATTCGCCGACAAGCTGCACTTGGTAGACAGCACGTCCGGCAAGGTCGATGGCGCCTGGGAACTGTCCGATAACCTCATGGAATTGCGCCTGCGCCACCTTGAACCGCAGCGCAAACTGGTGCTGACCGTGGACGCCGGGGTGAAGGCGGTCAACGGCAACAGCCTCGCCGCCGAATACAGCGCCCGCCTGGAAACCCGCGACCTGCAAGCCACCGTTGGCTTCGCCAGCCGTGGCACGTTGTTGCCGACGCGCCTGGCCGAGGGCCTGCCGGTGATCGCGTTGAATGTCGACAAGATCGACGTGGAATTCTTCCGGATCAAACCCGAATCCCTGCCGTCGTTCCTGGCGCAGTGGGGGCGCAATACCAGCCTGCAAAGCTATGAGTCCCGTGAACTGCTGCCGATGGCCGAGCTGGTCTACGGCGGGCGTTTCGACCTGAACCCGGCGCGCAACACTCGCGAAACCCTGTTGCTGCCGATTGCTGGCCTCAAACAACTGCAGCAACCCGGCGTGTACCTGGCGGTGATGCGCGCTTCAGGCACCTACAACTATTCGCAACCGGCCACCCTGTTCACCTTGAGCGATATCGGCCTGTCGGTGCACCGCTACGCCAATCGCCTGGATGTGTTTACCCAGGCCCTGGAAGGCGGCAAGGCACTGAACGGCGTCGAACTGGAAATCCTTGATGCCGAAGGCCGCGTGCTCGGCCAAGGCAAGACCGAAGACGGCGGCCACGCCGAGTTGCCGCTGCCGAAAAAAGCCCAGGTGTTACTGGCCAAGCAGGGCGAGCAAACCAGCCTGCTGCGCCTGGACAGCGCCGCGCTGGACCTGGCCGAGTTCGATATCGGCGGGCAACCGTCCCACCCGTTGCAGTTCTTTGTGTTCGGCCCGCGTGACCTGTATCGCCCTGGCGAAACCGTGCTGCTCAACGCGCTGTTGCGTGACAAGGATGGCAAGGCGGTGAAGCCGCAACCGGTGAGCGTCGAAGTGCGGCGCCCGGATGAACAGGTGAGCCGCAAGTTCGTGTGGGAGGCCGACGCGTCCGGCCTGTATCAATACCCCTTGCAACTGTCTGGCGAAGCGCCGACCGGGCGTTGGCAGTTGGTGTTCGACCTCGGCGACGGCAAGCCGCAACTGTATGAATTTCTCGTTGAAGACTTCCTGCCCGAGCGCCTGGCGCTGGAGCTCAAGGGCAGTGACACGGCGCTGAGCCCAGAGGAAAACCCGGTCATCCAGGTCAACGGTCGTTACCTCTACGGCGCGCCCGCATCCGGTAACCGCGTCAGTGGCCAGGTGTATGTGCGCCCGCTGCGTGAGGCGGTCAAATCTCTGCCGGGCTATCAGTTCGGTTCCGTCACCGAAGAAGAGTTGAGCCAGGATTTCGAACTGGACGAAAGCGTACTCGACGCTAACGGCGAGCAAGCGCTGACCCTGGAAAGCAAGTGGGCCGAGGCCAAGTCACCGTTGCAACTGATCGTGCAAGCCAGCCTGCAAGAGTCCGGCGGGCGGCCGATCACTCGGCGCCTGGTGCAGCCGATCTGGCCGGCCGAGCAACTGCCCGGCCTGCGTGGCCTGTTTGACGGCAAGGAAACCAACGGCGATGGCCCGGTGGAATTTGAAGTGCTGGTGGCCAACCAGGAGGGTCAGAAGCTGGCCGCGCAAGACCTCAAGGTGCGCCTGGTGCGTGAGCGCCGAGACTACTACTGGAACTACTCGGAGAATGACGGCTGGAGCTACCACTTCAACGAGAAATTCCTCAACCTCGATGAGCAGAGCCTGAACATCAAGGCGGGCGACACCGCCAAGGTCAGCTTCCAGGTGGAGTGGGGCCCTTACCGTGTGGAGGTTGAAGACCCGCAGACCGGGCTGGTCAGCAGCCTGCGCTTCTGGGCCGGCTACCAGGCCCAGGACAACACCGAAGGCGGCGCCGTGCGCCCCGACCAGGTCAAGCTGGCGTTGGACAAACCCGCCTATGGCGATGGCGACACCGCCAACGTCACCGTCACGCCACCGGCGGCCGGTAAAGGCTACCTGTTGGTGGAGTCTGCCGAAGGGCCGCTGTGGTGGCAGGAAATCGACGTGCCGGCCGAAGGCAAAAGCTTTGCGGTGAAGCTCGACCCGAAATGGTCGCGCCACGATCTGTATGTGAGCGCCCTGGTCATTCGCCCCGGCGAGCGCAAAGCCAATATCACGCCTAAACGCGCCGTGGGCTTGCTGCACCTGCCGCTGGATCGCACCCAGCGCAAACTCGGCCTGACCCTTACCGCGCCAGAAAAAATGCGCCCCAAACAACCGCTGACGGTGAAGATTGCCGCCAAGAACGCCGATGGCAGTGTGCCTCAACAGGTGCACGTACTGCTGGCGGCGGTAGACGTGGGCATCCTCAATATCACTGAATACCCAACGCCCGATCCGTACGCCAGCCTGTTTGGCCGCAAAGCCTATGGCGTCGACCAATTCGACATCTACGGCCAGTTGATTGAAGCCGGCCAGGGCCGTCTGGCCAGCCTGGCATTTGGTGGCGACGCGGCGTTGGCCAAAGGCGGCAAGCGCCCGGACACCAGCGTGACCATCGTCGCCCTGCAAAGCGCGCCGGTGACCTTGAACGAGAAAGGCGAGGGTGAAGTCAGCGTCAATATCCCCGACTTCAACGGCGAACTGCGCCTGATGGCCCAAGCCTGGAGCGATGACCGCTATGGCATGGCCGAAGGCAAGACCGTGATCGCCGCCCCGCTGATTGCCGAATTGTCGGCACCGCGCTTCCTGGCAGGAGGCGACCAGACCACCTTGGCCCTGGACCTCTCCAACCTGTCGGGCAAGGCCCAGAAGCTCGATGTGCAATTGACCGCGCAAGGTCAGTTGCAGTTGGTCAACAGCGGCGCGCAGTCGGTTGAGCTCAAGCAAGGCCAGCGCACCACGTTGCGTATTCCGGTACAAGCCTGGGGCGGGCTCGGCCAGGGCAAGGTCACGGTCACCGTCAACGGCCTGGACTTGCCGGGTGAAAACCTGCCGCCGTTCAGCCGCGAATGGACCTTGGGCGTACGCCCGGCGTACCCGGCCTTGCTCAAGCATTACCGCGCCGTGCTCAAGGATCAGCCGTGGAGCTTGCCGTCGGGCGCACTGGACCAATTCGATGCCTCGGGGCGTGAGGCATTGTTGAGCCTGTCTAGCCGGCCGCCGTTGAACCTGGGCGCGCAGATCAGTGCACTCAAGGCTTACCCCTACGGTTGCCTGGAGCAAACCGCCAGTGGCTTGTACCCCTCGCTGTACGCCGACGACGCGCTGCTCAAGCGCCTGAGCATCAAGGGCGAGCCGGATGCCGAGCGCAAGCGCAAGATCGAGTTGGGCATCGAGCGCTTGCTGGGCATGCAGCGCTACAACGGCAGCTTCGGTTTGTGGGGCGCCGATGGCGAGGAAGAATATTGGCTGACTGCCTATGTCACCGACTTCCTGCTGCGCGCCCGCGACCAGGGTTTTGCCGTACCGCCTGAAGCCTTGAAGAAGGCCAGCGAGCGCCTGTTGCGGTATGTGCAGGAACGTAACCTGATCGAGGTGGGGTACAGCGACAACGCCGAACACACCCGGTTTGCCGTGCAGGCCTATGCCGGCATGGTGTTGGCGCGCAGTCAGCAGGCGCCGTTGGGTGCGTTGCGCAGCCTATTCGAACGGCGCAGCGACGCACGCTCCGGTTTGCCGCTGGTGCAGTTGGCCATTGCGCTGCAGAAAATGGGTGACCAGCCGCGTGCGGATCAGGCGTTGTTGGCCGGGTTGGCGGCGCAGCGCAATGCCAATGAGTGGCTGGCTGACTACGGCAGCCCGTTGCGCGACCAGGCGATGATCCTGGCATTGCTGGAGGAGAACGACTTGGCCAAGGGCCAGCGCGAGGAGCGTTTGTTCACCCTGTCGGACCAATTGGCGGCCAGCCCGTACCTGTCTACCCAGGAGCGTAATTCGCTGTTCCTGGCTGGGCGCCTCGGGTTCGCCAAGCCGGAAACGAACTGGCAAGTGTCGCTCACCGGCAGCGGCGGTGTGCGTGAGTTGAACAACCAGCAATCGACGTTGGAGTTGGACGGCAAGTTGTTGTCCAGCGACCTGGCCTTGAGCAATCAGGGTGAAGCGCCGGTGTACCAACAATTGACGGTTTCGGGTTACCCACAAGTGCCGCCAGCGGCCGGTGGCAACAACCTGAGTATCCGCCGCGAATATCTGGGCATGAACGGCCAGCCGTTGAACCTGCGTAACCTCAACAGCGGTGATCTGGTACTGGTGCACTTGGCGGTCAGCGCCAAGCAACGCGTACCGGATGCTCTGGTGGTTGACCTGTTGCCTGCCGGCCTGGAACTGGAAAACCAGAACCTGGCCCAAAGCGCGGCGAGCCTTGAGAACGCCAGCAGCCAAGTGAAAGAGTGGCGTGAGTCGATGCAGAATGCCTCGCTCAAGCATCAGGAGTTCAGGGATGATCGCTATGTGGCGGCGATGAATCTGGATGGCTATGGCACCACGCACTTGCTGTACCTGGCGCGTGCGGTGACACCGGGAACCTACCGCGTGCCGCCGCCGCAGGTGGAGTCGATGTATCGGCCGAACTGGCAGGCAGTGGGTGAGACGCCAGTGGATATGGTGATCAAGGGCCGCTGAAAGCCACTGTAGGAGCGAGCTTGCTCGCGAAAAACGTCAACGATAACGCGGGTTTCCTAGATTAACGCGGCGTCTGTGAGTTTTTCGCGAGCAAGCTCGCTCCTACAGAGGAGAATCGAGTGGTTGTAATGTCAGTGCACGACCCAGCTCAGCAACCACAGCCCCAGCATCAGCCAGATGATGCCCACGATGATAGAGGCCCGCATAAAGGCGCGTACCGCCGAGTAAAGGAACAACAGGCCGACGATCAGGGTGATGATGCTGATGATCGACGTGTCCATGCCCAGGGTGCGTGACAGGCCGTCGATAAAGTTGCCGCCGGCGTGGGTCAAGGCCCCGAACAAACCGCTGAGCCCGTCGACGATAAAACGGATGACGGAACCGAGCGCCTGGCCCAACCATTCGAAAAAGCTTTCTACCTGCATGTGCGTGTCCTGATGAGAAGGTGGGCGTAACTGTGCCTTTGGTTGTCGATAACGCAGGCGAGTTCCCTGCAAGCATAGAGGTTTGCCCGTTTGAGTTTTAGTTTAATCACCTGCGGATGTACTCAGTCCAATGTGGGAGCGGGCTTGCTCGCGAAGGCGGCGTGCCTGTGACATCTCTGCCAACTGACCCACCGCGTTCGCGAGCAAGCCCGCTCCCACAGTTATTGCGCTGGGCTTTGGGTGGTGTGGTGTTGGTGGTTGCCCTGCTATGGCTGGCCGATCGCATCTGGCCCTTACCCCTGCCCCAGGACGACCTGGCCCGAGTGGTGCTGGCCGAAGATGGCACGCCCCTGTGGCGATTTGCCGATGCCAATGGCGTATGGCGCTACCCGGTACACACCCGCGAAGTTTCGCCTTATTACCTCGACGCGCTGCTCACCTATGAAGACCGTTGGTTCTACCAGCACCCCGGCGTAAACCCGTTGGCGCTGGTGCGGGCAACCTGGCAAAACCTGAGCGGCGCGCGGGTGGTCTCCGGCGGCAGCACCTTGTCGATGCAAGTGGCGCGCTTGCTCGACCCGCACTCACGCACCCTGCACGGCAAGTTACGCCAGCTGTGGCGTACCGCGCAGTTGGAGTGGCACCTGTCCAAGGACGAAATCCTCAACCTGTACCTGAACCGCGCGCCTTTCGGCGGCACGCTGCAGGGCGTGGCGGCGGCGAGCTGGGCGTACCTGGGCAAGTCGCCGTCACAGCTGACCCACGCCGAAGCCGCGTTGCTCGCGGTGTTGCCCCAGGCGCCGAGCCGTTTGCGCCCGGACCGTCATCCGCAGCGCGCCCAGGAGGCCCGCGACAAAGTGCTGCGCCGCCTGGCCGAGTTTCAGGTGTGGCCACAATCGGCGGTTGATGAAGCCCTGGAGGAACCCCTGTTGCTCGCCCCACGTCTGGAGCCAAGCCTGGCGCCCTTGCTGGCACGCCGCTTGAACCGCCCCGACAGCCCGCCGCTGATCCGCACCACCCTGGATGCCACCTTGCAACGCCGTCTCGAAGACCTGCTGTTGGGCTGGCGCGCACGCCTGCCGGAACACACCTCGGCGGCCATTCTGGTGGTGGAAGAAGAAAGCATGGCGGTACGCGCCTACCTGGGGTCGGTGGATATCAATGACACCAAGCGCTTTGGCCATGTGGACATGATCAGCGCGCTGCGTTCGCCCGGATCCACCTTGAAGCCCTTCCTCTACGGCATGGCGTTGGATGACGGCCTGATCCACTCCGAATCGCTGTTACAGGACGTGCCTCGACGTTATGGCGATTACCGCCCTGGCAACTTTTCCATGGGCTTTACCGGGGCGGTGCCGGCGAGCACGGCGTTGTCCAGCTCGTTGAACCTGCCGGCGGTGCAACTGCTGGAAGCCTACGGGCCCAAGCGCTTTGCCGCACAGATGCGCATCGGTGGCATGCCGTTGGCGTTGCCGGCGTTGGCCGAGCCGAACCTGGCGCTGATCCTCGGCGGCGCGGGCAGTCGCCTGGAAGATCTGGTGAGCGGCTACAGCGCCCTGGCCCGCGATGGCAAGAGCGCCACTCTGCGGTTACAGCCGGACGATACGCTAAGGGAGCGGCCGTTGCTGTCGCCCGGCGCCGCATGGATTGTGCGGCGCATCCTCAGCGGCCAGGCGCGGCCCGACCGCGACCCGCGCGCCGAGTTGGTCCAACGCCCGGTGCTGGCGTGGAAAACCGGTACCAGTTACGGCTTTCGCGATGCCTGGGCGATTGGCGTGGGCCCGCGTTATCTGATCGGCGTATGGATCGGCCGGCCCGATGGCACGCCGGTACCGGGGCAGTTCGGCCTGGCGTCGGCAGCGCCGTTGATGTTGCAGGTGCATGACGTGCTGACCAACCGCGACAGCCAGCGCGGCATCAGCGCGCCGGTCAAACCGGTGCCGGCCAATATCGGCGTGGCGGCGATCTGTTGGCCGCTGGGCCAGCCCATGAGCCGCAGCGACCCCAATTGCCGCCGCCAGCGTTTTGCCTGGACCTTGGACAACACCACGCCGCCGACCTTGCAGGCATTGGATCAACCCTTGAGCGTGGGCTTGATGGAAAGCATCTGGGTTAACGCCAAAGGCTTGCGGGTCGATGTCCGTTGCCCTGGCGCAACCCCGCAAAACATCGCCCTCTGGCCGGCGCCGTTGGAGCCCTGGTTGCCCAGGGTCGAGCGCCGCGAAGCGCGCATCCCGGCGGCTGATCCGGACTGCCCACCACCGGCGCTGGCCGCGTCATCGCCGTTGTCCATCGTGGGGGTACGCGAAGGCGACCAACTGCGCCTGCCCGCCGCCAGTCAGCAAGCCTTGCGCCTGAAAATCTCTGCGTTGGGCGGCAGTGGCCGACGTTGGTGGTTCCTCAATGGTGCGCCGTTGGGCGACAGCGCCAATCAGGACAGCATCAATGCCAGCTTTGAACGGCTGGGCCGCTATCAGCTCAGCGTATTGGATGAAGCCGGTCAAACCGCCAGGCTCGAGTTTAACGTCGTCAACTAGCCCTCACTGTAGGTGTAGGAGCGAGCTTGCTCGCGAAAAACGTCAACGATAACGTGTGCAGCCAGAAAGCACGCGGTGTCTTGGGGTTCTTCGCGAGCAAGCTCGCTCCTACAGAGGCTTGCGTTCATCCCGCATCCCCCTGAAGCTATACCCATTCAGGAGTCCCCGCATGAACCTCGAACACCTCACCGAACGCCTGCACCGCATCCGCGATACCAACGACTGGAAGCAGTTCCACAGCCCGAAAAACCTGGCCATGGCCGCCAGCGTGGAAATGGCCGAGCTGGTGGAGATCTTCCAATGGCTCACCGAAGACCAATCCCGCCAACTGCCCGCCGATAAACTCGCGCATGCGGGCCAGGAGGTCGGCGATATCGTCTTGTACCTGCTGTTGTTGTGCAGTGAACTGGGCCTGGATATGAACGAAGTGGTGCGCGCCAAGCTGGCCGATAGCGAACGGCGGTTTGCCCATGAGTGATCGTCATTTCGACCAGTTGGCCACGCGCTTTGCCGAAAAGATCTACGGCGGGGCCAAGGGCGCGATTCGCCTGGCGGTGCTCCAGGCCGATCTGGTGGAAGCCTTGCCGCAGCGGCCTCTGCGCGTGCTGGATATCGGTGCAGGCCTGGGGCATATGTCGTTGTGGCTGGCGGAGCAGGGCCATGAGGTGACATTGGCCGAACCCGCCGCGCCGATGCTTGAAGGGGCGCGCCAGCGCTTCGCCGACGCGGGCCAAAGCGCGACTTTTATTCATGCACCGTGGCAGGACTTGCTCGGCCAACTCACCGAGCCTTACGATCTGGTGCTGTGCCACGCCGTGCTGGAGTGGTTGGCCGAGCCCCACGCCATCCTGCCGGTGCTGCACCAACTGACGCTGCCGGGTGGCTGGTTGTCCCTGGCGTTCTACAACCGTGATGCGTTGATTTACCGTAACTTGCTCAAAGGCCACTTCCGCAAAATGCGCAAGAACGACATGGCCGGCGAAAAGCAGAGCCTGACGCCGCAACAACCCCTGGACCCACGGGAGTTGGCGGCGCAACTCGAAGGGTTGTGGCAGGTCGAAAGCCAAAGTGGCGTGCGAGTGTTCCACGACTATATGCCGGTGGAATTCCAGGCGCGCGCCAACTTGCAGGACTTGTTGGAGATGGAGCTCGCTCACCGTCGTCACCCAAGCTTTGCCGGGCTTGGGCGATATTTGCACTGGATCTGCCGCCCGGTTTAAGCGGCCCAGCGTGGGAGGTCGACATGCGTCGTCTCGGTTTAATCCTGTTGTCTTTAGCGCTTGGGGCGTGCTCGAGCCCCAACCCTTACGTGGCCAGTTCGGCACCGATGCCACCGGCGCCCGCCCAGGCGGCCACCACCTTTGATGCCAGCGCCTACCCCGCGCCGGTGCGCGACTATGGCGCCTACCGCAGTTGGGGCTGGCTCAACGGCCAGTTGCCGGCGGGCACGGCCTGGGCCGATTCGGCGCAGATTGCCGAGGCGGTCAGCGGCGCTCTCGACCAGCGTGGCTTGCGCCCCTTGCATGACAAGCGTGCGCCTGACCTGCTGGTGAGCGCCGATGTACGCCTGGAAAAACGCCTGCGCCAGGTCCAGGACGATTATGGTTACGGTTACGGCGGCTATAACCGCTATGGCAACGGTTACGGCATGTACAACAGCGTGCCGGTGGTGCGCACCTATGAGGTGACCGTGGCCGTGGCGCGTATCAGCCTGTTCGATGCGCGCACCCGCCAGCCGGTGTGGAGCACCAGCGCCGAAACCACCAGCCAGGGCAGCCTGAGCGAACGCGCCGATAGTTTGCGCAAGGCGATGCAGAAGGCAATGGCTGCCTATCCGCCCAGTTAGCAGCTATTCTCATTACAAGCCCACGTTGTTTTTGGAGAACACCATGCTTCGTCGCATCGCTGCACTTGCTGTTGTCATGTTGCTGGGCGGTTGCCAGAGCAACCAGGTCAACCACGATTTCGACGCCAGCCGAGACTTCGGCGCCTACCGCAATTGGGCTTGGAAAGACCCGGCGTTGCAGTATCGCCCCGATGACCCGCGAATCAAGAGCGACCTCACCGAGCAACGCATCCGCCAGGCCGTGGGCGAACAGCTGGATCAGCGCGGTTTGCGTCCTGCGGCGACGGGTACCAAGGCTGACCTGAATGTACAGGCCTACCTGATCGTCGAAGACCGCCAGCAGCAAGTCACCACCAACTATGGCGGTGCCTGGGGCGGCCCGTGGAATGGTTACTGGGGCGCGCCGATGTACAACGAAACGCGCAACATCACCTACAAAGTGGCGACCATCCAGATCGACCTGCTCGACGGCAAGGACGGCAAGCTGGTGTGGCGCGGCAGCGACGAGCAAATGATGGCCAGCACGCCGAACCCCGAGGATCGCAACAAGGCCATCCGCAGCACTGTGACCAAGATCCTCTCCAACTACCCGCCGCGCTGATCACCCCCTCTCACCCCTGTGCGGGCTTGCTCGCGAAAGCGGTGTGTCAGTCACTGCCTCAGTGACTGCCCTACCGCTTTCGCAGGCAAGCCAGCTCCCACATTTGATCTTCAGTGTGTTGAGCATAGCGTTCGCTTAGCTGAGTTGTATTAGGGGGCCGACATTTACGGCGCCTCCGCCAGTCGCCAATGTGGCGAGTTGCCAGCAACCTGCCGAAGCCTTGTCTACACTCCAGTGCAACGGAGAGTTAGCGCAGGAGTGCTTCGATGTCTCCCCGATTCGGCTCCAGGCAGCGTGGTGCAATTGGCTTGATGGCGGCAGGCACCTTGGCCTTGGCCCTGGTGTTTACGTTGCTGGCGGTCGATAGCGGGCGCTTGTATTTGGAAAAGCGCAAGTTGCAGTCCGTCGCCGACACCTCGGCGTTGGAGGCGGCAGGTCTGGGTGGCCAGTGCGGTACCAACACCACGGCCAACGCCTATGCCACGCAAAATGCCGCGCGCAACGGGTTTGTGGTCGGTAATGGCAACACCCTGGCGGTGACGTGCGGCACCCTGGCAACCAATGCCCTCAACACCCGCGTATTTAGCGCCGATGCCACTAAGAGCGACGCGATCCGCGTGGTGGCCTCGCGCACCGTCCTGACCAGTATTGCCAATGGCCTGTGGAACCTGTTCAGCGGCGCGCCGATCACCCCGCAAATCAACTTGAGCGCCACCGCCGTCGCCGCGACACCGCCGCCCGTGGCGCAGCTGTCGATCCGCAGCAGCCTGGCCAGCGTTGATTCAAGCAAATCCCCGCTGCTTAACCTGGTGATCGGCAACCTGCTCGGCGGTAACCTGTCGCTCACGGCGGCGGGTTGGAACGGTTTGCTGCAGACCAACGTCAACCTGCTCAGTTACCTGGACCAACTGGCGATCAACCTGAACGTGAAGGCCGGTGACTATGACGCCTTGCTCAGTACCGCGGTCTCGGCGACTCAACTGATCGACGCTGCGGTGAAGGTCTTGCAGAAAAACGGTGCGGCGGCCACGGCGGTCATCAATGACGTGATATCGATTCAAGCGATTGCGCCGAACAGCAAGCTGTTGACGGTGGGAGACCTGGTCGACATCGCCACCGGCACGCCGACAGCGGCGCTGAATAGCAACGTGCAGTTGTTTCAACTGCTGGAAGCGGTGGCGCAGTTGTCCAGTAGCAAGAATGCGGTGAGTGCGGCGGCGCAGGTCGCGATTCCGTTGGTGGGCAATGTGTCGATCCAGACCAAGGTCATCGAACCGCCGCAGCTGTCGGCGATTGGCAATCCTGTATTGGCCAAGAAGGGCTTGCAGAATACCCCGCCAACCGATCAGATTTTTGTACGCACCGCGCAAGTGCGCACGTTGGTGACCGTCCAGGCGCCAATCATCAAGGCGGTCTCTGGCGTGGCGTCCATATTGACGGGCCTGGGCACGCCGGTGTCCCAGGTGGTCAAAGGGTTGTTGAACCTCAACCTGCCGGCGGTGGTTGGCGGGGTGTTGTGCCTGGTGGCCTGCAATGTGGCTGACGTCGATGTCACGACGTCGCTGGCCATTTACATTGAAGCCGGCAGTGCGCAAACCAATGTCACGGATTTCAATTGCGACTCGCCGGCCTCTAAATCCTTGACGGTGAAAACCACCACGTCCCTGGCGACCCTGGCGGTCGGTACGGTGGATCCGGTGGCGGCTTTTTCTTCCTCGGCTGCAGTCAATGTGCAGCCGGTGAGGTTGATTGATTTTGGCGAGCGCTACTGTGTCGTTCTAACGCTGCTGTGCAGTCCCAACCGTACACCGAATGTGGGGGGCGGTTTGCTGTTGAAAGCCAACTCCACCATTGCCGGGCAAACCAGCACCATGGTATTTGCGCCGGTGGCCGAGATGAATGCGCCGCCCACCTACAAGTTTGCGCCGGGCACGGCCAATATCGTCGGCAGCCTGGTGTCGACGCTTAATGGCTTGCAGGTGACTTACGCACCGCCTAGCGGCACTGTCTCCAATGGTGCGTTGGCTGGGGTCGCCGGGTTGTTGGCGACTATCACTACGGCGGTGGTGGGGCTGATCCAGAATGTGTTGTCGCCGATTCTCGACCCCATCGTTAATACCTTGCTGAGTGCCTTGGGCATCAACCTGGGCAATGCCGAAGTCGGTGCCAACCTTACTTGCCATATGGGTCGGGCTTATCTGGTGATTTAGCTGACCCCCCGAGTTCCAAATGTGGGAGCTGGCTTGCCTGCGATGGCTGCCTGTCAGCCGACACTTCTCTAGCTGACACCCTACGATCCAACTGTGGGAGCGGGCTTGCTCGCGAAGGCGGCCTGGCAGTCAACACAGTTGTGTTGTGTACATATCCATTCCTGCGGTAACGGCCACTTAGGGTTCCGCTCTGACAGCGGGTCACTTTTGGAAGGACCCAAAAGTAACCAAAAGGTCCTCGCCCCACCACTCGGCACCTCGCTTAGGCTCGGTGTGCCCGTAATCCGCCAGTGATTTGGGGGGCCGCCGCCACGCGCCATCCATGGCGCGGGGCGGCTAAACCGGCATCCCTGCCGGTTTACCCCCCAAATCCCTGGCGAATTCCGGCCAGCGTGGTTTAACGGGGCGCCTGAGATCAAGATCACAAGCAGATCAAGATCAAGAGCGGCTCGCTTGGCATCGTGGTTAGCGTTGAATTAGTTCTGCGCGACGGGGAGTTCGATGCAGAATCTCGCGCCGGCCTCGCCGTTGGTAACGCTCAGGCGTCCGCCCATGTTTTCCACAATCCCATAGCTCACCGAGAGGCCCAGCCCGGTCCCCACGCCTATCGGTTTGGTGGTAAAGAACGGCTCGAAAATCCGCTCCAGCAGGCGCGGGTCTATCCCGCCGGCGTTGTCTTCGACCCAGATGCGTACATGGCGGCTGTCGTGCTCGCTGTGCAGGGCAATCCAGGGGCGCAGGGCAGGGTCTTTTTCTCGCTGGCTGAGCAGGGCGTCGCGGGCGTTGACCATCAGGTTGATCAGTACTTGTTCCAGTTGGTCGACATAGCCTTTGACCTGTACCGAGAAGTCGGTAGGGCTGATGCGCACGTCTACACCTTTGCCGCGCAGGCCTTCGCTGAGCAGGGAGAGGGTGCCCTCCAGTGCCTGCGCCGGGTCGAAGGGTTGCTGCTCGATTTCCGGGCGGCGGCCGAAGACGCGCATGTGGTCGACCACTCGTGCGGCGCGTTGTACCTGGGCGTCGATGCGTTGCAGTTTTTCCGTGAGGTAGTCGATTTGCGCGTCGCCATTGCCCAGGCGTTTGAGCACATTGGCGATGGCCATGCGCATCACGTTCAGCGGCTGGTTGATTTCATGGGCCAGGCCGGTGGCCATTTCGCCGAGGGTGGCCATTTTTGCGCTTTGGGTCAGTTGTTGCTGGGAGCGACGCACTTCGGTGTTGTCGCGGCCCACGGCTTGCACTTCGATCAGGGCGCCTTGTTCATCGAAGACGCCGCGGTCCGACCACACCCACCAGGCATGTTCGCGCCCCGGCAGTTGCAGGCTGATTTCCGCGGTGCTCACCGGGAATTCCGGGGTCAGTTGCTGGATGCGCTGCACAAAGGCGGCGCGTTGTTCATCCGACAGCCACTGGCCCAGGTTGATGCCTGGCAATTGCTCGGGCCGGCATTCCAGGTAATTGGCCAGCGGCGTGTTGCCGAAGGTGAGGATCAGGTCGGGGCGGTAGCGGCAGATCATCGCGGGCGAGTCTTCCACCAGGATGCGGTAGCGCTCCTCGCTCTGGCGCACCTGCTCGGCGGCCAGGGTCGCCTCGGTGACGTCCAGCCACAGGCCTACGGCTTCCACCGGCAGGCCGAGGTCGTCGCGCAACAGCTTGGCTTCGTCGAGCAGCCAATGGTAGTTGCCTTGTTTGTCGCGCAGGCGGTAGCGGCTGCGCACGTTGCCTTCGCGCAGCAGTTGGCGGGTGCGTTCGAAGTAGTGTTCACGGTCGTCGGGGTGGATCAGCGCTGCCAGGGTGTCGTGGTTGCAATCGGCCAAGGTCCAGCCCAGCAACGGCAACAGGCTGGCGCTGAAGAACGCCGGGTGCAGCGCGCCGTTGACGTAGCGCTGCACGTAAATAACGGCCGGTGAGCTGGCGATCAGGTTGTCCAGGCGCGCATGGGCGGCGGCGGCTTGCAGTTGTTGGTTCTGGATGTCGCTGATGTCGAGCATGAAGCCGATCCAGCGTCGTTCATTGCCGGCGCCCAGTACTTGGCCTTGTATGCGGTACCACAGGGGCGACTGCTCGGACTCGGTGCGTTGCAGGCGCACGCTGGTCAGCAACGGCTTGCCCAGGGCTTGCAGGTCTTGCAGGCGGCTGTTGAGGGCCTGGCGGTCGGCGGGGTGGATGAGTTCGAGCCAGGTGCCGAGGGGTTGGCGGGTGGGGCCGTCGTCCAGGCTCAGGTTGCGCAGCAATTGTGGCGCCAGTTGGATTTCCTGGGTGACGGGCAACAGTTCCCACCAGCCAGTGCCGAGCAGGCCTTGCAGGGCTTCCACGCGTTCCAGTTGCTGGTGGTGACGCTGTTCGCGCAGGCGGCCCAGCAGCGGCGCGGCGAGTGCTGCGCACAGGTTCAGCCAGTCACGCTCGCCGGTGTGGTGTGCCTGGCCGTTATAGAAACCACACAGCAGCCACGCGGCGGCGCCATGGCTGTCGCGGTACGGCACCAGGAAACCGTCGGCATTGCCAAACACACTGCGCAGGCGCGGGTTGTCGCTGCGGCCCTGGGCAATGTCCAGGCTCAGTGGCGTGTTGCCGTTGATGCTGTCCAGGCTGGTGCCCAGATGCTGCCCGGTTTGCCACAAGGCTGGGGCGTCGTGGGCAGCGTATTGGCTGTAGATGCGCCAGCCCTGGTCATCCTCATCGAGCAGTGCCATGGCGACGCAGGGGATGCTCCAGCGCTGGGCCACGCTGCGCAGGTGTTCGCTGAACACGTGATGCAGGCGGCTGAAACTGCAAACGCGCAGCTGTTCGCTCATCAGGGCGGCGAGTTGGTGGTTTTGTTCGCGTTGCTGCACCCGTGCCCGGTCGGCAAGCAGGTCAGTGATGTCCAGCAGGTGCAGGGCCCAGGCGTCGCCCTCCGGCTCGAGCCAGCCGCGGGTATGCAGGACCTGGCCGGCGGCGCCCTGGAAGTCCAGATCCAGGCCGTGTCGTTGCCACTCCTGCGGCGTGCCCTCGACACTCAGCGCGCTGTCGGCACACAGCAAGGTCTGCAAGGGTGGGTTGGGCGCATTGGCAAGATGCTGGGCAAGCAAAGGCCTCAAGGCGCCCGTGATGCTCAGCACCCGGCCCAGGTTGTCCAGTTGCACTTGCAGGCCCGGCGCGGGCGTCGTTGGCGCGTCCAGAGCCAGGGCGCTGGTAAGCCCGCGCAGGCGTGCGAACAATTTATCCCCTGTCGTCAAAACTGAAGGCTCGAGGTGGCGGTGAGGTTGGTGGGCAGGTTGGGTACGGTACCCACCCCAGGCAACACCAGGGCCGGCAAGACCGCTTTGATATTGGCCGAGGGGTAGGTGATCTTCACCGTCAGCAAATTATTGGTGTAGGTGGCGGTGATATAGCCGGGCAAGAACTTCAATGAGCCGGGGATCCAGTTCAACTGGGCCTGGGCTGCATCCTTGGCGCGTTGCACAACCAGGGCCGAATAGCCGGCGGTGCTGGGGTCCAGGGACACACTGCGGCGTACCCCTTCGGCGGCCGCTTGGTGAAATGACTGCATCAACAGCAGCGGCAAGCTGTAGCTGAGCATGCCGTAGAACACCGCAAAGAAAATCACGAAGACCAAGGCAAACTCGATCGCCGCAGCACCTTTTTGCTTTCTCGGGAGGCTCGATTTCATGACTGCGTCTACCCTGAGGCGAGTACTTGATATCAGCATAGAATCATTCAGCCAAAAGGGATGTTTTTTACGTGATCCAGACGCTAGTGATTGTGCTGTGGTTGGGCGTATGTGCCGTGCAGGATATTCGCCAGCGCCAGATTGCCAATACGTTGACCCTGGGCGTCGGGATGCTGGCGTTGATTTACCTGCTGTGGGCGGGGTCGACGTGGCTGGGCGCGCCCCGCAGCGAGGGCGGCCTGGCCCTGGCTTTGGCGCTGGTGCTGACCTTCCCGGGCTATGCGTTGGGCCGCTTTGGCGCAGGGGATGTGAAGTTGCTCGCCGCCCTGGCGCTGGCCTCCAATATCGAGTACCTGCTCGGGGCGCTGATCGGTGCGGGCATCGCCATGGTGGCCTGGACACTTATGCATCAAGGGCTTAGCTCAAACCGCGTTGAACGGGCAGGGCCAGCGTCAACAAAACAGCCCTTTGCGCCCTTCGTTTTGACAGGTTTTGCTGGCAGCTGGTTTTGGATCCATCAGTCGCACGAGTTGATTAATGCTATGTACATAGTCGGAAAGTACGTCTACGTTTAATGAGTAGTTGTGTAGGAATTTTCGTCAGAAAGGATAGGTCATCATTTGGCTTGCCAGGCATGGAGTAGCGCGTGAACAAGCTTACGTCTGCAGTAAAAGTGCTCGTAGTCGACGATCAACCTTTAATCGTAGAGGAGCTCTGTGAATTTCTTGAAAGCAGCGGGTACCGTTGTGTCCCGTGCGAGTCCAGTGAGCAAGCTGTCCAGCGTTTCAAGGAAGACCTTCAGATTGGTTTAGTGCTGTGTGACCTGCATATGCCGGACATGGACGGCATCGAGCTGGTGCAGGCGCTGCAACGGATCGCCGGTAAACATCGTGCGTTCGAAGCGATCATGCTCACCGGGCGCGCCGACAAGCAGGATGTGATCAAGGCCCTGCGTGCAGGTATCGCCGATTACTACCAGAAGCCGATCAACCTCGATGAATTGCTCGAAGGCCTCAAGCGCCAGGAAGCGGCCTTGGAGGAACGGCAAAAAGACCTGCAACTGGGCACGCTCAACCAGAAGTTGCAGTACCTGTCCGAATCCATCAACGACTTGTATATGGACTTGGACAAGGTGCGCCGCAACCCGACGCCCCAGGACCATGACGGGGACCCTTCGGCCGATGACGCCGGGCCGGTGGAGATCCCGGCGATCTTCAATCAACTGTCACCGCGCCAGTTGGACGTGGCCCGCCTGGTGGGCAAGGGCCAGACCAACTACCAGATTGCCTGTGAGCTGGGGATTACCGAGAACACGGTCAAGCTGTATGTGTCCCAGGTATTGCGCCTGACCCATATGCATAACCGCACGCAGTTGGCGCTGGCGTTGTCACCGAACAACTCGGCGATGCGCCAGCGGGTCACGGCGCACTAGAACCGCCCTACTGTAGGAGCGAGCTTGCTCGCGAAAAACACCTAGACAACGCGGTTACCCAGGATGCACGCGTTATCGTTGACGTTTTTCGCGAGCAAGCTCGCTCCTACAGTGGTCATTTGCTGCCCTGCGCAGTGCCGCCGACTTTCTGATCAAAGAACTCCGGGATCGGGTGCTTGTTGCTGTCCAGCCAACGCTTGAGCGCCTGCTCGCGTTCTGCCGGCGTGGTTTTTTGCGGGTTGGCCGAGGCTGCTCGACCGCTCAGTTGCAGCGCCATCCAGTTTTCCGTTTCTGCCTGCCGGGGTGAAGACGGCCCCGCTTCGATGGCCGAAGCGAGAAGGGGCAGGGCCAGGCAGGCAAGGCCGGCGAGGTAATGGAATTTCATCATCGACTCCTTATTTCACAGAGGCCGGCAGCGTGTCGCTGACCACCGCTACCTGATCTTTGACTGGACGCTGCGGTGCCGTGCCAGCCTCCTTGAGGTGTTGCGCCCGCGCCTGGGCCCGGGTCACCTGCTCGGGGCTCAAGCCGAGTTGGCCGACCACTTTCGCGGCTTGCTCCCAGTTGTCTTGGTAGATCAGTAACGTCACCAGGTTGACCGCCGCCAGTTGATCGCTCTGCTTGAGCTCGATGGCGGTCATGAATTCAAAGCGTGCGTCTTCCAGGCGCCGTTGGTCGAGGTAGACCACGCCCAGGTCATTGCGGATTTTTTCGTCGGTGGGCGCCAGCCGTGCCGCGCGTTGCAGGTGGGCCATGGCCTGGCCGTTGTCGCCCTTGGCCGATGCCAGTTGCCCCAGGCCGTGCTCACCGTCGGCGGCCAGGCAAGTGCCCAGCAGGCTGCGGTACAACGGCTCGGCGTCAGGGCGGCCCAGCAAGCGATAGGCACGGGCCTGGCGTTGACGAACCTGGGGCAGGGTGCTGGGTAGGTTTTGCAGGTTGGCGAGGCTGGCGTGCAGCTTGCCTTCGTTGGCCATGTCATCGGCCAGGTTCAGCGACAGCTCCTGGTCGGAGCTGGGCTTGGGGCAACTGCCCGGTGCCAGCAACCCGGCCCACGGAACCTGGCCATTGCTGGCACAGCCGCCCAGCATCAGCAGGCTCAAGGCGACGATCAGTGGTTTCATGGCAGGCTCCTCAAAAGTTATTCAAGGCTCGGGAAATGGCGATCATCGCCGGCCCCCCAAGCACGATCAGCAAGGCGGGAAACAGGAATACCATCATCACCACGGACATCTTCGCGGACATCTTCGAGATGTATTCCTGCAGACGGGTCAGGCGGCGGTCGTCGAGCAACTGCTTGAGGGCCAGCAAGGATTTCATCGCGCCGCCGCCCTGGTGGATCAACTGCTGAAGAATGATGCAGGTGTCGGTGAACTCATCCACGGCCAGCAGGCGTGCGGTCTTGCCCAACTCTTCGGACAGCTCCAGGCCAGAGTCGACCCTTACCAGGATCAGGCGCAGTTCATGGGTCAGGTCCGGCAGCAAGCGCTGGGCTTCGGTGCTCAACACCCGCAGCGATTGCTCAACCGCCATACCGGACTCGAACAGGATGCGCAGCAACGGAATGAAGGTGGAAATTTCCCGCGCGATGCGCTCCTGGCGGTATTTCGCGCTGAGGGCCAGGATGCGCTTGGGCAGCAGGTAACCGATGCCCAGGGCAATCGCCGGGGCAATCCAGGGCGAGCCAGCATGGGGAAACAGCAGTTGCTGGCCGAGCAGGGTCGAGCCCAGCAGCACGACGGGCACGCCGATCTGGAAAGCGGCAAACATGGAGCGCTGGTTGGCTTTGCGCCAGCCGACGCGGTTGAGCAGGGTCTGGGTTTCGTTGTCCAGGCTGACCGAGCGCTGGGCCACGGCGCGGGCGCCCAATTGGCGCATCAGGCTGCCGAGCTTGTCCTCGCGGGCCAGTTGGCCTTGCAGGCGTTGGCTGACCAGGCGTTGACGGCGCCGTTGCTCCAGCAGGTTGCCGACGATCAGGGCGACGGCGGCGAGCGACAACAGGATGCAGATCAGGATGGCCATCTCAGATACTCCGCAGCATGCGCCACATGACGAAGGTGCCCGTGATGTCGAGCGCCGCCGCGGCCAGCAGCAGGTAGCGCCCGGTACCGTCGTTCCACATGCTCATCAGGTAGCCCGGGTTGACCATCAAAAAGTAGCCGACCATGGCGATGGGCAAGCCCGCCAACACATAGGCGGTCATGCGCGTTTCGCCGGTCATGGCCTTGAGTTGGCGCGCACCCTGTTCGCGCTCGCGGATCATCTTGATCAGGTTTTCCAGCAGCTCGCTGGCGTTGCCGCCGTAGCGGTGGTTGACCTTCAGGCCCAGGGCAAACAGGCGGAACTCATCGCGCTCGTAAAACTCGGCAAAGTCGCTGACCGACTCCGGCAGGCTCACGCCCATTTGCACGTTGCGCTGGATGCGGCTCATGGCCTGTTTGAGCGGCGCTTCGGTGCTGTCGATCGCGCCCAGCACGGCGTCCGCCAGGGTGCGCCCGGACTTGAGGCTGCGCACGCTGTGGTCCAGCAGTTGCGGTAATTGTTCGATCATGCGCTGCACCCGCCGTTGGTAGCGCCAGGCGATATACACTCGCAGCAGCAACGGCGGCATGGTCAGCATCACCAGCAGGCCCAGCCCGCCGGCCAGCAGGTAACCCAGCAACATGCCCACCGCCCAGCCACTCAACCACAACCCCAGGCGGTCGGTGGGCTTGCCCAGGCCGGCGCGCTGGAACATGCGCTCCAGCGCGACCCAGCTGCCGTTCGGCTCCTGGGGCACCGGCTGACCATCGGAGAGCCGCTCCAGCACCCGGTCGGTGCCGGCCTGGCGCAGCCCGCGCTGGAACAGCCAGACGGACAGGCTGATCAGCAGGACGCAAATGAGCAGCAAGACAAGTCCGGTCATGAGGCCTCTCTACAACGGCAATGCCGATTCGCGCCGCAGCTTGTCGCCGGCCGGGTTGAGCGCTTCGCGCAGGAAGCCGAAACCGGTACGGCGGTCGAGGCGGAACAGGGTGTTGGTGACATACACGTCGTCGCGCACGCCCACCACTTCCACCACCTCGCTGACGCAACGGCGCCCATCGGGCAGGCGCGTCAGTTGCACCACCACATCCAGTGCGGCGCAGATCATCTGCCGCAGGGTTTTCTCCGCCACCACACGGCCGGTCAGGCCTACCAGGGTTTCCAGGCGCAACAGCGCGTCCTGGGCATTGTTGGCGTGCACGGTGCTCATGGATCCGTCATGCCCGGTGTTCATGGCCGTCATCACGTCGAGCACTTCGACGCCACGGATCTCGCCAAGGATGATGCGGTCCGGGCGCATCCGCAGGGCGTTGCGGATCAGGTCGCTGGCCTTGACCTCGCCATGCCCTTCGGCATTGGGCGGGCGGGTTTCCAGGCGCACCACATGGGGGTGGCCCAGTTGCAGCTCGGCCACGTCTTCGATGGTGACCAGGCGTTCGTGGGGGTTGATCAATTGGCTGAGGATATTGAGCAACGTGGTCTTGCCGGTGCCGGTGCCGCCACTGATGAGGATATTGCAGCGCTTGCCCACCGCCTCCTGGAAGAACTCGAAGATGTTGTGGTCGATGGTTTGCATCGCCACCAGGTCGCTGCTCTTGAGCATGTCCTTGCGAAACTTACGGATCGACAGGCACGGGCCGTCCAGGGCAATCGGCGGGATGATCGCATTGACCCGGCTGCCATCGGGCAAGCGCGCATCGACCATCGGCGACGACTCATCCAGGCGCCTTCCGAGGGGCGCGAGAATGCGCTGCATCACGCGTTCTACATGGTGCGCATCGATAAAACGCAGGTCGCTCTGGTGGAGCACCCCGTCACGCTCGATAAACACCCGGTGCGGGCCGTTGACCAGAATCTCGGTGATCGACACATCGCGCAGCAGCACTTCCAGCGGGCCGAAGCCGGTCAGCTCATCGACGATTTCCTCAGCCAGGCGCTCCATCTCATAACGCGAGATCGCCAGGTGCATGCGCGTGATGTACTCGGCCACTTTGTCGATGACAAATTGCGCCAGGGATTGGCGCGAGCCTTCCAGCAGGTTCTGGCCCGACTCTTCGATGGCATCGATGATGTAGCGATGCAGCACCAGTTTCAGGCCGTCGTGGTCGTTGTGCGCGGCTGCCCCACGGGCCGGGGCGCCGAAGAGTTTTTCGCTGTTCATCGACTCGTCCCCAGCAAGCGTTCGAACCAGCGTGTCGAAGGTTTATCCAAGCCTTCGGTGCGTTTGGCCAGGCGCTCGCCCAGGTGGCGCAGGGCTTGGGTCAAGGCTTCACGTGGGGCCAGGGTGAACAGGCTTTGCCCCTGGTTCTTGGCGTTCAGGCGCACTTCTGGGCTCAGGGGCAGCACGGCGATGCACTCCAGGCCGAAGCTTTTTTCCAGGGCTTCGGTGTCGGGGGCACAGCCTTTGATGTAGCGATCGACGAGCAGCTTGGCATGGTCGAGCTTCATGCCTTTTTCGCGCCACAGGTTCAGCACCGCCAGGTTACGCCGACAGTCGAGCACGCCCTGGTCGGTGCACCACAGCAACTTGTCGCAGTGGCTGACAAAGGTGCGCAGGGCTTCGCTGTCGGCTTGCCCGGTGAGGTTGACCACGATGTGCTGGAAGTGCTGGCGCAAGGCGCTGAGCAACATGTACAGCTCGGCGGCGCTGGTCATTTCCAGGGGCTCATCGCTGGCGGCGTAGGCGAGGATGCGCAGGCCATCGTCGGTGCTGGTGAACGCGCTGTTGATCAGGGTGGCGTCCAGGCGGCGCAGGTGGCGCAAGGCGTCGCCGAAATTGAAGGTGCTGTCCAGGCCCAGCAGCGCCAGGCTGTCACCCTTGGGCAGGCCGAGGTCGAGCATCAGCGTCTGCTGGCCACTCTTTTGCACCACCATTGCCAGGTGGCTCGCCAGCAGGGCGCCATCGGTATTGCCCTGGGCGCCGTAGAGCACGGTGAGGCCGCCGAGATGGGCGTTCGGCGCCGTGGGCGGCAAGCGCTTGCTCAGGCGTCGCACCAGCCCGGCCACTTCGCTGGAGCGCGAGCCATAGGCGACAAAATCCCGGGCGCCGGCACGCATGGCGTTGAGTACCAACTGGTTATCCATGCCGTCGCCCAAGGCCACCACCGCCAACATCGGCTTGGCTTCCAGGGCGCCTTCGATCAAGGCGCTCTGGGCCACCAGGTGTTCACGGTCCAGACCCACGAACACCAAGTTGGCGAAGGTCACGTCCACCAGTGCCAGCAATTCATCCAGGCTGCCGCCGCCCACGCTGATCACTTGGCCAAGGGGCGCCAGCGCGCCCTGGAGCCATTCCAGGTCGGTGCTGTTGCGGGTGATTGCCAGGAAGGTCTGGCTCAGGCTATCGCTCATTGGGAAAGTCCACTGCGACGGTCGAAGTTGCCGTTTTCCAGGAAGAACAGGCGGAACCAATTCGGGTCGTAGGTGCGCAGTTTTTCGCCGGGCAGCGACGGCAACTGCGCATTGGCGGCCAGTGGCTGCACCAGATGCGGCGTGACAATCATCAGCAGTTCTTTTTCCTCACTGTTGATATTGGAGTCGCGGAAGAAAGCACCAATGATCGGGATGTCGCCCAGGCCCGGCAGCTTGGCGATGGTGGAGCGGTTGGTGCTGCTGATCAGGCCGCTGATCACGAAGCTTTCGCCGTCGGCTAACGACACGCTGGTGTCGGTGCGCCGGACGGTGAGGGCGGGTACCTGGATGCCCTGGATCCGGATCGCGTTGTTGTAATCGAGCTCGCTGACTTCCGGGGCGACTTTCAAGGCGATGCGGTTGTGGTCGATGACGGTGGGCGTGAGGGTCAGGCGAATGCCGAATTCCTTGTACTCGATGGTGATGGTATCGCTGCCGGCACTGGGCACCGGAATCGGCACTTCGCCGCCGGCCAGGAAGGTCGCGCTCTGGCCGCTCATGGCCACCAGGCTCGGGCGTGCCAGGGTGTAGGCAAAGCCGCTGCTTTCCAGGGCGTTGATCAGTGCCTTGACTCGGCCACCGCCAAACCCGATGTTGAAGTTTTCGGCGCTCACCGGCAATTTGAAGATGCCCTCTGAAGGGGACAGCAAGCTCGGGCTGCCGAGGAAAAAGTTGTTGCCCATGCCGAGGATCTTGGTGCTGGCCTCCTTGAGCTTGGTGCGGCTGACTTCGACGAAGCGGATATCGGTCTGCACCTGGCTGGGCAGCGTCGGGTCTTCGGAGGGCGACAGCGATTGGCTGGTCAGCGCCGAGGTGGCCTTGCCCTTGACGAACACCATGCTCTGGCGCGGCGTGGTCGAGCAGCCGGTCCACACCATCAGGCTGGTGGCCCCGCTGCCGACACCGGTGAGCAGGAAGTGGCGGTCGCCGTTGACCCGCACGTCGGCGATTTTCGGGTCGCCGATGGCCAGGCGCGTAATCGCTACCGGCGATTGCAGCTCGGTTTGCAAGCCTTCGCCCACCTCGATCACGGCGGGCAACTGGCCCAGGGCGTTGCAGCTGCCCGATGCGCCCATCGCCATGCCCAGGGGCAGGCACGGCAGCATCAAGGCCAAGGCCAATTGAGCGTAGCGTTGGCTCATTCAAGGCATCCTTGTTCAATCAGGGGGTAGGTTGTGCTGCCGCTGCGCCGCGAATCACTTCGACGCCCCGACGTTGGCCGGTGTCGGCCACCGCGGGGGTGATTTTTTTCGGCGGGCCGCTGAGGGCCAATTGGGTGAATTGGTAGAGATCGCGGTTGGCGCTTTGCACCTTGTCTGGCGTGTCGCTTTCGCCGGCCCAGTAGCGGCTTAGCAGTTGTTCGTCGGCACTGCGCACGGCCAGGCGCAGCGTGCCGGCTTGGGAGGCGAGCATCAGCCGGCTCAGCAAGGGTTCGGGCACCGCCAGCACCACACTGCGCGCGGCGGTGCGACGTTGGGCCGCCTGGGCACGTTCTTCGGCGGTGGCGGGTGGCGGTACCGCCGGGGTGCCGTCGTTGGCCAAGCCCAACTGATCACCGACGCTGAGCAGGCGAATTGCCGGGATGACCACCTGCGCCGACTGCTCGGCATTGGCATTGTCCTGGCGCAAGAACAGCAAGACATCCACGTAATCGCCGGGGCTCAACTGGCCACCGGCTCCGATGACCTCATCGACGGCGACGGCCAGCGCTCGTTCGTTTGTACGAATCATGCGGGCCAGGGGGCCGCCGGCGGTGAAGCTCTCATCATTGAGCCAGGTGCCGGCACCCAGGGCCCGCAAGGGCGTGCGGCCGATGGCCTGGTCAACGCTGGTCAGACTGCCAGCCGGCACGGTGCGCAGTTTTTCCACGGCGACATCGGCAGCCGTGAGGGGCACAAAAGGCGCAACCGCATGCACCAGCACCACGACCGGCTGGCGGGTCTGGTCTTCCACGACGGCAACGGTTTTTTCAACGGAAATGACAGGTGCTGGCGAGGGCGCTACGGAGGGTGCCGGTGGACGACTCAGCACCAGGCCCCAATACCCTGCAACCAGGGCTCCGATAAGCAGCAAGCCAGCCAGGACCATGCTGATACGACTGTTCATGACGGCGCTCCCTATCCTGTTGCACTGCTTTTATTCCCGTTAATCCAAACGAGTTAAATTCGCAACTGGGCTGTGATGAACAACTAACGATTTGGCTATTTGAAGGTAGCCCAGCTAGGACAAATTGCCATTACTGAATGAAAAATTTATCTGCGCGGTTAAAGCGGGGCCTGTAAATAACGGATTTGTGGGGCTGGCGGGGTGACTAATACTTTGTGATTAATTCGTTCTTACAGTTGTGAGTGTTAAATTTGTTGACAATGCTCTAGTGGCACACGGCAATCATTGTGCGGGCCAGCTGTATCGGCGCTTTGTGGCGCATGAAGGAGACCTCAATATGATCCTTGACCTGTTCTTGAAATTTTACATTCACGCTCAGTTATTCCTGCGCCGTAGAGACGGGGCGTCAGCCATTGAATATGTGATTATTGTGGCGATAGTTGCGTTGGTCATCGTTGGTTTCGGTTCAGAGATTGGAGACAAGATAAAGGGTATCTTTCAAAAAATTTCTGATGAGCTGCCGGATGCGGCTTAACCGTAATTGCTGTACGTATTTGTCCCGGTGATTCTTTTTATCAGGTACCGCCCATGACTCACCCTTCGTCATCCCGCCAAAAAATCCTATTGGTGGATGACGAGGAGGATGCGCTGGTCGAGTTGGCCGAATCCCTCGAAAACGAGGGATTCGTCTGTTTCACCGCGAACTCCGTCACCTTTGCCTTGCAAGAATTGACACTTCACCCTGATATCGCCCTGGTCATCACCGATCTGCGCATGCCCGAGGAAAGCGGTATCTCCTTGATCAAGCGCCTGCGCGAACACACCTCACGTTCGCAGTTGCCTGTGATCGTGATGTCGGGTCATGCAGAAATGGATGATGTCAGCGATATGCTGCGCTTGCAGGTGCTGGATCTGTTTCGCAAGCCTATCTACCTGGTGCGCTTGCTCGATACCCTCAACAACCTGTTTCCCCTCTCTACACCTGGTCGGTAACGGACCGGCACCGCTTATTAAATGTGGGAGCTGGCTTGCCTGCGATAGCGGTGGTTCAGTTAAAGATTCATTGACTGACACACCGCCTTCGCGAGCAAGCCCGCTCCCACATTTGGCTCGTGGGGTGCCAGGCACTTAGTCGTCGACTGTCCGGCCCTCATCGCAGGCAAGCCAGCTCCCACAGTTTGATTGCGTGGGCTCAGGTAGAGGGGGTTCGGCTGTCAGGCCGCCGGGATCTAATGCCAGGCACTCATTCTGTGAGCAACACAGACCCGTGTGGGAGCTGGCTTGCCTGCGATAGCGGTGGTTCAGTTAAAGACTCATTGACTGATACACCGCCTTCGCGAGCAAGCCCGCTCCCACATAAGCTCCTCGCCATAGCTTCACAGCTGATAACTGAAGCTCAGCGTATACCGCGGCCTGCGGTTAAAGCTGTCCAGGGCGATATCCGACATGGGCTTGGCCGCCTCCAGTGCGATGTTGTAGTACTTCTTGTCGCCAAAGCGTAAACCCACCGCCGCCGAGGACATGTCGTTGGCCTTGACCGGCAGGTCGTTGAACCAGGATTTGGCGCGGTCGACCACCACATAGGGTTGCAGGATCTTCACCCAGTTGCCGGTGCGGTTGAAGCTGTAGTTGACCTCGTACGCCACCCCCCAGCCCTTGTCGCCCGAGCCTTGGTCGTCCGGGTAGCCACGGCCGAAATTCTGCCCGCCGAAGGTCACGCGTTCGCTGTCGGGCAGGGTGTTGTCGCTCCAGTACAGCGCACCGGACAGCACCCCTTGCCAGTTGTCGAAGAACTTGTCGCTTTGCACGCCGGAGAGGCGCAGGCGGAAGAAGTCGAGGTCGGGCTTGGCCACGCCCAGGTCACTGCGAGCCTTGGCGCCCAGACCGTCAATGCCCTGGTACAGGCCAGCACTGATGATGCGCAGGCGTTGCGCGTCGGCCTTGCGCCAATCGCCTTCGAAGGCCAGGGCACGCAGGTTGGATTCGATGTCGAAACTCAGCGGGAAACCCACCAGTTTGTAGCGCGTGGTCTGGTCGACCGCGTACAGGCGCGTGCCCAGGGTAAGTGACTCGGTAGGGGAGGCAATGAACGGATGGCTCAGGCCAATGGAGTAGCGGTCGATGGACTGGTGCGGCTTGAGTTCAAAGCCGCCGTCCAGTTGCACGCTGCTGTTGGGGTCGGCGCGATAGCGTTCGGCGGCGAGCGCCAGTTGGGTGCCCTCGGCGTTGATGAACTGGTTGTAGTCCACGCGGTAGTAATGCTCTTTGTCCTCGCCGGGTGGGAACAGGCCGCTCACGCTGAGCTGCTCGCCCATGGCCGTCTGGGAATTGCTGGTGGCGCTCAGCAGCGCTTGCGTGCCGCCACGGCTTTTCTGCACCAGGCTCATGCTGGTGGTGAAAGGTTTGCGGCTGGCCTGGATCTGCATATGCGTGGCGCCATCGGTGGTGCCCGGTGGTGGTACTTGCGCCTGTACGCTGAGGCCGGGGATGCGGCTCATCAGCGTGGTGTAGCGCTCGAACGTCTTGCGGGTCAGCGGGCGCTCAGCCAGGAGCTTTTGCGCGAGCTTATCGACATAGGCCGACACCGAACCGATGTCGCCGGTTTGTTGATAGTCCTTGATGTAGCCCTCCACCAGTACCACGCGGACCAGGCCGTTTTCGAAGTTCTGTTGCGGCAGGAACGCGTAGGACAGCAGGTAGCCATCCTCCTGATAACGGCGGGTGACGCCACGGGTCGCTTCGATCAGTTGCGCAAGGTTGGTTTCCCGTCCAATCAACGGCGCATACACCTGTGCCGTCTCGGCGAGCGGGTAGACCGTTCCGCCTTCGATCTGCAATTTTCGAATAGTGACCTTGGTGTCCATCAACAGGGGTTGGCCGGCAGTCGGCGGCGCCTCGGGTACCTGGGTTTTCGACGTGGGCGGTCGATAGGCGTCGGCGGGCAGGTTGGGCACCGGCAGGGTGCGGACAGTGTCGTTGCTGTTAAGAAAGCTGGGAAGGGTCTCGGCCTGGGCGTAGGCACTGAGGGTGAGCAATAACAACGGCGTCAACACGCGCATAGGACACTCCATGGTCAACTGCAGCAGCGCTTCGGGCCCGCCGAGTTCTGGGACTCGGTTCGGGAGGGTGGCGAGTGATAAAGCG
Source organism: Pseudomonas sp. MF6394 (assembly GCF_002018845.1). Taxonomy (NCBI): domain Bacteria; kingdom Pseudomonadati; phylum Pseudomonadota; class Gammaproteobacteria; order Pseudomonadales; family Pseudomonadaceae; genus Pseudomonas; species Pseudomonas sp. MF6394. The sequence continues at coordinate 61,978 of NZ_MVOJ01000031.1, forward strand.
TGTCGCCGCCCATAAAAAAGACGAGAGACTTATTAAAGGTCTCTCGTCTCAACCAAGCGTAGGCGCTGTAGGGGAGGCCGTCTAATCGGCCAGGTGCATTTCTATTTGCCGGTCAGGCCGTTCAACAAACCGCCCAGACCGCCTGTGGCTGTAGTGCCGCCTGTGGTTGTGGCCGTGCCTGTGGTGGTAGTGGTGGCGCCGATGTTCAGGCCGCCGAGCAGGCCACCGCTGGTGCCAGTGGTGCCGCCGGTTACCAGGCCTCCCACCGAGGCTACCGTACCGCCTACCGCTGTGACGGTGGTGCCTACCGCGTTGGTGATCGGGCTGGCATTGGCTGCCGTCAGGTTGGTACCCAAGCTGCTGACTGCGCCGCCGACTTGAGTCACCAAACCGTCCACCGGAGTACCGATACCGGTGGTGGTACCTACGTTTTGCGTCAGTGTGGTGACGCCGGAGGTCACGGGGTTCAAGGCGGCGCCGACAGTGGTGGATACGGTGGCGAGTGGTGCGGTGGCGCCAGTGTTGGCGACACCCGTGCCGCCGAGGACGGTACCCACCGAGGCAATGGTGCCACCCAATGCACCGCCGGTCACACCGGCTGCACTGACCGTGCCGTTGGTGTTGCCCGCATTCAGGCCGGTGCCTACGTTGGCTACCACGCCGCCGATCAACTCGGGTAGACCGGCAGCTGCGGTGCCGCCGGTTGGCGCGACATACCCGCCGGATGTATCGAGTGCACCACCGACGCCAGTCAGCACGCCGCCGACGACATTGGTCACAGGGTTGCTTGCACCACCCGCGGTAGTGACTTGAGTGCCCAGGCTCGCTACGGTGGTACCAACTTTATCCAGCACACCACTGACTGGCGTGCCCAGGCCGGTTGCCGTGCCGAGGTTGCCGGTGGTGTTTTCCACCAACGACACGACAGGCACCAACACTTGGCCGCCCAGGGTGTTGGTCAACGAACCCAGCGGGCCGGTGGTGCTGGCTGTGCTGAGGGTGTCGCCGAGCATGGTCACGGCGGTACCGACTTTATCCACGACGCCACCTACTGCAGTGCCTACACCACCTGTGAGGCCGCCAACGACGGGGACGCCCCCAAGGGTTGTCGACAACGATTGGCCGGTAGTCGACAGGCCGCCGCCCAAGTCAGCGACGCCGCCGCCGACACCTGCAACCGTAATGCCCAGCGAGTTGGTATTGGTCCCCAGGGAACCCAGACCTGTTGTAACTCCTGTACCGATGGTGGTGACCGCAGTGCCGACCGAGGTGACCAGGCCGCCTGCTGTAGTGCCGACGATTGGAACAGGGGTCAAGGCGCCTCCGAGATCACCCACTGCTGCGCCTACATTGCCTACGGTGGTGCCGAGGGTGCCGGCGATCTGGCCGGTGATCAGTGGGGTAGTGGTCGACCCTGTTCCGCCGCCAGCCCCGCCAGTCCCGCCGGTGCCACCACCAGTCCCGCCGGTACCGCCGCCAGTCCCGCCGGTGCCGCCGCCAGTCCCGCCGGTGCCACCGCCAGTGCCGCCAGTGCCACCACCAGTTCCACCCGTGCCGCCGTCAGTGCCGCCGGTGCCACCACCAGTTCCACCCGTGCCGCCGTCAGTGCCGCCGGTGCCACCACCAGTTCCACCCGTGCCGCCGTCAGTGCCGCCGGTGCCACCACCAGTCCCACCGGTACCGCCGTCAGTGCCGCCAGTGCCACCGCCAGTCCCACCGGTACCGCCGTCAGTGCCACCAGTGCCACCGCCAGTCCCGCCCGTGCCGCCGCCCGTGCCGCCGCCCGTGCCGCCATCACCGCTCCCGGCACCTGCACCCGCATCCGGCGAGGACGCCGCCACGCTGGATTTATGCCCGCCACCACCGCTGCTGCAGCCGCCCAGGCTCATTGCCAGAACGAGGGCCAGCGCGGTACTTGCTTTCCAAAACACTACTTGAGTTTTCATGATTGAGTTCCTTGCACCTGGTACAACCTTGGTTGTTTCAAACCCTCGTTATTTCTTTGGATAACGATAGGTTTGTCCGTGTTGCTATCTCAGGCCAGGGCACTCTTTCACGCAATGCTCAACTTGGTATTAACGATTTATATACACCGGGCCATCGTCGGCTTAATGACTAATACCAAAGGTGTAATGGAGGGATGTTTCAGGATGTTTATATGAGCAAAATCAAAGCGTTGTAAATAAAGGCGGACCTCGTAAGGTCCGCTATAACTTAGGGTGTATATATACAATTAATCAGGGGTTTTCAGGCAATCGGCTGCCACTTCCCAAGCATATGTTGAATATCCCCAGCGCCTTTGAGTTCCAACCCTCCGCTGGAACCGGCGGCGCTGCTCATCAATATCACTTCACTGGGCAGGCGCACCGGCTTCATGAACTCGACGTCAATTTCAATATTGGCGGCCGGCAAGTGTTCTGCCAGCGCCGCGAGGGTGCGCGCCTTGTTCCACAACCCGTGGGCGATGGCCTGGGGAAAACCGAACAGCTTGGCGGTTGGCGCACTGAGGTGGATGGGGTTGTAGTCGCCAGACACGCGGGCGTAGCGGCGGCCTATGTCAGTGGGCGCTTTCCAGCGCGTCAGTTCGGTGAGCGTGTCTGGGGTTTGCAATCCGCTCTCCAGCGCGTCGCCCGCTAGCTTCACGCCCTGACATAACATCTGGCTTTCGGCTTCCCACAGGAGCCCAAGGGCATCCTCTACAACGGTGACGATGTCAAAGGTGGCCCCCTTGGGATGGGGGCTGAGATTGCGTGCGTAAACGCCGACACTCACGTCACCCACTCCACCTAGAGCCCGATGAATACGGATGCGATTGCGCAGGTGGATCAACCCCAGCAGCGGAAATGGAAACGTCTTGTCCGTCAGCAATTGCAGTTGCAGGCCGAACGCGAGGATATGCGGATAAGTCGCCGGCAGCATCGGGCTGTCAGCAAAGCCGCACACCTTGCGGTACGCCGCAACGGCGCTGGGGTTGACACTCATCCGGCAGCGCAACCCACGTTCGGGCAATGTGCTGCCGGTGATCTTGCGCTTGAGCGCCGCACGGCAGTACAGCGGCAGTAGAGACGGGGTGCTGTCCAACGTTTGCCATTGCATGCTCACGCTCCCAGAAGACTTTGCCCACACACCCGCAGCGCCTGGCCGCTGACCGCACCGGAGCCCGGCTGGCTCAGCCAGGCGACGGCTTCGGCCACATCCTGAGGCAAGCCACCTTGGCCCAGGGAGCTCATGCGGCGCCCGGCCTCGCGCAGGGCGAAGGGAATATGCGCGGTCATCTGGGTTTCGATAAACCCGGGCGCGACGGCGTTGATGCTGATCCCACGCTCCTTCAACAGCGGCGCCCAGGCTTGAGCCAGGCCGATCAATCCGGCCTTGCTCGCGGCATAGTTGGTTTGCCCACGGTTGCCGGCAATGCCACTGATGGAGGCCAGCAATACCACCCGTGCGTTGTCTTGCAGGGTACCGCTGTCGAGCAGGGCCTTGGTCAGCACTTGCGGCGCGTTGAGGTTGACCGCCAGCACCGCGTCCCAGTATTCCGGGGTCATGTTGGCCAGGGTTTTGTCGCGGGTGATGCCGGCGTTGTGCACCAGGATGTCGAGCCCGTCTGGCAGGTGTTCAGCCAGTTGGCGGGCGGCATCTTCAGCGCAGATATCCAGCACCACCGTGCGCGCATTCAGACGCGCGGCCAGGGCTTCGAGGTCGGCCTTGGCCTGGGGCACATCGAGCACAATGACCTCGGCGCCGTCGCGGGCCAGGGTTTCGGCGATGGAGGCACCGATGCCTCGGGCGGCGCCGGTCACCAACGCCTTGCGCCCGGCCAGCGGGCGCGTCCAGTCTTGCACCGGGGTATCGCAGGCCGCCAGGCGAATCACCTGGCCGGAGATGTACGCGCTTTTGGGCGAGAGGAAAAACCGCAACGCGCCTTCCAACTGGTCTTCGGCACCTTCGCCCACGTACAGCAACTGCAGCACGCCACCGCTGCGCAACTCTTTGGCTAGGGAGCGGCTGAAGCCTTCCAGGGCGCGCTGGGCGCTGGCGGCGAACGGATCGCTGAGGCTTTCCGGCGCCCGGCCAAGGATCACCAGGTGGGCACTGTGGTCGAGGTTTTTCAGCAGCGGCTGGAAGAATTCACGCAGTTGCTTGAGCTGGTCGGTGTGCTGCAAACCGCTGGCGTCAAACACCACCGCCTTGAGCTTGGGGCCGTGCCCGGGAATCCACGCGGGCGCTGTCGAGGCTTCGGCGCCGTAGCGGTAGACGGCGTCGGTGAGTCGGTTGGCAAACGCCAGCACCTGGGTTGCCAATGCGCCACCGCCCAGCAGCAGTGCGCCTTCGACCGGGCGCAGGCGTCCGGCTTGCCAGCGTTCCAGGCGTACCGGTGACGGCAGGCCAATGGCGGCGACCAGGCGATGGCCGAGGCTTGAGTTGGCGAAGTCGATATAACGGTCAGACATGGAACGCTCTCCGAAGGCTGGGGTTCAAAGGTTGACCACCCTGGGGTGGCAGTCGTTCGATTGAGCCTAGGCTAGGCTTGATGATTCCACCCACCACCACAAGGGAGCTTTCCATGACTCAATTGCGCCGTGTAGCGATCATTGGCGGTAACCGCATTCCTTTCGCCCGTTCCAATGGCCCCTACGCCACGGCGAGTAACCAGGCGATGCTGACCGCCGCATTGGAAGGCCTGATCGAGCGCTACAACCTGCACGGCCTGCGCATGGGCGAGGTGGCCGCCGGCGCGGTGCTCAAGCATTCCCGTGATTTCAACCTGACGCGTGAATGCGTGCTCGGCTCGCGCCTGTCACCGCAAACCCCTGCGTATGACATCCAGCAAGCCTGCGGCACGGGGTTGGAGGCGGCGCTGCTGGTGGCCAATAAAATTGCCCTGGGCCAGATCGAATGCGGCATTGCCGGCGGGGTGGACACCACCTCGGATGCGCCGATTGGTGTGAATGAAGGGCTGCGCAAGTTGCTGCTCAAAGCCAACCGCAGTAAATCCATGGCGGACAAATTAAAAGTTCTGTTACAACTTCGTCCCCAGCACCTCAAGCCGGAACTGCCGCGCAACGGCGAACCGCGCACGGGTTTGTCCATGGGTCAGCACTGCGAGCTGATGGCCCAGACCTGGCAGATCCCCCGCGCCGAGCAGGACCAGCTGGCGTTGGAGAGCCATCAGAAGATGGCGGCGGCCTACGCCGAAGGCTGGCACAACGATTTGCTTACGCCCTTTCTCGGCCTCACCCGCGACAACAACCTGCGCCCCGACCTGACCCTGGAAAAACTCGCCAGCCTCAAGCCGGCCTTCGAGCGCAGCGAAAAGGGCACGCTCACCGCGGGCAACTCCACACCGCTGACCGATGGTGCCTCTCTGGTGCTGCTGGGCAGCGAGGCGTGGGCCAAGGAGCGTGGGCTACCAATCCTGGCTTACCTGCGTGATGGCGAAGCAGCGGCGGTGGATTTTGTCCACGGCGCCGAAGGCCTGTTGATGGCGCCGGTGTATGCGGTGCCACGCTTGCTGGCGCGCAACGGCCTCACCTTGCAGGACTTTGATTACTACGAAATCCACGAAGCCTTCGCCGCCCAAGTGCTGTGCACGCTCAAGGCCTGGGAAGACGCCGACTATTGCAAGACCCGCCTGGGCCTGGACGCACCGCTGGGGTCGATCGACCGCAGCCGGCTCAACGTCAAGGGCAGTTCCCTGGCGGCGGGCCATCCGTTTGCCGCCACCGGTGGGCGGATCGTCGCCAACTTGGCTAAATTGTTGGATACGGCGGGCAAGGGCCGTGGGCTGATTTCCATTTGTGCCGCCGGTGGTCAAGGCGTGACGGCGATAATCGAACGCTGATTGCCGATAAAATTGGCCCATTGAATGCATTCTGAAGGGGTCAGAGGTCAGTAGCCTCTCCCCCCGGCGAGCCGATTGCCGTATAACGAGTGCCACACGCGTGTTTGGTAATACAGGACCCACAATAAAAGCTGATGAAGACTCCTAAACGCATTGAACCCCTGATCGAAGACGGTCTGGTCGACGAAGTGCTGCGCCCTCTGATGAGTGGTAAAGAAGCAGCTGTTTATGTGGTGCGCTGCGGCAATGAATTGCGTTGCGCCAAGGTTTACAAGGAGGCGAATAAACGAAGTTTTCGTCAGGCGTCCGAATACCAGGAAGGCCGTAAGGTCCGTAACAGCCGCCAGGCGCGAGCCATGGCCAAGGGCTCCAAGTTCGGCAAGAAAGAAACCGAAGATGCCTGGCAGAACGCTGAAGTGGCGGCGCTGTTCCGCCTGGCCGGTGCGGGCGTTCGCGTGCCCAAGCCGTACGACTTTCTTGAAGGCGTGCTGTTGATGGAGCTGGTGGCCGACGAATACGGCGATGCGGCGCCGCGTCTGAATGACGTCGTGCTGGACCCGGACCAGGCGCGCGAATACCACGCCTTCCTGATCTCCCAGATCGTGCTGATGCTGTGCACCGGCCTGGTGCACGGTGACCTGTCCGAGTTCAACGTACTGCTCACGCCTACGGGCCCGGTGATCATCGACCTGCCTCAGGCGGTGGATGCGGCGGGCAACAACCACGCCTTCAATATGCTGGAGCGTGACGTCGGCAACATGGCTTCCTACTTCGGGCGTTTTGCCCCGGAGTTGAAGAAGACCAAGTACGCCAAGGAAATGTGGGCGCTGTATGAAGCCGGCACCCTGCACCCGGCCAGTGTGTTGACCGGTGAGTTCGACGAGCCGGAAGAACTGGCGGATGTGGGCGGTGTGATCCGCGAAATCGAAGCGGCGCGGCTGGATGAAGAGCGTCGCCAGGCGATTCGCGCAGCGGATGATGCGCCACCGAGCAAAGTACCGGACGAGCCACCGCCGCCGCCTTGGATGCAGTGATCTTCGGGTAGATGAAGATCAAACTGCGGGAGGGGACTTGCGCTAACCCCCTGTAGGAGCGAGCTTGCTCGCGAAAAGCGTCAACGATAACGCGTGCTTCCTGAGTGGACGCGGCGTCTTTGAGTTTCTCGCGAGCAAGCTCGCTCCTACAAAAATTGGGGCTTGCCCCGATGGCGGTGGTTCAGTTACTCCCTCCCACATTTGGATTGCGTGTATCGAGCCAGAGCATCAGGCGCAGCAGTTACCCGCCGCCAACTCCTTGAGTATCGGGCAATCGGGCCGATGATCGCCCTGGCAGTGTTCCATCAGATCCTGCAAGGTATCGCGCAGTTGCCCCAACTCGCGAATCTTGTGATTGAGCTCGTCGATGTGCTGACGCGCCAAGGCTTTTACGTCGGCGCTGGCCCGCTGGCGGTCCTCCCATAGGGTCAGCAACTTGCCGACCTCTTCCAGTGAAAACCCCAGGTCCCGCGAGCGCTTGATGAACGTCAGAGTGTGCAGGTCATCGTGGCCGTACACCCGGTAGCCGCTGTCGGTGCGGTGGGCGGTTTTCAGCAGGCCAATGGATTCGTAGTAGCGAATCATCTTCGCGCTTAGCCCGCTGGTGCGGGCGGCTTGGCCGATGTTCATGGGCGTTGATCCTCCAAGTCCTTGGGTTTCCAGGTTTTCAACAACAACGCATTACTCACCACGCTGACACTGGACAAGGCCATGGCGGCGCCAGCCAGTACCGGGTTGAGCAGGCCGAAGGCGGCCAGGGGAATGCCGATCAAGTTATACACAAAGGCCCAGAACAGATTCTGTCGAATTTTCGCGTAGGTCTTGCGGCTGATCTCCAGGGCGGCCGGCACCAGGCGCGGGTCGCCACGCATCAAGGTGATACCGGCGGCATGCATGGCCACGTCGGTGCCACCGCCCATGGCGATGCCGATATCGGCAGCGGCCAGGGCGGGCGCATCGTTGATGCCGTCACCGACCATGGCCACCACGCCGGTTTTTTTCAGCTCGGCCACGGCAGCGGCTTTGTAGGCGGGCAGTACCTCGGCATGCACATCGTCGATGCCCAAGGCCTCGGCCACCACCCGCGCACTGCCGTGGTTATCGCCAGTGATCAGGTGGCTGCTGATGTGCTGCGCCTTGAGTTGTTGCACGGCCTGCAACGCGCCGGGCTTGAGCGTGTCGCCAAAGGCAAACAGCCCCAGCACGCGAGGCTGCGCGCCTTGCTCGATCAGCCAGGACAAGGTGCGGCCTTCGGCCTCCCATTCCTTGGCACGCGGGCCTAAATCGCCTGCGTTCAGGCCGGTTTCTTCCAGCAAGCGGCGATTGCCCAGGGCCAGTGGCCGACCGTCGAGCGTACCGGCAATGCCGCGCCCGGTGAGGGATTGGCTGGCGCTCACATTGGCCACGTCCAAACCTCTTTCGCGGCAAGCATCCAGCACGGCCTTGGCCAGTGGGTGCTCACTGCCGCGTTGCAAGGCGCCGGCCTGTTGCAACAACAGGGCTTCGTTGCCATCCACGGCCGCCAAATGCGCGATGTTGGGTGCGCCGGAGGTGAGGGTGCCGGTCTTGTCGAACACCACGGCGCTCACGGCATGGGCGCGCTCCAAGGCTTCGGCGTCCTTGATCAGAATGCCGTGGCGTGCGGCGACGCCGGTGCCGGCCATGATCGCGGTCGGCGTGGCCAGGCCCAAGGCACAAGGGCAGGCGATCACCAATACGGCGACCGCATTGATGATGGCAGTTTCCAGGGAGGCACCGTACAGCCACCAGCCCACCACGGTGATCAGCGCCAATACCAGCACGGCCGGCACGAACACCTGGCTGACTTTATCCACCAGTTTCTGAATCGGCGCCTTGGCGGCCTGGGCGTCTTCGACCAGGCGGATGATGCGCGCCAGCACGCTTTCTGCGCCCAGGGCCAGGGTGCGCACCAGCAAACGGCCTTCACCGTTGATGGCGCCACCGGTGACCGCGTCGCCGGGTTGTTTGGGCACCGGCAGGCTTTCGCCGCTGATCAGCGCTTCATCGGCATGGCTCTGGCCTTCCACCACCTCACCGTCCACCGGGAAGCGTTCGCCGGGTTTGACCAGCACCAGGTCGCCGTGCTTCAACGCACTGATGGCGACGTCTTCTTCGCGGCCGTCCTGCACGCGAATCGCCCGTTCCGGACGCAAGGCTTCAAGGGCGCGAATGGCACTGGCGGTCTGGCGCTTGGCGCGGCTTTCCAGGTATTTGCCCAGCAGCACCAGGGCGATCACCACCGCCGAGGCTTCGAAGTACAGGTGCGGCGTCACGCCTGGGGCGGCGGTGAGCCATTCATAGATACTCAGGCCGTAGCCGGCACTGGTGCCGATCGCCACCAGCAGGTCCATATTGCCAGCGCCGGCACGCACGGCTTTCCACGCGGCGACGTAAAAGCGCGCGCCCAGGATGAATTGCACGGGGGTGGCCAGGGCAAACTGTATCCAGGCGGGGAGCATCCAGTGTAGGCCGAAAGGTTCTACCAGCATTGGCAGCACCAAAGGCAACGCCAGCAGAATGCCCGCCACCAGCGACCAGCGCTCGCGGCGCAGGCGTCGGGCTTGATCGGCGTCGGTGGCGGTTTCGCTTTGGGGCAGGGTGGCGGTGTAGCCGGCCTTGTCGACGGCGGCGATCAGCACGCTGGGGTCCATCTGGCCCTGTACTTCGATGTGCGCGCGTTCATTGGCCAGGTTAACGCTGACACGTTGCACGCCCGGCACCTTGCCCAGGGCGCGTTCGACCCGCCCGGCACAGCTGGCACAGGTCATGCCGCCGATGGGCAGGTCAAAGGTGGTGGATCCATTCATGGGGCAGTCCTCCAGGAGAAGTTGCCACTAGGATCAACCTTAACCTGTGGGGAAGGTCAAGCCCCTTCAGTATTCCAATGCGGCGGCTTTGAGGTACATGCCGTCCGGGCCCTGGGCAATGCGTAATTTGCGTACGTCACCGGCTTTCAAGGTGATGTTCTGCGCACGTGGCGCGAGTAGGCCCGGCAGACAGCCTGCAGCTTGGCCCGGCAAAAGCTTCAGGCGCAGCGACGTATCGCCGGGGGGAAGATTGAATGAAGTGGCCTGTTCCTGGAACAGACGCCCGGCGAGTTGGTCCTGGATATACAGGCCGATCTCGCAGTAGGTCGGCACTTCCAGGCGTTCGCGGGAAATAATCAGCACCGCATAATCTTCAGCTGCCAGGGCCTGGGGGGCAGCGGCAGGCAAGCTTATCAGGCCGGCAAGGGCAAAAAACAACCAGCGCATGGCGAATGCTCCGTGGTTCACAGCGAGGAAGGTTGAAGCTTGGCCGACGTCGCCGCCGAATACCAGCCCGGCAGAAATACTGAGAACTTGACCTTGCCATCATGGCAAGCTCGACACTGGGCCCAACCTCATCAAAGGAGTCATGTCATGCAAATATTCAGCGTTGAAGGAATGACCTGCGGCCATTGCGTTAAAGCGGTGACCCAGGCGGTACAGAGCCGAGATCCTGCGGCGAGTGTGGAGGTCGATTTGAAGGCCAAAGAAGTGCGGGTGGCAAGCGGTCTGTCCTCGGACCAAGTGATCGGTCTGATCACTGAGGAAGGCTACAGCGCCAAGCTGGCGTGATTTTTCTGATCGTTAGCCACCTAACGTAATGTTCATGGCACCCAAGCGCGGCTAGACTGTTGAGCTGCCGACTCACTTGGGTGTCTGATGAACCTTCGCATAATCCTGATTCTGGGCGCCTTGAGCGCCTTCGCGCCGTTGGCGATCGATTTTTACCTGCCGGGCTTTCCGGCAATGGCCACGGCCTTCGCCACCGACGAAAAACATATCCAACTGACCCTGGCCGTGTATTTCGCGGGCCTGGCCATTGGTCAATTGATCTACGGGCCGCTGGCCGACCGCTTTGGCCGGCGCGTGCCGCTGCTCAGCGGCGTCACCCTGTTTACCCTCGCGTCTTTCGCTTGTGCGTATGCGCCGTCCCTGGAATGGCTGATTGGTGCACGCTTCGTGCAGGCCCTTGGCGGGTGTGCGGGTATGGTGATTTCCCGGGCGGTGGTCAGCGACAAATGCGATGCCGTGGGCTCGGCCAAGGTGTATTCGCAACTGATGCTGGTGACCGGCCTGGCCCCGATCCTGGCGCCATTGGCCGGTGGCCTGATGGTCGGCGTGTGGGGCTGGCAGTCGATTTTCCTGGCGTTGTCGTTGTTCAGCGTGATGGCGGCCATCGCCGTGGCGGTCGGGTTGCCGGAAACCTTCCCGGCCGATCAGCCGCGCCAGCCGTTGTCGGGCTCGTTGCGCCGCTACGGCTCGCTACTGTCAGACCGGGTGTACCTGGGTTATGCCTTGACCGGCGGCATCTCGATTGCCGGGATGTTTGCCTACATCGCCGGTTCCCCCTTCGTATTTATCAAGCTCTATGGCGTGCCGGCCGAGCATTACGGCTGGTTGTTCGGCTCCAACGCCGCGGGCTTTATCCTGGTGGCGCAACTGAACGCAAGATTGCTCGCCAAGCGCGGCCCGGCGTTTTTGCTGTCGCGCACCGTGTGGGTGTACGTGGCGGCGGCGTTGACGCTGTTGGGAATTGCCGCGTTGCGCACCGAGGCGCTATGGCCGTTGCTGGTGCCGCTGTTTATCTGCATCGCCAGCCTGGGCTGTATTTTGCCGAATACCTCGGCCTGTGCCATGAGCGGGCAGGGCGCGCGGGCCGGCAGCGCGTCGGCGTTGCTCGGTTGCATTCAGTTCGGTGTGGCGGCAGGCGCGGCGTCGTTGGTCGGCGTGTTGCACGACGGCACGGCGATGCCGATGGCCATGGTCATCAGCCTCTGCGGTGTGCTGGCGGTGACCATTGCCATGGCGACCCAGCGCCTGCAACGGGCAAGGGCCGTACAAGCGCAGGTCTGAAGTTCGGCTCAGCCAGCGGAACGTTGCTGGTTGAGAGGGAAGCGATGGGGCGCCTGGATCCGGGCTTGTAGCGTGTCGGCGAAGGCGCGGGCCTCGGCCTCACTGCGGAAGTTGATGGCCTCGCCGTCGAGACGAACTTGCCATTGGCTGCCGGGAGATTTTGCTAACGCTTTTATCAGGATTTTCATTGCTGACTTCCTCACGTAAAAGAATCGTGGCAAAGGCGGCCAATATAAACCTGAATCCCCTCACAAATATGACGAAGATCAACTCTCGGACTAATGGTGTCGTCCATTGCCTACGTGAATAATGGACGACACTGACAGCCGTTTTTTCAGAACCCTTCCAGCACGATCTTGCCCTTGGCCTTGCCGCTTTCCAGCAGGGCGTGGGCGCGGCGCAGGTTCGCCGCATTGATCACACCGAAGTGCTCGCCTACCGTGGTTTTCAGGGTGCCGGCGTCGATCAGCTCGGCCACGCGGTTGAGCAGGTTGTGCTGCTCGATCATGTCTGGGGTCTCAAACATCGAACGGGTGTACATGAACTCCCAGTGCAGCGACAGGCTCTTGCGCTTGAGCTTGCTCACATCCAAGGCCTTGGGGTCGTCGATCAACGCCAGCTTGCCTTGGGGTTGCAGCGCTTCGACCAGTTGGTCCAGGTGATGCTCGGTCTGGGTCAGGCTGGCAACGTGGGTGACTTGCCCGTGACCGGCCTGTTTCAACACTTCGCTCAGCGGCTGGCTGTGATCGATCACCAGGTGTGCGCCCAGGGCCTTGGCCCATGCCTGGGTCTCGGGGCGTGAGGCGGTGCCGATGACCTTCAGCGCCGTGAGCTGGTTAGCCAGTTGAGTCAGTATCGACCCCACGCCACCGGCAGCGCCGACGATCAGCAGGCTCTGGCCTTGATCGTCTTTGCCTTCAACCACCTGCAAACGTTCGAACAATAGCTCCCACGCGGTGATGGCGGTCAGCGGCAATGCGGCCGCTTCAGCAAACCCCAGGCTCTTGGGCATATGGCCGACGATGCGTTCATCCACGGTGTGCAGTTCGCTGTTACCGCCTGGGCGTACCAGAGAGCCGGCGTAGTACACCTTGTCGCCGGCCTTGAACAACGTCACGTCACTGCCGACCGCCTTGACCACCCCGGCCACGTCCCAACCCAGCACCTTGGCGGCGCCATTTTCCGGGGCAACGTTGTGGCGCACCTTGGTATCCACCGGGTTGACCGAGATGGCTTTGACTTCCACCAACAGGTCACGGGGGCCGGCCACGGGGGCGGGCAGTTCGATGTCTTGCAGGGATTTGGGATCGTTGATCGGCAGTGAGGTGTAGTAGGCGATGGCTTTCATGATGGCTCCAAGTAAATACGGTCAAGGTAGGAGCGAGCTTGCTCGCGAAAAGCGTTAACAATGACGCGGTGTTTCTGGTTTAACGCGTCGGTCTTTAGGTTTTCGCGAGCAAGCTCGCTCCTACAGAAAAAAGGCGGGATCAGGCGAGAAATTTCAGGCGCTTGAGTTCGAAGTGTTCGATCACATCGGCGGCCTGGGCGCGAAAGCTCTGGATATGCGCGCTCTGGTCGTGGTCGGCCAGCGCCGCGTCATCGCTCCAGCGCTCGAGCATGTAGAAGGTCTCGGGGTGTTGCAGGTCCTGGTGCAGGTCGTACTGCTCGCAACCGGCTTCCAGGCGGGTCGGTTCCAGCAGGCCGCGCAGCAAGGTTTCCAGGGTGGCGTGCTGGCCGGGTTTGGCGATCAGCGTGGCGATGACATTAAAAGCGGTGGACATAGTCGACTCCTGGCACGGGCTAACGGGATGGGCAGATGATTGGCTATTTCCCACGCCGATAAAAGCGGCTAAAACAGCAGGCTGTTTCAACCAAATATTGATAATGAGCGGGAATGCATGCTGCGTTTTGATGATTTGCAGTTGTTTGTGCGGGCCGCAGACTTGGGTAGCTTGTCGGCCGCGGCGCGGGTCATGGACTTGTCGCCGGCGGTGGCCAGCGCCGCGCTCAAGCGTATCGAACAGCAACTGGGCACGCGCTTGCTGGCGCGCTCAACCCGCAGCCTGCGTCTGACGGCCGAAGGCGAGGGCTTCCTGGAGTATGCGCGGGCGTCACTGAGCGCGCTGGATGAAGGGCGGCGCCTATTGGCCAGTGGCCAGGATCACGTCAGTGGTGTGTTGCAATTGTCGGCACCTTCGGATTTCGGCCGCAACCAGCTGCTGCCGTGGCTGGACGCCTTCCAGCAGGAGCACCCGCAACTGAACGTGCGCCTGTTGCTCGGTGATCGCATCGCCGACCTGTTCCGCCAGCCCGTGGACATTGCCCTGCGCTACGGCGAGCCCGAAGACTCCAGCCTGATTGCGCTGCCCATCGCCCCGGACAATATTCGCGTACTCTGCGCCGCGCCCAGTTACCTCGCCCGGCATGGCGAGCCGCGCCATCTGGAGCAACTGGCCCAGCACAATTGCCTGCTGTACATGCTTGGCAGCCGCGTCCACGACCATTGGGGTTTTTACGATGGCAAGCGCCATGTGAGCCTGACGGTCAGCGGCGATCGCTTCAGCGATGACGCCGATGTGGTGCGCCGCTGGGCGGTAGCGGGCATGGGCATTGCCTACAAGTCGTGGCTGGATGTGAGCACTGATGTGCTGGCCGGGCGCTTGCGTTTGATCCTGCCGGAACTGCAGGGCGAGCGCACACCGCTCAACTTGCTGTGCGCCCACCGTGCGCAATTGAGTAAACCCATCAACCTGCTGCGGGACATGCTCGTGTCCCGTTGTGCGACATTGACCGCGCAGCGACCGGGGTGAATGGGTTCTCGGCAATAGCCTGCGCCACGCTCGGAAGTTTCACTCATATCCTGTCCTGATCTGCACTGTCAGACGCCGCGGAACCTATTGCCTGCGCACCTATACTTGGGCGTCAACCGCAGCAGAAAAAATGGTTTAACAGGGAGTGAATACATGGGAGCAGCACCTTGCATCAGTCAGATCGCCAGCTTGCTCGCCGAGCCTAAACGCACGGCCATGCTCTGGGCCTTGATGGACGGTTCGGCGAAGTCTTCAGAAGAACTGGCGGCTCTGGCCGAGTTGTCGCCAGCGTCAGCCAATGCTCATTTGGCGCGGCTGACCGGCAGCGGCCTGTTGCGGATCGAAGCGCGGCGGGGCCAGCGCCTGTTTCGGGTAGCAGCCGCCGATGTCAGTGCCGCCATCGATGCGTTGGCCAGCACCACCATGGCCAGCGCGGCCCGCAGCACCCCGGATGTGTTGCCGCCGGCGCTGCGGGCACCGCCGTTGCTGCGCCGCGCCCGCTGGTGCCACGGCCACCTCGGCGGCGAGCTGGCGGCGCAGCTGTATCAACGGATGCTGGAGGCCGGATGGATCGAGCGCTATGAACCGCGTACCGAAGTGACGCCCAAGGGTGTGCAGGCGTTGGCGGAACTGGGCATTTTCACCCAGGCACTGGCTTCGCCGCTGGCCTGCGACTGCTTCGACTGGAGCCAGCAACAACCCCACCTGGGCGGTGCGTTGGGGGCGGGCTTGATGCAGCTGTTTCTGCAGGCGAACTGGATCAGCGTGATCAACGAATCTCGGGCTTTGTCTGTTACTGATGTGGGGCTTGAGCACATAGCCCGCATCGCCAAACTGTAGGAGCGAGCTTGCTCGCGAAAAACGTGAGTGCGCCGCGTTTTATCCAGAGGCTACGCGTTAACGTTTACGATCTTCGCGAGCGAGCTCGCTCCTACAGGTGCTGGCGTCGTTCTCAGGTGTTGTCAGGTCGCATCCAGCAATAGCCGGCATAAATGATGCCGCACACTCGCAAGGGGGATTTTTCATACGAGGGGTGCGGCATGGGTAGGCAGGGTTATAGCGCGGCGGAACGCCTGGAACGGTTGCCCATCAGCGGTTACCACCGAATCATTTTCATCATCATCGCCCTGGCGTTTTTTTTCGACTCCATGGACCTGGCGATGATGACCTTCCTGTTGGGCTCGATCAAAACCGAGTTTGGCCTGAGCACGGCCCAGGCCGGGTTGCTGGCCAGTTCGAGTTTTTTCGGCATGGTGGTGGGCGCTTCGCTGTCGGGGATGCTTGCTGATCGCTTCGGGCGCAAGCCGGTGTTCCAGTGGAGCATCGTACTCTGGGGCCTGGCGAGCTACCTGTGTTCCACGGCGCAGGCGGTGGAGACGCTGACGTTGTTCCGGATCTTGCTGGGCATTGGCATGGGCATGGAGTTTCCCATTGCCCAGTCGATGCTGTCGGAGCTGATTCCGGCCAAGCGACGCGGGCGTTACATCGCCTTGATGGATGGCTTCTGGCCGTTGGGTTTTGTGGCCGCGGGCGTGTTGTCTTATTTCTTGTTGCCGGTAATTGGCTGGCGCGACATCTTCCTGGTGCTGGCGATACCGGCGGTGTTTGTGTTGGCTATCCGTTTCTTTATCCCGGAGTCGCCGCGTTGGCTGGAACAGGCTGGGCGCCATGAGGCGGCGGACAAGGTTTTGCTGGGTATCGAGCAGAAGGTGCGCGATTCCCTGGGCCGCGCCGACTTGCCGGAGCCGATCGCCTTGCCACGCATCGAGAGTGCGCCAGGGACGTTTTTCTCCGCGTTCCAGCAACTATGGTCGGCGCAATACCGCCAACGCACGATGATGATCTGGAGTGTGTGGTTCTTCGCCCTGCTCGGGTTCTACGGGCTGACGTCGTGGTTGAGTGCGTTGTTGCAGCAATCGGGTTTCGCCGTGACCCAGTCGGTGTATTACACGGTGATCATTTCCCTGGGCGGGATCCCAGGCTTTTTGATGGCCGCGTGGTTGGTCGAGCGCTGGGGGCGCAAGCCCGTGTGCGTGGTGACCTTATTGGGCGGCGGGGTGATGGCGTTTCTGTATGGGCAGAGCGCAGTGTTTGGCGGCAACGTGGGCCTGCTGATCACCTCGGGGTTGTTGATGCAGTTCTTCCTGTTTGGCATGTGGGCGGTGCTGTACACCTACACGCCGGAGTTGTATCCCACCTCGGCACGTGCGACCGGCTCGGGGTTTGCGTCGGCGATTGGGCGGGTTGGCTCGTTGCTCGGGCCGTTGGTGACCGGGCTGGTGTTCCCGATAACCGGGCAGGGCGGGGTATTTGCCTTGGGCGCGCTGTGCTTTGCGGTGGCGGCACTGGTGGTGTGGGTGTTTGGGATGGAGACCAAGGGCAAGACCCTGGAAGAACTCACCCAGGCTTGAAGCTGATGGGCTCCATGTGGGAGCCGGGCTTGCCCGCGATAGCGGTAGGTCTGGCAGTAAGAGGCTGGCTGATGCACCGCTATCGCAGGCAAGCCAGCTCCCACAGGTTGAGTCCAGGTCTATTCAGTTACGGCTTCACGAGCCGCGCATCCAGGCTGTTCTGCGCCAGGCGTTTGGCCTGGTCCTGGGTCATGCCCAGGCTGGTGTACAGCGCATGGAAGTTCTCGGTGACATAGCCGCCGAAGTACGCCGGGTCATCCGAGTTCACGGTGACCTTCACGCCACGTTCGAGCATGTCGAGGATGTTGTGCTGGGCCATGTCGTCGAACACGCAGAGCTTGGTGTTGGACAGCGGGCACACGGTCAACGGGATCTGCTCGTCGATGATGCGCTGCATCAAGCGCTCGTCTTCGATGGCGCGCACGCCATGGTCGATGCGCTGGATTTTCAGCAGGTCGATGGCTTCCCAGATGTACTCGGGCGGGCCTTCCTCACCGGCGTGGGCCACGGTCAAAAAGCCTTCGTGACGGGCACGGTCGAACACGCGCTGGAACTTGCTCGGTGGGTGGCCCATTTCCGAACTGTCCAGGCCTACGGCCACGAACGCGTCACGGAACGGCAGCGCTTGGTCGAGGGTTTTCTGCGCTTCGTCTTCGCTCAGGTGGCGCAGGAAGCTGAGGATCAAACCGCTGGTGATGCCCAGTTGCTGCTCGCCGTCTTTGAGTGCAGCGGCGATGCCGTTGAGCACCACTTCGAACGGCACGCCACGGTCGGTGTGGGTTTGCGGATCGAAGAAGGGTTCGGTGTGGATCACGTTCTGGGCTTTGCAGCGCAGCAGGTAGGCCCAGGTCAGGTCGTAGAAGTCCTGGGACGTGCGCAGCACATCGGCGCCCTTGTAATACAGGTCGAGAAACTCTTGCAGGTTGTTGAAGGCGTAGGCCTTGCGCAGGGTTTCGACGTCGTTCCACGGCAGCGCAATCTTGTTGCGCTCGGCCAGGGCGAACAGCAGCTCAGGCTCCAGCGAGCCTTCCAGGTGCAGGTGCAATTCAGCCTTGGGCAGGGCGTTGAGCCAATCGTACATTTTTAAAATCTCATCAGGTGCAATGGCGCCATTCTACAGGCCATGGCTGAAATAATCGGCAAAACCTGACCAGCAGGAGAGTATTTCTGTCACTCATGCAAGGGTGACCTGAACTAAGGTGTAACGAAACGTTAGCGGCTCGGCGCAGTCTGTACCCCATCAATGACTGATTCGCTGTACGAAAAGGCCCGGAATGCTCACATCCCTCAAGCAAGAAAAATTCATGCTGCTGGCGCTGATTGCCGCCATCGCCGCCTACCCGCTGGAACACTGGATGCTCCACAGCGGCCAACTGGTCGCGCTGCTGGCCGGCTTCGCGCTGATCGCGTTTATCGTGATGGCATCGATGCGCGTGGCTCATCACGCCGAGCAATTGGCGGAAAAAGTCGGTGATCCCTACGGCACCATGATCCTGACCCTCGCCGCTGTATTGGTGGAAGTGGTGATCCTGGCGATCATGATGAGCAACGAGCCATCGCCCACCCTGGTGCGCGACACCATTTACTCGGCGGTGATGCTCGATATCAACGGTATCCTCGGCCTGGCTGCGCTGATGGGCGGCATCAAGCATGGTGAGCAGTCCTACAACGATGACTCGGCGCGCACCTACAGCGTGATGATCCTTACCGCCATGGGTGTGTCGATGGTGGTGCCGGAATTTATCCCCGAAGCCGACTGGAAAATTTACTCGGCCTTCACCATTGGCGCGATGGTGGTGCTTTACACCTTGTTCCTGCGCATGCAGGTGGGGCCGCACAGTTATTTCTTCAGCTACAGCTACCCGGAAAAACGCCGCAAGAAACAGCCCGAAGACGAGCACGCGCCGTCTGTCAGCCTGACGTTTTCCATTGCGACCCTGGTGTTTGGGGTGATCGTGATTGGCGCGTTGGCCGAGGTGATGTCCAAGACCCTCGACCTGGGCCTGGAAGGCACAGGCGCACCACCGGTGATTACCGCGATTGTGGTGGCGGCTATTTCGGCCGCGCCGGAAATCCTCACGGCACTGCGCGCCGCGTTGGCCAACCGCATGCAGTCGGTGGTCAACATCGCGCTGGGGGCTTCGTTGTCTACGGTGATTCTGACGGTGCCGGTGATGGAAGCCATGGCGCTCTATACCGGGCAGCCGTTCCAGATGGCGATGACGCCGGTGCAAACGGTGATGGTGTTTATCACGCTGATCGTCAGCGCGATCAACCTCAACGATGGTGAAACCAATGCGATTGAAGGGATGACGCATTTTGTGTTGTTTGCGACCTTTATCATGCTGTCGCTGTTGGGGCTGTAACCCGATTTGAAAGGCGCCGCAGACCCAATGTGGGAGCGGCACCGCCGCTCCCACATTTTGATGGGCGCCTGGCTTAGGTGCCGGCGATCAACTGGCGCGCTGCCTGGCTGTGATCGGCGATCAAGCCCTTGAGGTCAAGGCCTTCGACTTGTCCATCGATCACCCGCCATTGACCCGCGATCATCACCCGGTCTGCCCGGTCCGCGCCGCACAGCAGCAGTGCGGAAATGGGGTCATGGCTGCCGGAGAAGCGCAGTTCATCGAGCTTGAACAGTGCCAGGTCGGCCTGCTTGCCGACGGCCAACTCGCCAATGTCTGTGCGCCCCAGCAACTGCGCCGAGCCCTTGGTGGCCCAGCCCAATACGCCTTCGGGGGTGATCTTTTCCGCGCCATAACGCAGGCGCTGGATGTACAGGGCCTGGCGCGCTTCAAGGATCATGTTCGAGGCGTCGTTGGAGGCCGAGCCGTCCACACCCAAGCCGATGGGGGCGCCGGCGGCAAGCAGGTCCAGGGTAGGGCAGATGCCGGAGGCCAGGCGCATATTCGAGCTTGGGCAATGGCAGATGCCGGTGCCGGCGGCGCCCAGGCGCTCGATTTCGTCCGGGTTGAAGTGAATGCCATGGGCCAGCCAGGTGCGTGGGCCGAGCCAGCCGACGCTGTCGAGGTAATCCACGGTACGCAGCCCGAAGCGTTGCAGGCAGAAATCTTCCTCATCGAGGGTTTCCGCCAAGTGGGTGTGCAGGCGCACGTCCAACTGGTTGGCCAGCTCGGCACTGGCTTGCATGATTTCGGGGGTGACGGAAAACGGCGAGCACGGCGCCAGGGCGATCTGGATCTGCGCGCCGTCACCGCGCTGGTGATATTCGCGGATCAGGCGCTGGCTGTCGTCGAGGATCACCTGGCCTTGCTGCACGGTTTGCTGCGGCGGCAGGCCGCCATCGGCTTCGCCCAGGCTCATGGAGCCGCGGGTGAGCATGGCGCGCATGCCCAGTTCGCGCACGGTCTCGACCTGCACATCAATGGCGTTTTCCAAGCCATCGGGGAACAGGTAATGGTGATCGGCCGCCGTGGTGCAGCCCGAGAGCAGCAACTCGGCCAGGGCGACTTTGCTGGCCAGCGCGAGTTTTTCCGGGGTGAGCCGCGCCCATACCGGGTACAGGGTTTTCAGCCAGGGAAACAGCGGTTGGTTGACCACCGGGCCCCAGGCGCGGGTGAGGGTTTGATAGAAGTGGTGGTGGGTGTTGATCAGCCCAGGCAGCACTACGTGCTCGCGGGCATCGAACACCTGGGCGCAGGGTTGTGCAGGCGCTTGCCCTTGGGCCAGCACTTCGGTGATGACACCGTCTTGCAGCACCAGGCCGCCACGGGCATCGAGGCCATTGGCAGTGAAAATCGCGAGGGGGTTTTTTAACCAGATACGGGTCGCAGGCATTGGCCGGCTCCTCTGAATGATGGGTTCAGGTTTGCCAGCTCAGTGTTGCCCTGTCTGCTGATCCAGGGTCGCCGGGGAGGGCGAGGTGGGCAGTCTACCTCTGTGGGAGCGAGCTTGCTCGCGAAAAATCGTCAGGGATGACGCGGGCAGTCTGGTTTGACGCGGTGCCTGGGCGTTTTTCGCGAGCAAGCTCGCTCCTACAGTTTGGGGGTTACCAGGTGATGGTGTCGCCTTTGTAGTCGACGAAGTGATGGCCGCCTTTGCCGGTGTAGGCATTTACCTGGTCCACCAGGCCGCGCACGCTGGTCTCGACGTCGATGTGGGCGTTTTCGCCGCCCATGTCGGTCTTCACCCAACCGGGATGCAGCGATAGCACCGTCGGTTTGGGCTCGCCCAGTTGTGTGATAAAGCTGTTGGTCATCGAGTTGAGGGCGGCCTTGCTGGCCTTGTACAGCGCCAGGTCCGAGCCGTCGGGAATGGTCACGCTGCCCAGTACCGAACTCATGAAGGCCAGCACGCCGGTGTCTTTGCGGATCTGCCCGACAAAACGCTGGGCCAGGTTGATCGGCGCCACGGCGTTGGTGAAGAACAACTGGCCGACTTCCGCCAGGGTCGCGTGGCCGGGCTCCTGGTTGGCCGGGCCCTTGACGCCGGCGTTGACGAACAGCAGGTCGAAGGTGCGATCTTTCAGGCGTTGGGCCAGGGCGATCACGGCTTGCTGATCGTCCATATCCAACTTCTCGATCTGCACCGGCCCCACGGCTTTCAGGGCATCGGCCTTGTTCGGATCGCGCACGGTGGCGGTCACGTCCCAGCCGTCCTGGAGCAGTTGCTTGACCAGGCCAAGGCCCAGCCCGCGCGAGGCGCCGATGATCAGTGCGGTTTTTGGCGTAGACATGAAAGGCTTCCTTTGAAATCGCGGTTCAGGGAGTTCAGCGCATAACAGTAGCAGTTTCAGCGTTCGAGCAGGATGCGCCCACGGCTCAGGTCGGCGAGCTGGGTTTGCAGGGTGTCGATGTGTGCCTCCCCCAGGGCGAGCTGCAGCTCCACGCCGTTGGCGGTGAAGGTTTCTTCCACCACAAGCCCGCCGAGCTCAGCGACACGCAGCTTCACCAGGTTCAGTTCGGAGAAGCCACAGGCGCAGCTCAGGGGGACGCGGCTGATCAGCTCGATGCGTTCGGCATTCTGCAGGCATTTATTGGCCCCGCCGCCATAGGCGCGGGCCAACCCACCCGTGCCCAGTTGAATGCCGCCGTACCAGCGGATTACCAAGACGGCCACCTGATCAAAGCCCTGGGCCTCGATGGCTGCAAGAATCGGGCGCCCGGCGGTACCACCGGGTTCGCCGTCATCGCTGCTGCGGTATTGATCGCCCAGCTTCCAGGCCCAGCAGTTGTGCGTGGCGTTGAGGTCGCTGTGCTGCTCGAAAAACGCCTGGGCGTCCTGCGGGCTGGTAATCGGCGCCGCCAAGGTGATAAAGCGGCTCTTGCGTATTTCTTCACGAAACTCGCAAAAGCCGGTGAGCGTAAAAGACATAGATCGCTTCGTTTATAGGGCTGGCTTGATGCCGCAGCCTTTGAGAATGATATGGATCAGGTTGGTGCCAGCATCTTCCATGTCCTGCTTGGTCAGCTTGGTGCGCCCGGTAACACGGCAGATCTGGGTGGCGAAGTCAGCGTAGTGCTGGGTGCTGCCCCACAGCAGGAAAATCAGGTGCACGGGGTCGACGGGGTCCATTTTGCCGGCGTCGATCCAAGCCTGGAACACCGCGGCACGGCCACTGAACCAGGCCCGATAGTCCTGGCCGAAATATTCAGTGAGGCATTGGCCGCCGCTGATGATCTCCATGGCGAAGATCCGCGAGGCTTGGGGTTGGCGGCGCGAGAACTCCATCTTGGTGCGGATGTAACGAGCGAGCGCCACGGCCGGGTCATCTTCGGCGGTCAGCGCGTTGAAGGTGCTGTCCCACAGTTCGAGGATATTGCTCAGCACCGCGACGTACAGGCCCAGCTTGTTGGTGAAGTAGTAGTGCAAGTTGGCCTTGGGCAGCCCGGCACTGGCAGCGATGGTGTTCATGCTGGTGCCTTTGTAGCCATGACGCGCGAATTCATCTTCAGCAGCCTGGAGAATCGCTTGTTCGTTCTTTTGCCGAATGCGGCTGGCGGGTTTACCGGCGTGGTTGCTGTGGGCAGGAACTTCGAGGCTCATGGAGGTTTCCGTGCTGATCGAGAGAGACGACGTGTGCACAGATAACCCACCCTCAAGGCTCAGACAAGTCCTGATGCAATAAAACCGTCAAAGCGGTTCCAGGCTGTCGCGTTCCGGGCTGTGGTTTGCGGCGGCGGTACTTGCCTTGGCCTCCGGCAGTAACAGGCACAACACAATGGCGGTGATGCCGCCGCTGGTGATGGCGGAGTCGAACAGGTTCTGCACCAGAGTCGGCATCAGGTGCAGCAGGTTGGGTTGCGCGGCGATACCCAGGCCAACGCCGAACGAGGTGGCGATGATCAGCATGCTGCGTCGGTCCAGCGGCGCCTGGGCGAGGATGCGCACGCCAGCCGCGGCCACGCTGCCGAACATCACCAGGGTGGCACCGCCCAATACCGGCTTGGGGATTTGCTGCAGCACAGCGCCGATCAGCGGAAACAGGCCCAGACAGAACAGCAACACGCCGATGTATAAACCGACGTAACGGCTGGCCACGCCGGTGAGTTGGATCACGCCATTGTTCTGGGCAAACGTGGTGTTGGGGAAGGCGCTGAAGGTGGCGGCGATCATGCAGCTCACCCCATCGCCGAGGACACCGCCCTTGAGCCGGCTTATATAAGAAGGACCGCTGATGGGCTGGCGGGCAATCATGCAATTGGCGGTGAGGTCGCCGACAGTTTCGATGCTGCTGATCAGATAAATCAGCGCAATCGGCAGGAAGGCGCTCCAGTCGAAGTTGAAACCAAAGCGGAATGGCGTAGGCAGGCTGACCAGTGGCAGGTCAGGCAAAGCCTGGGGAACAAGTTTGCCGCTGAACCACGCCGCCAGGCTGCCCAGGGCCAGGCCGATGATGATGGCCGACAAACGTACCCAGGGCGTATTCGAGCGGTTGAGCAGGATGATCGTCAAAACCACGAACAGGCCCAGCGCCAGGTTGGCGGGGGCGCCGAAGTCCGCTGCATTGAAGCCGCCGCCCAGGTCGGTGATGCCCACTTTGATCAGGCTGATGCCGATCAGCGTAATCACAATGCCGGTCACCAGTGGTGTGATCACGCGGCGCAGTTGGCCGATAAAGCGGCTCAATACAATCTGCACCGCCGCACCGAAGAAGCACACGCCGAAAATCATCGCCAGAATGTCTTCCGGGCTGCCACCGCGTTGCTTCACCAGAAAGCCTGCTGACAACACCGCGCCGAGAAACGCAAAGCTGGTGCCTTGCAGGCAGATCATGCCGGCACCGATGCCAAACGGCCTGCGTGCCTGGATGAAGGTGCCTACGCCGGAAACCATCAACGCCATGCTGATCAGGTAGGGCAAGTGAGCGGTGAGGCCGAGGGTGGAGCCAATGATCAGCGGCGGCGTGATGATGCCGACGAATGCCGCCAGTACATGTTGCAAGGCCGCGAGTAGAGCAGGCAGTGGTTTCGGGCGGTCATTGAGGCCGTAGATCAGGTCGCTGGGGCTGGAGGATTCTGGAGGCATGGCGGGTTAACTCAAGGCGGACGGTTCAAGGTCCTTGAGCCCTTGCAAAAAGCTGTCCAGGTGCTCAGCTTTTTGTGTAGCGCCCGATTTAGCGGGTGGCGGCCAGGCTTTCGAGGAAACTTTCCAGCACCAAATGAGGGCGACGGCCCTTGCGCGTGACCGATGCCAGGCTCAAATCGTAAAAACGTGTAGCCGGTTTCAGCGCACGCAGTCGGCCTTGTTGTACCCACAGGCTGGCGTAATGATCGGGCAAGTAGCCGATATAGCGCCCGGTGAGAATCAGGAACGCCATGCCTTCACGGTCTGAGGCGCTGGCGGTGCAGTTGAGCGCCTGGTAATGGGCCTGGATCTCCGCGGGCAAGCGGAAGGTGGGGGCGATGGCGTCCTGGCTATCGATGCGTTCGTCGTCGAGTTGCTTGTTATCGGCGTAAAACAGCGGGTGACCGACCGCGCAATAGAGCAAGGAGCGTTCGCTGTACAACGGCTGGTATTCCAGGCCCGACAATGCGCTGGCCTGGGGCACCACACCGACGTGCAGGCGACCGTCGAGTACGCCTTGCTCCACTTCATTGGGGGCGATCATGCGGATCTGGATCTGCACGTCCGGGCCGCGTTCCTTCAACTGCGCCAGTGCGTGAGTGATGCGCATATGGGGCAGGGTCACGAGGTTGTCGGTGAGGCCAATGATCAACTCGCCGCGCAAATGTTGGTGCAGGCCGTTGACCTCGGTACGAAAACTTTCCAGGGCACTCAGCAGTTGCAGGGCAGACTGATAGACCTCGCGGCCTTCTTCTGTCAGAGAGAACCCGGCGCGGCCGCGTTGGCACAGCCTTAGCCCGAGCCGTTGCTCAAGGTCGCTCATCTGCTGGCTGATGGCCGAGCGCCCGATGCCAAGGACAGTTTCCGCTGCCGAGAAGCCGCCGCACTCCACCACGCTGCGAAAGATGCGCAGCAGGCGAATATCGAAGTCACTGACTTGCGCCAAAGGGTCGGGACGACGGCTGCTCATAGTTTAGTGAAGTCCTGACTGAAGGTTAGAAGAGTTGGATTTCACCGACTTTATCCCCGTGGCAATTTAGCTGCAACAACGCTTTTTCAATCCCGACGCTGCCTTTTGCCCTGCGAGGTTTTGCTGATGAACATGCCCGAAAACGCCCCATCGTCCCTGGCCAGCCAATTGAAGCTGGATGCGCACTGGATGCCTTACACCGCCAACCGCAACTTCCAGCGTGATCCTCGCCTGATCGTGGCCGCTGAAGGTAGCTGGTTGACCGATGACAAGGGGCGCAAGGTCTATGATTCGTTGTCGGGCCTGTGGACCTGTGGCGCCGGGCATACGCGCAAGGAAATCCAGGAAGCGGTCGCCAAGCAATTGGGCACCTTGGACTACTCCCCAGGCTTTCAGTACGGTCATCCGTTGTCCTTCCAGTTGGCGGAAAAGATCACCGACCTGACCCCAGGCAACCTCAATCATGTGTTCTTTACCGACTCGGGCTCTGAATGCGCCGATACAGCGGTGAAAATGGTGCGGGCCTACTGGCGCCTGAAAGGCCAGGCCACCAAGACCAAGATGATTGGTCGCGCCCGGGGTTACCACGGCGTGAACATCGCCGGTACCAGCCTGGGCGGTGTGAACGGTAACCGTAAGCTGTTTGGCCAGGCGATGATGGATGTTGACCATCTGCCTCACACCTTGCTGGCCAGCAACGCCTTCTCTCGGGGCATGCCGGAGCAGGGCGGTATTGCCTTGGCCGATGAGTTGCTCAAGCTGATCGAGCTGCATGACGCGTCGAACATTGCCGCCGTGTTTGTCGAGCCGATGGCCGGTTCCGCTGGCGTATTGGTGCCACCGCAGGGTTATCTCAAGCGTCTGCGCGAAATTTGCGACCAGCACAATATCCTGTTGGTGTTCGACGAAGTGATCACAGGCTTTGGCCGCACCGGCTCGATGTTCGGTGCTGACAGCTTCGGCGTGACCCCGGACCTGATGTGCATCGCCAAGCAAGTCACCAACGGCGCTATCCCGATGGGCGCGGTGATTGCCAGCAGCGAGATCTACCAGACCTTCATGAACCAGGCTACGCCGGAATACGCCGTGGAATTCCCCCACGGCTACACCTACTCGGCGCACCCGGTGGCTTGCGCGGCGGGCCTGGCGGCATTGGACCTGTTGCAGAAAGAAAACCTGGTGCAGAGCGTGGCTGAAGTCGCGCCGCACTTTGAGAATGCGCTGCACGGTTTGAAAGGCAGCAAGAATGTGATCGACATTCGCAACTACGGCCTGGCCGGTGCTATCCAGATTGCCCCACGTGATGGGGATGCCATCGTGCGTCCATTCGAGGCCGGCATGGCGTTGTGGAAAGCCGGTTTCTATGTGCGTTTTGGCGGTGACACCCTGCAGTTCGGGCCAACCTTCAACAGCAAGCCGCAGGACCTGGACCGTCTGTTTGACGCGGTCGGCGAAGTGCTGAACAAGATCGACTGATTTCTCCTTCTATATAGAACAATTTTTCAGGAGCCCTGCATGAGCCTTATCCAGCATTTGATCAACGGTGAACTGGTCAACGACAGCGGTCGTAGTGCCGACGTCTATAACCCGTCTACCGGCCAGGTGATTCACCAGGTGCCGTTGGCCAGTCGTGAAACCATTCAACAGGCGATTGATTCGGCCAAGGCTGCGTTTCCGGCCTGGCGCAATACGCCGCCAGCCAAGCGTGCCCAGGTGATGTTCCGTTTCAAGCAACTGCTGGAGCAGAACGAAGCACGCATCTCGCAGTTGATCAGCGAAGAACATGGCAAGACCCTGGAAGACGCAGCGGGTGAGCTCAAGCGTGGAATCGAGAACGTGGAATACGCGTGCTCGGCGCCGGAGATTCTCAAGGGTGAATACAGCCGCAACGTAGGGCCGAACATTGACGCATGGTCGGACTTCCAGCCGTTGGGCGTGGTGGCGGGTATCACCCCGTTCAACTTCCCGGCGATGGTGCCGTTGTGGATGTATCCGCTGGCGATTGTCTGCGGTAACTGTTTCATCCTTAAACCTTCAGAGCGCGACCCGAGTTCGACGCTGTTGATCGCGCAGCTGTTGCAGGAAGCCGGGCTGCCTAAAGGCGTGCTCAGTGTGGTGCATGGCGACAAGGGCGCGGTGGATGCACTGATCGAAGCGCCGGAAGTCAAAGCCTTGAGCTTTGTAGGCTCGACGCCGATTGCCGAGTACATCTATTCCGAAGCGACCAAACGTGGCAAGCGTGTGCAGGCGCTGGGTGGGGCGAAGAACCACGCGGTGCTGATGCCGGATGCCGACCTGGATAACGCGGTAAGTGCCCTGATGGGCGCGGCTTATGGTTCTTGCGGTGAGCGTTGCATGGCGATCTCGGTGGCTGTGTGCGTGGGCGATCAGGTGGCGGATGCGTTGATCGCCAAGCTGGTGCCGCAGGTCAAGGCGTTGAAGATTGGTGCGGGCACGTCTTGCGGCCTGGATATGGGCCCGTTGGTGACGGGGCAGGCGCGGGATAAAGTCAGTGGCTATATAGAAGACGGTGTGTCAGCGGGTGCAGAGCTGGTTGTTGATGGCCGTGGCTTGAGTGTTGCCGGGCATGAGCAAGGATTCTTCCTCGGTGGCAGCCTGTTCGACCGCGTCACGCCTGAGATGCGTATCTATAAAGAAGAGATCTTTGGGCCGGTACTGTGCGTAGTACGGGTGGACAGCCTGGAGGCGGCGATGCAGTTGATCAACGATCATGAATACGGCAACGGTACTTGCATCTTCACCCGTGACGGTGAAGCGGCGCGCCTGTTCTGTGATGAGATTGAAGTCGGCATGGTGGGCGTTAACGTGCCGCTGCCAGTGCCGGTTGCGTATCACAGTTTTGGCGGCTGGAAACGTTCGCTGTTTGGCGACTTGCATGCCTATGGGCCGGACGGGGTGCGTTTCTATACCCGTCGCAAGGCAATCACCCAGCGTTGGCCGCAACGGGCCAGCCATGAAGCGTCGCAATTCGCCTTCCCTAGCCTGTAAGGCTCGGTAGGTAGAAGGCCGGCCCCTTGGGGCCGGCCTTTGCGTTATTGGGGCATTTTTGACTTATATGACAGAAATGTGAAAAAGAAGGTTGACGGCAGATTCTGGAAGCCTATAATTCGCCCCACTTCCGGCGCAGTCGAAACGGAAAACTCCTTGGTAAACAATGGGTTACGTAGTTATCGACAGCAAGTTGCTTCAGTTCATCGAAGCCAAAAGGAAGTTGAAAAAGAGGTGTTGACAGCAGCGTGTAACGCTGTAGAATTCGCCTCCCGCTTACGAGAGATCGCAAGCGCAAGTGGTTGAAGT
>NZ_MVOJ01000032.1:0-85780 GCF_002018845.1 Pseudomonas sp. MF6394
GTGTTTCGCCGCTAATGGATCGTGTGTCTTGTGGAAGTGTTGGGGGTTCGGTGTACGGAGTGAGCGCCAAGATGGGTTAGACTGTTTCAGCGGAGTGATAGATCTATAAATATTAATTATTCCTTGGTTTATTACATAAATACATAAGCGTTTAATCAATCGCCAGGCGAAAAAAAAGGCCGTCGAAACGGCCTGAAAACCCCTGCTGTGTAGGAGCGAGCTTGCTCGCGAAAAACTCATAGGCGCCGCGCTCATCCAGAAACCACGCGTTATCGTTGACGTTTTTCGCGAGCAAGCTCGCTCCTACAGAGGGATGGTCCGGGATGCCTTAACGATTAGGTTGTGGGGTAAGGCGCAGGTACGGCTTCACCGCGCGATAGCCCTTGGGAAAGCGTTTCTTGATCTCTTCCTCGTCCTTGAGCGACGGCACGATCACCACTTCGTCCCCATCCTGCCAGTTGGCGGGCGTCGCCACCTTGTGGTTGTCGGTCAGTTGCAGGGAGTCGATCACCCGCAGAATTTCATGGAAGTTACGCCCGGTGCTGGCCGGGTAAGTGATGGTCAGGCGGATCTTCTTGTTCGGGTCGATCACGAACAAGGAGCGCACCGTGAGGGTATCGCTGGCATTCGGGTGAATCAGGTCGTAGAGGTCGGAGACCTTGCGGTCGGCGTCGGCCAAGATCGGGAAGTTGACCACGGTGTTCTGGGTCTCGTTGATGTCTTCGATCCACTTGTGGTGCGAGTCCACCGGGTCTACCGACAGGGCGATGGCCTTGACCCCACGCTTGGCGAATTCATCCTTGAGCTTGGCGGTGAAACCCAGTTCGGTAGTGCACACCGGCGTGAAGTCCGCCGGGTGGGAAAACAACACACCCCAGCTGTCGCCCAGCCATTCATGGAAACGAATCTTGCCGGCGCTGGAATCCTGTTCGAAGTCGGGGGCGATGTCGCCCAGTCTTAGGCTCATGGTGTGGCTCCTGGTGAGTGCTTATGGAGCCCACTGTGCATGGATTTTTGCTGATTTAAAAAGAATAAATATCGATCTATCTAGACGATAAAAGAATATTAAAAATCAGTTCATTGGACTTGGGAACGGCCTGAGGCCAACATCGCTTTCAAGGTTCGAGAAGGCCTTGAGACGCTGCAAAAAAGAGGGGTTCAGGAAGGGCTTGCGGGGGTTGAGCCCGACTTGAACAGCAAGACACCTTGCCCGGCATTGCGCCGGGCAAGGCTTTACAGTCTTACAACAGCGGGATCGAGTAGCTGACGATCAAGCGGTTTTCGTCCTGGTTACGCGCGTTGGCGATGTCGCTGCGCCACATAGCGTTCTTCCACGCCACGCCGACGTTCTTCAGCGGACCTTCCGGTACAACGTAGGCAACAGTGATGTCACGTTCCCACTCGGACTGGCCGGTGAACTCGGTACGGTTGCTGGCGACGGTGTCGATATGGTCGCCCTTCAGGTAAACCACACCCGCGGTCAGGCCAGGTACGCCGACTTTGGCGAAGTCGTAGGAGTAGCGAGCTTGCCAGGTACGCTCGCCGGCACGGGCGAACTTCTGGATTTGCATGTCGGTGGTGATGTAAGCCGACGAGCCGTCACCCTGGTTCAGCCAAGGGAAGTCGCTGCTGCCGTTGCTGACCTGGTAACCGCCACCGAAGGTGTGACCGGCCACCGAGTACAGGAACAGGCCGCTGTACAGGTTGTTGTCGACTTTGCCACGGCCGGAGTTCACGCCGCTGTAGTTGCCCGTCGAGAAGTAAGCGGACTGGTTACCGTTGTTACCATCGTCGGAGCTGTTGAAGTAGCGCAGGTCAGACTTCAACACGCCAGGACCGATGGCCCAGTTGTGGGTCAGGCCCAGGAAGTGTTGCTTGTAGAAATCTTCCAGGTTGCCGTAGTAGTACTGGGCGGTCAGATCCTTGGTGATCTTGTAGTCGCCACCGGCGTAGTAGAACTTGTTGCTCGAACGCCAGTTCACGCCACGGCTGTTGGCGCCGGAGATGGACAGGCTTTCGTTGTTGCTGGAGTTACGGCCCTTGGCTTTTTCGATCTGGCCGGCAACCAGGGTCAGGTCCTTGATGTCGCTGGAGGTGATCTGGCCACCCTGGAAGGTTTGCGGCAGCATACGACCATCGTTGGTGACGATGACCGGCAGCTTAGGCTGCAAGGTACCCAGCTTCAGTTCGGTTTGGGAGATCTTGGCCTTGGCGGTCAGGCCCAGGCTCGAGTAGTTATCAACGGCTTCGCCATTGGACTTGCTCGGGAAGACGGTGCCGCCGTAGGAGCTGGCAGTCGCGCCGTTGGTACCACCGCCCGAATCCAGGCGGATACCCAACAGGCCGATAGCATCAAGACCGAAGCCAACGGTGCCTTGGGTGTAACCGGAGATGAAACGCAGATCGAAGCCTTGGCCCCATTCTTCGTTGCGGCTCGGGTTGGCCGTGCCTTCGCGGTTATCGGTGTTGATGTAGAAGTTGCGCAGGCCCAGTGTGGCCTTGCTGTCTTCGATGAAACCGGCAGCGCCTGCTTGCTGGGCGATTGCGCCCAACGTTACAGCCACAGCCAAGGTGGACTTCTTCATGTACCGCTCCTCTCATTTCTAATTTTTGTATTTCTTTGGTCTCGGGTCTGACGCCCTCGATCCACAGATGCGCGATTAGCGCCAGATAGTGACTACCAAGTCAATCGTAACCTTGTGTGTCTACTACCTTCGTCTAATCGCAGTTGATTTGGTCCCTGCAGGGTAATGAGTTTTTCATACACCCAAAAAGAATTATTTCATTCTTTTTCATACGATCCAGGAATAAGACTTTCCGTGAAGCTGGCCGGTCAGGATAGACGTGCCGCTCCATAAGCTAATTCCTAAAGGGTATTTACTGGTGCTTTTTTAGATCGATTAGTGTGGCCGTACGGTTACATACGTCACTCACGATCAAAAAGGCGACGCCATCATGGCCAAACGCACATCCTCCCGTCAATTTGTTACAGTTTTTGTATCGCTATTACTTTCTTTTGATGTCAACGCCGCCGACCTGACGGTGGGCTACCAGACCGGCATCGATCCCAGCAAGGTTCCCCAGGCCGACGGCCTCTACGAAAAAGCCATTGGCGAAAAAATCGCCTGGCGCCGCTTCAATAGCGGGCCAGAGGTGGTCACGGCCATCGCTTCGGGTGATGTACACATCGGCAATCTCGGCTCCAGCCCGCTTGCGGCGGCGGCGTCGCGCAACCTGCCGATTGTGGCGTTTATCGTATCGGCACAGATCAACGCTTCTGAAGCCCTGGTGGTGCGCAACGGCAGTGGCATCGACAACCCCCAAGACCTGATCGGCAAAACCATCGCCACCCCGTTCGTCTCCACCTCCCATTACAGCCTGCTCGGCGCGCTGAAACACTGGGGGCTGGACACCCAGCAAGTCAAAGTGGTGAACCTGCAACCGGCCGAAATCGCCGCTGCCTGGAAACGCGGCGATATTGATGGGGCTTTTGTGTGGTCCCCGGCCTTGGGCGAAATCCGCAAGAGCGGCAAGACCCTCACAGACGCGGCGCAGGTGGGCCAATGGGGTGCACCCACATTTGAGGTGTGGGTGGCGCGCAAGGATTTCGCGGAAAAACATCCTGACGTAGTGGCCAAGTTCGCCAAGGTCACCCTGGATGCTTTTGCCGACTACGCCGCCCACAAAGACAGCTGGACGGTGGATTCGGAGCCGGTGCAGAAAATCGCCAAATTGACAGGTTCCAATGCCGACGACATTCCGGAGCTACTGGCGGGCACGACGTTTCCGGATGCACAGGCACAGCAAACCGCTGCGCTGCTCAAGGGCGGCACGGCGAAGGCGATTGGGGAGACGGCGAAGTTCTTGAAGGAACAGGGGAAGGTGGAGACGGTGCTGCCGGATTATTCGGCCTATGTGACCGACAAATTCATCCCACAATAAAAACGCGGTCCAGTGTGGGAGCGGGCTTGCTCGCGAAGGCGGTGGTTCAGTCATTGATGTATTGACTGACACTGCGATTTCGCGAGCAAGCCCGCTCCCACATTTTGATCTGCAGCATTCTTAAGGGCCGGGGTTACAGAGCCTTTTCGAAGATTTTGGAATTACGCTGATAGTTGTACAGCGACGCCCGCGCCGACGGCAGGCGGTCCACGCTGCTGGGTACAAAGCCGCGTTCGCGGAACCAGTGGGCCGTACGGGTGGTGAGTACAAAGAGGGTTTTCAAGCCCTGCGCTCGTGCACGGGTCTGGATACGTTCGAGCAACACATCGCCGCGCGCGCCGTGGCGGTATTCCGGGTTCACTGCCAGGCACGCCAGCTCGCCCGCATCCGAATCCGCGATCTGATACAGCGCCGCGCAGGCGATGATCATGCCTTCGCGCTCGACCACGCTGAACTGTTCGATCTCACGCTCCAGCACTTCCCGCGAACGGCGCACCAGAATGCCCTGCTCTTCCAGCGGGCTGATCAGGTCCAGCAAGCCGCCGACGTCTTCAATCGCCGCTTCGCGCACCAGTTCGAATTGCTCCTGGGCCACCAGCGTACCGCCGCCGTCGCGGGTAAACAGCTCGGTGAGCAAGGCGCCGTCTTCGGCGTAGCTGACGATATGGCTGCGCCCTACTCCACCGCGGCAGGCTTCGGCAGCGGCATCGAGCAGTTCGGCTTGATAGTTGCTGCCCAAGCGTTGCAAGTGCGCGGGCACTTGTTGTGGGCGCAATTCACGCACCAGGCGGCCGTTCTCATCGATCAGACCGGGATCGGCGCCGAACAGCAGCAACTTGTCGGCGCCCAGGTCGATGGCGGCGCGGGTAGCGACGTCTTCGCAGGCCAGGTTGAAGATCTCGCCGGTGGGCGAATACCCCAGGGGCGACAGCAGCACGATGGAGCGTTCGTCCAACAAACGGTTGATGCCCTTGCGGTCTACCCGGCGCACCTCGCCGGTATGGTGGTAGTCCACGCCTTCCAGCACGCCAATTGGCCGTGCGGTGACCAGGTTGCCGCTGGCCACACGCAGGCGCGAGCCCTGCATCGGCGAGGACGCCATGTCCATGGACAAGCGCGCCTCGATGGCGATGCGCAGATGGCCCACCGCGTCGATCACACACTCCAGCGTCGCGGCATCGGTGATGCGCAAGCCTTCGTGGTAAGCCGGGGTAAGGCCGCGTGCTTCAAGGCGGGTTTCGATTTGCGGGCGCGAGCCGTGCACCAGCACCAGGCGCACACCCAGGCTGTGGAGCAGCACCAGGTCGTGGACGATATTGCCGAAGTTGGGGTGGTCCACACCATCGCCGGGCAGCATGACCACAAAAGTGCAGTCGCGGTGGGCGTTGATGTAGGGCGAAGCGTGACGAAGCCAGTTGACGTATTCGGGCATAACACCTGGGCCTGTAATAAAAAGCAGCCAAATAAAGGATCAATCGTGAAAGCGCACAGCGGCTGATGGTTATCGTCGGAACAGGCTTGGCGACACGCTCACTCTCCTTATGTACGAATGGGCAGGGGTAAATTTATGCAGGTTTCAGGCAGTAGTGTTCGATCAGTTCCCGCAATAGACGCACTGTAGGCGTCAAGCGTGACATTTCAAGGTATTCGCCCGGCTGGTGAGCGCAGGCAATGTCGCCAGGCCCGAGCACCAGGGTTTCGCAACCGAGGCGCTGAAGATAAGGCGCTTCGGTGCCGAACGCTACTGCTTCGGCACGATGACCGGTCAAACGTTCCGCCACCCGCACCAGCTCGGCGTCTTCGGGCTGCTCAAAGGGTGGCACTGCGGGGAACAACGGCGCGTAGTCGATCTTGACCTTATGCCGCTCGGCCACGGGTTCGAGCTTCTGGCGAATCGCGGCGCGCAGCACCTCGGGGTCCATGCCCGGCAGGGGTCGCAGGTCGAACTCCAGGGAGCACTGGCCACAGATGCGGTTGGGGTTGTCGCCGCCGTGAATGCAGCCGAAGTTCATGGTCGGCTGCGGCACGCTGAATTGCGCGTTGCGGTACTCGCGCTGCCACGCCAGGCGCAGGCCCCGCAGTTCGCCGATGGCGTCATGCATGGCTTCCAGGGCGCTGTGGCCCAGACTGGGGTCCGACGAGTGGCCGCTGCGCCCGAGGATGTCGATGCGCTCCATCATCACGCCTTTGTGCAGGCGGATCGGCTTGAGCCCGGTCGGCTCGCCGATCACCGCCGCGCGACCCAGCGGGCGCCCCGCCTCGGCCAGCGCACGGGCACCGGACATGGAGCTTTCCTCGTCACAGGTGGCAAGAATCAACAGCGGTTGCTTGAAGGGTTGGTCGAGCAGCGGCAACACCGCTTCGATGATCAGGGCGAAGAAACCCTTCATGTCACAACTGCCCAGCCCTACCCAGCGGCCATCGACTTCCGTCAGCTTGAGCGGGTCGGTTTTCCACAGCGCCGCGTCATACGGCACGGTATCGCTATGCCCCGCCAGTACCAGGCCACCGGGGCCGCTGCCGAAGCTGGCCAACAGGTTGAATTTGCCGGGGCTGACGTGTTGGATATCGATGGCAAAGCCCAGGTCGCCCAGCCAAGCGGCGAGCAGGTCGATCACCGGGCGGTTGCTCTGGTCGAGAGACGCCTGGGTGCAACTCACCGACGGCGCGGCGATCAAGGCGGCGAACTGCTCTTTCATGGACGGTAACGGCATGCGCGGTCTCCCAACTTCCCGGATGAACCTCACTATAGAGGCATCTGCGCAACACAATAAACCGTTGCGGCGCGTTGCCGGGCTCAGTCCTGTACACTGCACGACCTTGGCAGCCACACTTTTCCCCGGCTGCGCTCCCGATCCTGGATTTTCCGGCCATGCAGAAAGAAACCGAAATCAAGCTACGCGTCAGCCGCGAAACACTCGCCGCGCTGCGTGAGCACCCGTTACTGAAAAAACGCAACAAAAGTGGCTGGGAACGCCGTGAGTTGATGAACCAGTACTTCGATACCCCCGAGCGCGACCTGGCCCAGGCCAAGGTTGCCCTGCGCCTGCGCAAGGACGGTGACGACATCATCCAGACCCTCAAAACCCGCGGCCAAAGCGTCGCCGGCTTGTCGGAACGCAACGAATACAACTGGGACCTGCCCAAAGCCAAGCTCGACGTGAAGAAACTCGATGGCGAGTGCTGGCCCGAGCAACTGGCCGAGCTGGACAAAAAGACCCTCAAGCCGATCTTTACCACCGACTTCGTGCGTGAGCGCGCCGAAATCGCCTGGGGCCGCGGCAAGGCCAAGGTGGTGATCGAAGCCGCCCTGGACCTGGGCCACGTGGTGGTCGGCAAGCAGAAAGAAGAAATCTGCGAGCTGGAACTGGAACTGCGCGAAGGCGAACCGGCAGCCCTGCTGGAGTTGGCCGCCGAGCTGGCCGCGACCCTGGCCCTGATGCCGTGCGACATCAGCAAGGCCGAACGCGGCTACCGCCTGTATGACGCCAGCAGCTACTCCCTGAGCCTGCCGGCGCCACAGATCCACGTCGAAATGCCATTGGACGATGCCTTCGCCGCGATCCTGTGGCACCTGCTGGGCAGCAGCCAGCGCCTGGCCGAGCAATACCGCTTCAATGGCCACTGGCGCCTGCTGCAAGACTGGGTCGAGAACCTCGGTGAATTGCGCGCCCTGATCGGCAGCCTCGGCCAGGCCGCGCCGCGCCAATCCACCAGCGAACTGCGCAGCGCCCTGGATGCGTTGCTGGAAGACTGGCGCCCGCTGGTCCAGGCCGGTGACGACGATGAAGACATCCGCAAAGCCGCGCCTGAGCAGTTCATCGAAGAGCTGCAAGACGTGCGCTGGGGCCTGTTCTCACTCAACCTCTCGCGCTGGTTGCTGGCTCGCACCTGGACAGCCGAACGTAACGTGCGTGGCAACCGCCAGGGCGCTGCGCAAATCACCAACTGGCTGCCACGCCTGTTGGCCGACGACGCCGTCGCCCTGCAACTGCAGCGCTACCAGCAGCAGCCGGAAGATCTGGCCGAGCAACTGCCGCGCATCGAACGCATCCAGGCCTGGCTGCACCATGCACGCCACGTGGTGGACATTCCTGAACTGGACCGCTTGTACGGCGAGCTGAACAAACTGGCGCACCTGGCCAACCAGCCGATTACCGACGAATCCCTGGATGCGCGTATGCACCAGGCGATTGCGGTGTATCAGAATCGTGCCTGGAAGACCCTGCTGCGCCTGTAATATCGCTATCGCGGGCTTGCCCGCGATGAGCTTAGGTATCTACACAAATCTGTAACGCTCAACGGTAACCACGATGCGAAGCGAGCCGCTCTTGATCTTGATCTGCTTTTGATCTCAGGCGCCCCGTTAAACCACGCTGGCCGGAATTCGACAGGGATTTGGGGGGTAAACCGGCAGGGATGCCGGTTTAGCCGCCCCGCGCCATGGATGGCGCGTGGCGGCGGCCCCCCAAATCACTGGCGGATTACGGGCACACCGAGCCTAGGCGAGGTGCCGAGTGGTGGGGCAAGAGCGTTTTGCTTACTTTTGCGCTTTTCAAAAGTGAGCCGCCGTCAGGGCGGAACCCTAAGTAGCCGTTACCGCAGCAATGGATATGTACACAATCCAGCTGTGTTGACTGTCAGGCCGTCTTCGCAGGCAAGCCAGCTCCCACATTTGGACCGTGGCGCGTCAGGTAGATAAGCGTCGACTGTCAGGCCGTCACGGGAGCAAGCTCCCTCGCCACAGGTCCAGCGTCGCCTCGAAGTTGTGTAGATACCTATGCCGCGATGAGGCCCTCGCTGTCAGCGCAATACTGGCAGGCTGGTGGTGGACTTGATCTCCGACAGCGCCACAATCGAGTTGACCTCCTGGATCCCCGGCACCATCGACAGCTTCTCGAAGAAAAACCGCTCATACGCCTCGATATCCGAGGTGACGATACGCAGCAGAAAATCCACCGCCCCCATCAGCACATAACACTCCAACACTTCCGGAAACCCGCGAATCGCCTCGGTGAACTCGGTGAAATTGGAGCGACCGTGGGCGTTGAGTTTGACCTCGGCGAAAATCTGCGTGTTGAGCCCGATTTTCTTGCGGTCCAGCAGCGTGACCTGGCCGCGGATCACGCCCTCGTCCTTGAGCCGCTGAATGCGCCGCCAGCACGGCGACTGCGACAGGCCGACCTGCTCGGCAATCTGTGCGCTGGAGAGCGAGGCATCCTCTTGCAGCAAGGCCAGGATGCGGCGGTCGTAGGCGTCCAACTCACTGTGCATAAACGTACCCATTAATAGGATGATCTTGAATTGATTGAGTCGATTTATCGCCAAACAGGCTCATCTTAGATAAGAAATCTCCCGAGGCGAATGTAAAAATTCCTCCAGTCGAATTTGGAGAGTCAGCATGCACGCCGTCGAAACCGCCTACCCTGCCACCCGCGTCGATGCGTGGGCGGCCAATAGCAGCCACTGCCGGGCGCACTATCACATCGTCGCCGAGGCCGAACCGGACGTGCTGTGCCGGGTGCTGAACTACTTCGCGCTGCAATTGCTCACGCCCACCCAGGTCAGCGCGAACCGGGAAGCCGACCTGCTGAGCATCGATATCGTGATGACCGGCCTGAGCTGGCACCGCGCCCAAGTGATCGGTGAAAAGATTCGAAACCTGATCAGCGTCTGCACCCTGGAGCTGTGGTCAGCTGATTCCGAGCGGCCCCAAGCGCTGGCGGCGATGGCGCAGTAAAAACCTGCAATACACGCGCACGCCAGATCTTCAGCGGTTGGCTAGCCTGGGATTACACCCCGAGCCGCCCAGGAAAACCTGCATGCCCGTCATCGCCCACGATCACCCCTTGGAACTGCAGCAATTGTTGCCGGCGCTGGTCGAGCAAGGGCTGATCACGGCGCAGGCGGCGCAAAAGGTGGTGCCAGCGCCCGCCAGCCAGCACCCCCTGGAATGCAACGCAGCCCAGGGCCCTTGCCTGGAGACCTTGACCCAATGGCTGGCCCGGCAGGTCGGCCAGCCTTACCTGCGCATCGACCCGTTGCAGATCGACGTGGCGGCCGTGGTGCCCTTGATGTCCCACGCCTTCGCCCAGCGCCACGGCATTCTTGCAGTCGCCGTGGATGCCCACAGCGTGACGGTCGCCAGTGCCCAACCCCATATCACCGCCTGGGAAGCCGGGCTGTCCCAGGTGCTCAAACGCACGATCAAGCGCGTGGTTGCCAACCCCCAGGACATCCAACGCTGTATCAACGAGTTTTATCGCTTGGCCAAGTCCGTCAGCGGTGCGGATCAAAAGATGACGGTGCCTGGCAATGTCGACTTGCTCAGCCTCGGCGCCAGTGACAAGGAGCCGGATGCCAACGACGCGCATATCGTCAACATCGTCGACTGGCTGCTGCAATACGCCTTTGGCCAACGGGCCAGCGATATCCATATTGAGCCCGGCCGCGACCAGGGCCGGGTGCGCTTTCGCATTGATGGGCTGCTGCATGACGTCTATCAATTTCCCCCGCAGGTCACCATGGCCGTGGTCAGCCGCCTGAAAAGCCTGGGGCGCATGAACGTGGCCGAGAAACGCAAACCCCAGGATGGCCGCGTCAAGACCCGAAACCCTGCGGGTATCGAGGTGGAATTGCGGCTTTCGACCCTGCCCACGGCATTCGGCGAAAAGCTGGTGATGCGAATTTTTGACCCTCAGGTGCTGCTCAAGGATTTTGACCAGTTGGGTTTGTCCAACGCCGACCAGCAACGCTGGCACGCCATGACGCGACGCACCCACGGCATCATCCTCGTCACCGGCCCAACCGGCTCGGGCAAGACCAGCACCCTCTACACCACCCTCAGGCAACTGGCGACCCGCGAGGTCAACCTGTGCACGGTGGAAGACCCGATTGAAATGGTCGAGCCGGCCTTCAACCAGATGCAGGTCCAGCACAACATCGACCTCACGTTCGCCAGCGGCATCCGCGCCCTGCTGCGCCAGGACCCGGACATCATCATGATCGGCGAAATCCGCGACCAGGAAACCGCAGAGATGGCTATCCAGGCCGCGCTGACCGGGCATCTGGTGCTATCGACCTTGCACACCAACGATGCGCCCAGCGCCATCAGCCGCCTGCAAGAGCTGGGTATTGCTCACTATTTGATCAAAGCCACGCTCATAGGCGTGATGGCGCAGCGCTTGGTGCGGGTTCTGTGCAGCCACTGCAAGCGCCCCATGGGCCAGGAGGACGCTGGCGGCTTTGATGCTGTCGGCTGTGCGCAATGCCGTGACAGCGGTTATCGAGGCCGGGCCGGGCTGTATGAAATCATGCTCATGGACCCAGCCCTCCAGGCGCTGGTCACCCCGGGCGCGGACGTACAAGCCCTGCGCCGCGGAGCACTGGCGCAGGGCATGAGCAGCCTGCGCATGGCCGGCATCGAGAAAGTGAAGGCCGGGCTGACCACGATGACGGAGGTATTGCGGGTCACGCCAGGGGATTCAGAAACAAATCCTTTGTTTATTGGGGCATGAAACCGTCTTTATCCGTGACCAGACCGTTACAATCGGCCTAATGTCATTCACTGACACCTTCAGATAGGGAATCGCTATGCAGATCGGAACCGTACTGCTTCTTTTCGTAGGCTTGGCCATCGCCATCCTGTTCATGGGTTTCAAAGTGGTGCCCCAGGGCTACCAATGGACCGTCGAGCGTTTCGGCCGCTACACCAACACCTTGAAACCCGGCCTGAATATCATCATCCCGGTCATGGACCGCATCGGTCGCAAGATCAACGTGATGGAAAGCGTGCTGGATATCCCGCCTCAAGAAGTCATCACCGCCGACAATGCCACCGTGCAGATCGATGCCGTGTGCTTCTTCCAGGTGGTCAACACCGCCCAGGCCGCCTATGAGGTCAACAACCTCGAACATGCTATCCGCAACCTGCTGCAGACCAATATCCGCACCGTACTCGGCTCCATGGAGCTGGACGCCATGCTGAGCCAGCGTGACGGCATCAACGAAAAACTCCTGCGCACCGTGGATGAAGCCACTGCGCCATGGGGCATCAAGATCACCCGTATCGAGATCAAGGACATCAGCCCGCCCGCCGACCTGATGGCCGCCATGTCCGGCCAGATGAAAGCCGAGCGAATCAAGCGTGCACAGATCCTCGAAGCAGAGGGCCTGCGGGCGTCGGCGATCCTGACAGCGGAAGGCAAAAAGCAGGCGCAAATCCTTGAAGCCGAAGGCAGCCGCCAGGCCGCGTTCCTGGAATCCGAGGCACGTGAGCGTCAGGCTGAAGCCGAAGCGCGGGCGACACAAGTGGTGTCCGAAGCCATCGCGTCCGGCAATGTGCAGGCGGTGAACTACTTCGTCGCGCAAAAATACATCGACGCCTTGGGCAAGCTTGCGTCGGCCAACAACAGCAAGGTCATCCTGATGCCGCTAGAAGCCAGCCAAGTGATTGGCGCCGTGGGCGGTATCGGCGAAATCGTCAAGGCAACCTTCGGCAACCAGAAAGGCTGAGGCCATCACCATGTGGGACTTCCTGCTGCATTTGTCGTTCTGGGACTGGTTGGCACTGGGCACCGTGCTGTTGATTCTCGAGGTGTTCGGTGCCGGAGGCTACCTGCTGTGGATGGGTATCGCCGCCGCTGCCGTGGGCGTGATCAAGTTCCTGTTCCCACCGCTCGGGCTGGAATGGCAACTGCTGCTGTTTGCGATGTTGTCGATACTGACTGCCGTGTACTGGTGGAAACGCCAGCGCAGCAGCGCCAAGGCCAGTGATCAACCGGGGTTGAACGAGCGCGGTTCAGAGTTGGTGGGGCGCACTTTCGTGGTGCATCAAGCCATTGTGGATGGTCGCGGCAAGGTCAAAGTCGGCGATGGCGTGTGGATGGTCACCGGTGCCGACGCCCCCGTGGGCGCTCAAGTCCGCGTGGTTGGGCAGGATGGGGTGATTTTAAAGGTTGAAACTGTTTAGTCAGTGATGGAACTGGATCGGGTTAACTACAATCAAAACGTACAGATAACCCACCGGAGTCACCCATCATGCGTCTCAAATATGCTGTCGCAACCCTCGCTGTGCTTTCCCTACCTGTCGGCTCAGCCATGGCCGATAGCTTCTGGCGTAATGTCATCTCGTCGGGCGCCACCACTGGCTCGACTTACCTGACGTTCAAGGACCACAAGCTGGTGGTCGCGGCCCAGGACGACGCAGGCAGCTTCGTCGCCAGCGACGGCGGCATTCGCGGCCCGTACCTGGAAGCGGCGATGCAGAAGGTCCGCGCCGACAACCCTGGCCTCCAAGCCACGGACATGGAACTGGCTAACGCCATCCTGGCGAAGAATGCTGTCACCGAGTAATAACTGCCCTCATAAAAAATGCCGCTTTTTCAAGCGGCATTTTTTTGCCTGTTGTATGACGAATCGTTCATGGATGACAGGCTATATTCAGTCTCAGCGTGCAACCATGCCCCACTGACACGTGTATTTTTCATCGCCTACCTGAAACGGATGCCTTCTTCGTCATGAGCCAACAGCCCTTCCTGCCGTTTTCCAAACCGACCATTGATGAAGCCACCATCACGGCGGTCGGTGATGTTCTGCGTTCCGGCTGGATCACCAGCGGGCCAAAGGTGCAGGCGTTCGAAGCACAGTTGTCGGAGTATTTTGGCGGCCGTCCGGTGCGCACCTTCAACTCGGGCACCTGCACCATGGAGATCGCCTTGCGCATCGCCGGAATCGGGCCTGGGGATGAAGTCATCACCACGCCAATCTCCTGGGTTGCCACGGCCAACGTGATTCTCGAAGTCGGCGCCACTCCGGTTTTTGCCGACATCGACCCGGTGACGCGCAATATCGACCTGGCCCAGGTGGAAGCCGCCATTACCCCTCGCACCAAGGCGATCATCCCGGTCTACCTGGCCGGCTTGCCCCTGGATATGCCGATGCTCTACGCGCTGGCCAACAAGTACAACCTGCGCATTGTTGAAGATGCCGCCCAGGCCCTGGGGTCCAGCTGGGATGGGGAACGCATCGGCGCAACCGGCGACTTCGTGTCTTTCAGCTTCCAGGCGAACAAGAACATCACGTCGTCCGAAGGCGGCTGCCTGGTGTTGAACAACGCCGAGGAGGCCCGTCTGGCCGAGAAGTACCGCCTGCAAGGCGTCACCCGCAGCGGCTTCGATGGTCTGGATGTGGATGTGCTGGGGGGCAAGTTCAACATGACCGACATTGCCGCCGCCATCGGCCTGGGGCAATTCGCGCACATCGAGAAGATCACCGCCCATCGCCAGAACCTGGCACGGCACTATTTCAAGTGCTTGGGCAGCGATTTCGAAGCCCAATACGGCGCGCAACTGCCGCCGGCCGACTTCGAAAACAGCAACTGGCACCTGTTCCAACTGGTGTTGCCAGAGCGCCAGGATGGCCTGCCAGCCCGTGCGACGTTCATGGAAAAGATGCAGGCCCACGGCGTGGGTATCGGCTATCACTACCCACCGATCCACCTGCTGAGCCTGTATCGGGCACAGGGTTTCAAGGAAGGCATGTTCCCGGTGGCAGAGCGTGTTGGGCGTTTGATCGTGTCGTTGCCGATGTTCACGGCGATGACAGAGGCGGATGTGGAGCGAGCTGTAGCGGCGGTTAAAGCCGTACTGAACACTCAAGGTTGATGCAGTACAGTGTGGGAGCGGGCTTGCTCGCGAATGCGGAGTGTCAGTCAATACATCAATGACTGAACCACCGCATTCGCGAGCAAGCCCGCTCCCACATTAGCCCGCGCCTGTATTGGGGCAGGCGTTTATTCGCCGATGACGGCTTTGTAGCCGGCGGCATCCAGCAGCTTGTCCAGCTCGGCCTTGTCGCTTGGCTTGAGCTTGAAGATCCAGGCGCCGTACGGGTCCGAGTTCAACAGCTCAGGGCTGCCACTCAGCTCTTCGTTGACAGCAATCACTTCGCCGGCAACCGGCGAGTAGATATCCGAGGCTGCTTTCACCGACTCAACCACACCCGCCTGGCCTTGCGCTTCAAAATGGGCACCCACTTCTGCCAATTCAACAAACACCACATCACCCAAAGCTTCCTGTGCATGGTCGGAGATCCCGACGGTCACGGTGCCGTCAGCTTCCAGACGGGCCCATTCGTGACTTTCGGCAAAACGCAGGTCGGCAGGGATATTGCTCATAGTCTGTGTCCTCAAGATGAAATGTCAGCGGCCTTCGGCCTGCCGGAATTGGTTAGATCAAGGTTTTGCCATGGCGCACGAAGGTCGGCTTGACCACTCGAACCGGATACCACTTGCCGCGGATTTCCACTTCGGCCCGGTCGGCAGTCGCCGTCGGCACACGCGCCAGCGCAATGGATTTGCTTAGCGTAGGCGAGAAACTACCACTGGTGATCTCTCCTTCGCCAACATTGGCGATACGAACCACTTGGTGAGCGCGCAGCACACCCCGTTCTTCGAGGACGAGCCCCACCAGTTTGAACTGCACGCCGGCTGCTTTTTCTGCTTCCAGCGCGGCGCGGCCAATGAAGTTACGCTCCACAGGTTCCCAGGCGATGCTCCAAGCCATGTTGGCCGCCAGGGGTGAGACGGCCTGGTGAATATCCTGGCCATACAGGTTCATGCCGGCCTCCAGGCGCAAGGTGTCGCGCGCACCGAGGCCGATGGGAGAAATGCCAGCGCCTACCAGGTCGTT
The DNA here is from genome assembly GCF_002018845.1 of Pseudomonas sp. MF6394. Taxonomy (NCBI): domain Bacteria; kingdom Pseudomonadati; phylum Pseudomonadota; class Gammaproteobacteria; order Pseudomonadales; family Pseudomonadaceae; genus Pseudomonas; species Pseudomonas sp. MF6394. Next base: position 15,633 of record NZ_MVOJ01000032.1, read on the forward strand.
GAAAAAGCCTGGAGCCTGATCGGCCGGCAGCACTATTTCGAGGCCGTCTTCGCCGGTATAGCCGGTGCGGGCGATATACCAGTCGCCGTCGGCCCGGCCTTCGAACGGTTTGAGCTGATGGATCAGGATGCCACGGGACTGGGTCACCAGTTCGGCGATTTTCTGCCGGGCGTGGGGGCCTTGGATGGCGAGCATGGCCAACTCGGAGCGCTCATGCAGGTGCACTGAGTAGCTGCCCAGTTGCGCCTGCATCCAGGCCATGTCCTGATCGCGCGTGGCGGCGTTGACCACCAGGCGGTAACCGGTTTCGGTGCGGTAGACGATCATGTCATCCACCACCCCGCCCTGCTCGTTGAGCATGGCGCTGTACAACGCTCGGCCACAGCCGTGCAGTCGGTCGACATCATTGGCCAGCAGGTACTGGAGCCATTCCTTGGCCTGGGGGCCGGTGACATCGATCACGGTCATATGAGATACATCGAAGACCCCGCAGTCGCGTCGCACCTGATGGTGTTCTTCAACTTGCGAGCCGTAATGCAAAGGCATATCCCAACCGCCAAAATCTACCATTTTCGCGCCGAGGGCGAGATGCAGGTCATACAGAGGCGTACGCTGTCCCATGGGTTTCTCCTTCCGGGCTTGGCGAAGGCGCGCAGAGCTGCCACTTGCGCCGAACACCTTGTATTACAAGGCCCGCAGCCACATACAGCAGGTCGATCCGAAAGACGGAGCGCACCGAATGCCGCGCATTGTAGCCTCAAGCCGTAGGACTGGCACCTAACCGATTTGCCGAGCCGAGCGGCGGATCAGCCCGATGACCGGCAACAAGCCGACCAGCACAAGGGTCAGCGCCGGCAAAGACGCCCGCGCCCATTCGCCTTCACTGGTCATTTCAAAGATCCGCACCGCCAGGGTGTCCCAGCCAAACGGGCGCATCAGCAAGGTGGCAGGCATTTCCTTGAGCACATCCACGAACACCAGAAGCGCTGCGCTCAACGCGCCCGGCAGCAATAACGGCAGATACACTTTGCAAAACAGTCGTGGGCCGCTTACCCCAAGGCTGCGTGCCGCTTCGGGCAAAGACGGACGGATGCGCGCCAGGCTGTTTTCCAGCGGCCCGTAGGCCACCGCCAGGAACCGCACCAGGTACGCCAGCACCAGTGCCGACAGGCTGCCCAGCAGCAAAGGCTTGCCCGCCCCGCCCAGCCAGCCGGAGACCGGCACCACCAGCTCGCGGTCCAGGTAACTGAACGCCAGCATGATCGACACCGCCAGCACCGAGCCCGGCAAGGCATAGCCGACATTGGCCAGGCTGATACCGGAGCGAATCGCGCGGGTCGGCGCCAGACGATTTGCAAAGGCCAGTATCAGCGCCACGCTGACCGTGATCAGCGCTGCGATCCCGCCCAGGTAGAGGGTATGCACGATCAGCCCGGTGTAACGCTCATCCAGGTCGAAGCGGCCACGCTGCCAGAACCACGCCACCAGTTGCAGCATCGGAATCACGAATGCACAGGCGAAAACCAGACCGCACCAAGCGCTGGCCGCCAGTGCCTTGAATCCGCGCAAGTGGTACAACGCCTTGCCCCGTGGGCGCTCATTGCTCGGTCGGCTGGCCCCGCGCGCGCGTCGCTCGCCATACAGCACCAGCATCACTACCAGCAGCAGCAGGCTGGCCAGTTGCGCGGCGCTGGACAGGCTGAAAAAGCCGTACCAGGTTTTATAGATAGCGGTGGTGAAGGTGTCGAAATTGAACACCGAGACCGCGCCAAAATCCGCCAGCGTCTCCATCAACGCCAGGGCCACACCGGCACCAATCGCTGGCCGCGCCATTGGTAACGCCACGCGCCAGAACGCTTGCCATGGCGATTGCCCTAGTACCCGCGCCGCTTCCATCAAGCCTTTGCCCTGGGCCAGGAACGCGCTACGCGCCAGCAGGTAGACATAGGGATAGAACACCAGCACCAGCACGATGACCACGCCGCTGGTGGAGCGCACCCGCGGCAAACGCAGCCCGGTGCCGAACCACTCGCGCAGCAGGGTTTGCACCGGCCCGGCAAAATCCAGCAGGCCCACGAACACGAAGGCCAGCACATAGGCAGGGATTGCAAAGGGCAACATCAATGCCCAATCGAGCCAGCGCCGCCCGGGGAATTCGCACAGGCTGGTCAGCCAGGCCAGGCTGACGCCCAGCAGCGTCACGCCCAGGCCGACACCGAGCACCAGGGTCAAGGTGTTGCCCAGCAAGCGGGGCATCTGAGTGTCCCAGAGGTGCGCCCAGATCTGTGGGTCGATGCTTTGCCAGGACAGCAGCAGCACGCTCAGCGGCAACAGCACCAGGGCGGCGACGCTGAAAACCGGCAGGTACCAGCGACGTTGGGCGGGGTGGGCCAAGGAAAAGCTCTCAGAAAAATAAAGATGTTGAAGCGGCCACTAACCAATGTGGGAGCTGGCTTGCCTGCGATACAAGCACCTCGGTGTATCAGTGATACCGAAGTGATGCAATCGCGGGCAAGCCAGCTCCCACAGTTAAGCGGCGCAGCTTCAGTTCCAGCCAGCGCGATCCATCAGGCGAATCGCCTCGGCCTGGCGCTTGCCTGCCACTTCCACTGGCAAGGTATCGGCCACGAACTTGCCCCAGGTCGCCACTTCCGCCGATGGCGGTACCGCCGGGTTGGCCGGGAATTCCTGGTTGACGTCGGCGAAGATCTGCTGTGCCTCAGGCGTGGTCATCCACTCCACCAGCGCCTTGGCGGCTTCCGGGTGCGGTGCGTGCTGGGTCAGGCCGATGCCGGAGAGGTTCACGTGCACACCGCGATCGCCCTGGTTCGGCCAGAACAATTTCACGGCCAGGTCTGGCTTCTGCTTGTGCAGGCGACCGTAGTAATAGGTATTGACGATACCCACGTCGCATTGCCCGGCGTTGATGGCCTCTAGCACGGCGATGTCATCGGAGAACACGTCGGTGGAGAGGTTATTCACCCAACCCTTGATGATTTCTTCGGTCTTGGCCGCGCCATGGGTTTCGATCAACGTGGCGGTCAGCGACTGGTTGTAGACTTTTTTCGCCGTGCGCAGGCACAGACGGCCTTCCCACTGCTTGTCGGCCAGGGCTTCGTAGGTGGTCAGGTCGCCCGGCTTTACCCGGTCGGTGGAGTAGGCGATCGTCCGCGCACGCAGGCTCAAACCGGTCCAGGCGTGGGCCGATGAGCGATATTGCAGAGGAATGTTCTTGTCGATGACAGGCGAGGTGAAGGGTTGCAGGATGCCCATCTGTTCGGCCTGCCAGAGGTTGCCGGCGTCAACGGTGAGCAGCAGGTCGGCGGTGGCGTTCTCGCCCTCGGCCTTGATGCGCTGCATCAACGGGGCTTCCTTGTCGGTAATGAACTTGACCTGTACGCCGGTCTTTTTGGTGTAGGCGTCGAACACGGGCTTGATCAGTTCGTCGATACGCGAGGAGTAGACCACGACTTCGTCGGCCGCCTGCACGGTGGTGCTGCCGATCAGGGTGAGTGCCAGGGCAGTCAGGAGGCGCTTGGGTGCCAACATGGGTGCGGTCTCTCATTTGCAAATGGAGGGCAAATGATAAGGACTCACATTTGGTAACGCTTGGTGGAGGCGTTACCAGATGTTGCAGGTGCTTTTATTCACCTTTGTGGGAGCAGGCTTGCTCGCGAAAACGGAGTGTCAGTTATAGAAATATCAACTGACCCACTGCATTCGCGAGCAAGCCCGCTCCCACACAAGCCCGAACGGACGCATTTCAGTTCAGGGTTTGGCGAGTTCGGGAAGATCGCCAGTCAAACCCAGTGCCTGGCGCACAAACACGGCTTTGGCTTCGGGCATCTGGTCGACGATTTTCAAACCCGCGTTGCGCAGCCAGCGCAGCGGCAGTTGATCGGCCTGGAACAAGCGTTCGAAGCCTTCCATCGCCGCCATCAGCGCCAGGTTGTGGGGCATACGACGTCGCTCGTAACGGCTCAGCACTTTCACATCGGCCAGGCGCTCGCCACGCTCGGTCGCTGCCAACAGCACTTCGGCCAGCACGGCCGCATCGAGGAAGCCCAGGTTGACGCCCTGCCCCGCCAACGGGTGGATGACGTGGGCGGCGTCGCCGATCAACGCCAAGCCTTCGGCCACATAGCGTTTGGCATGGCGCTGGCGCAACGGTACGCACACACGCGGGTCGGCACTGACCACAGTGCCCAAGCGTCCCTCGAAGGCACGTTCCAGTTCCCGACAGAAGCGTTCATCATCCAGCGCCATCAAGCGCTCAGCCTCCGCGGGCGTGGTCGACCAAACAATCGAGCACCAGTCTTCCTGCCCATCGCGCACCAGCGGCAGGAACGCCAACGGGCCGGTGTCGGTGAAACGTTGCCACGCGGTGCGCTGGTGCGGCTGACTGCTGCGCACGCTGGTGACGATGGCGTTGTGCAGGTAATCCCATTCGCGGGTAGGTGTACCGGTCAGGCGGCGTACGGCGGAGTTGGCACCGTCGGCGGCCACCACCAGCGGCGCGCGCAGCTTGCGGCCGTCGGCCAGGGTCAACAACCAGTCATCGCCGGATCGGCGCATCTGTTCCAGGCGCGCATTGGCCAGCAGGCCGAGGTCGCAGTCATGCAGGCGATCGAGCAAGGCATCCTGCACCACGCGGTTCTCGACGATATGCCCAAGCACCTCCGCATGCACACTGGCCGCCGAGAAGTGGATCTGCCCAGTGCCGCTGCCGTCCCATACCTGCATTTCGCCATAGGGGCTGGCACGCCGCTCTACGATGCCGTCCCACACGCCCAGGCGCTCAAGAATGCGCTGGCTGGCCGCCGACAGCGCGCTCACCCGCGGTTCAAACGCCGCAGCCGGTTCAAACGGCTTGACGCTCAACGGGCTGCCGTCGAGCAGCAGCACCTGCAGGCCACTGCCCTGCAACGCCAGCGCCAGGGCGCTTCCGACCATTCCGGCCCCGACAATCAGCACATCTGCGCGCATGTCCATATTCAAGCCTGTCTCGCTGGCGGCTTGCGCCGCACATAAAGGGTTTTGTCGACCCGCGCCACCAGGGTGCCGGAGCCGTCATGAATCTCGACCTTGAGGTGGGGCAGATATTTCTCGCCACCTGCGGTCTGGCGCCGGATTTCATCGAGCAAAGTGTCGTCGATGGAGAATTCGGCATACACCGGGCCTTTGCCCGGCGAGATGAAGTCGATACTCGCAGCCTTGTCCCACACGATGTAGTCGCGGCCCAGGTTTTCCATCAACAGCAACATGTAGAACGGATCGACCATCGAATACAGGCTGCCGCCAAATTGCGTACCGACGTAATTGCGGTTGTACCAACCCAGGCCCATGCGCACCTTGGCATGCCGGAAGTCGGCACTCAGTGCCTGCACCCGCACCCCGGCGCCGAGGTACGGCGGGTACAGGGTGAGGAACCAGCGCAACAGGCGCGCCTTGCCCACGCGTTGGGTTAGCCACTTACGCATCGGAACGCGTACCCAGGCCCATGGCCTGACGGGCGAACCAGCGTTTGGCCGGGGGCAACAGGTCGAGGCCGAGCAAGCCCATATTGCGGCCCAGCGCCACCAACGGCTGAGCACTGCCGAACAGGCGCGTGACCTGGTCGGAGAAGCCTACGGTGAGTTGCTGGTCCAGGCGCTGACGCTCGCGATAGCCTTGCAACGTCGCCAAGTCACCCGGCACCGCCGGCCCGGCCAACAGCGCTTCGGCCAAGGCACTGGCATCGCGCAGGGACAGGTTGAACCCCTGCCCGGCAATCGGGTGCAGGCTGTGGGCGGCATTGCCGAGAACGGCCAGGTGCGAGCGCACTTGTTCTTCGGCTTCCACCAGGGTCAACGGGTACAGGTGGCGGGCGCCCACTTGCTTGAGGGTGCCCAGGCGATACCCGAACACACCCTGCAACTCGCTCAGGAAGCTACGTTCGTCAAGGTTGGCCAGGCGCTGGGCGTCCATGCCGATGCGGGTCCAGACCAGCGCGCAACGGTTGTCCGGCAGCGGCAGCAAGGCCATGGGGCCTTCATCGGTAAAGCGCTCGAACGCCTCGCCATTGTGGGCTTCGCTCGGGGTGATGTTGGCGATCAGCGCGCTCTGGTTGTAGGGCCGGGTTTTCACGCCAATGCCCAGTTGCTCACGCAAGCCGGAGCGGCCGCCATCAGCCAATACGGCAAGGTCGCATTCCAGCACGGTTTCATCGTTGAGGGTCAGGCGATAGCCATCGGGCAGCGGCTCCATGCGCGTGACTTCCGCCGGGCAGCGCCAGCTCACCACGTCCTTGTCCAAGCCTTGCCACAGGCATTGGCCGAGCCAGGCGTTTTCCACCACATAACCCAGGGCCGGCACACCCTCCTCCATCGCGGACAAGCGCGCGGTGGAGAAACGCCCACGGTCCGAAACGTGGATCTGCTTGATCGGCTCGGCGCGCCGGGAAATGGCTTGCCACAGGCCCAGCCGCTGGTAAATCTGGCGTGCGCCAAACGACAGCGCAGAAGAGCGCGCATCGTAGCTCGGCTGGTAGCTGTCGCCCGGTGCAAAGGGTTCGATCAGCACGATCTTCCAACCCCGCGCCTTGGCCCCGGCTTGCAATGCCAGGGCCAGGCTGGCGCCCACCAGGCCACCGCCGATAATCGCCAGGTTGACCCGGCTCATCGGGCAGCCGCCATCAACGCCTCGATCTCGGCAACGGTCTTGGGCACACCGCCGGTCAGGATTTCACAGCCTTGCTTGGTCACTACCACGTCGTCCTCGATGCGCACGCCAATGCCGCGCCATTTCTTTGCCACGTTCTGGTTGTCCGGGGAAATATAGATGCCCGGCTCCACGGTCAAGGCCATGCCCACTTCCAGCACGCGCCATTCACCGCCCACTTTGTACTCGCCCACATCATGCACATCCATGCCCAGCCAGTGGCCGGCACGGTGCATGTAAAAGGCGCGGTAGGCTTCGCTGGCGATCAGTTCGTCAACGTCACCTTGCAACAACCCCAACTTCACCAGGCCGGCGGTGATGACCTGCACGGTCGCCTCGTGGGCCTGGTTCCAATGTTTGTTCGGCGCGATCTGCTTGAAGGCGGCTTCCTGGGAGGCCAGCACAATCTCGTAGATCGCCTTTTGCTCGGGCGAAAACTTGCCATTGACCGGCCAGGTACGGGTGATGTCGCTGGCGTAGCAATCGATCTCGCACCCGGCGTCGATCAGCACCAGATCGCCGTCCTTGAGCACCGCGTCATTCTGCTGGTAATGCAGGATGCAGCTGTTGCGCCCGGCGGCGACGATGGAGCCATAGGCGGGCATTTTCGCGCCGCCCTTGCGGAACTCGTAATCCAGTTCGGCTTCCAGGCTGAACTCATGCAAACCGGCACGACTGGCCTGCATCGCCCGCACATGAGCCACACAGGAAATTCGCGCCGCCTCGCGCATCACCCTCACTTCTGCCGCCGATTTATACAGGCGCATATCGTGAAGCAAATGATCCAGGGCAACGAATTCGTTCGGCGGCTGGGCGCCCAGGTGCGCTTTGGAACGGATCACGTTGATCCACTCCATCACATGCCGGTCGAACTCGGCATTGCTGCCCATGGCCGAGTACACGCGGTCGCGACCTTCGATCAGGCCGGGCAGGATGTCGTCAATATCGGTAATGGGGAATGCGTCGTCAGCGCCAAAGTCGCGGATCGCGCCCTCGGTGCCGGCACGCAGGCCGTCCCACAATTCGCGCTCGGCATTGCGCTCGCGGCAGAACAGCACGTACTCGCCGTGCTGGCGACCGGGCATCAGCACGATCACCGCTTCGGGCTCGGGGAAACCGCTCAGGTACTGGAAATCGCTGTCCTGGCGGTAGACATGCTCGACATCGCGGTTGCGGATGGCCACGGCGGCGGCCGGCAGGATCGCGATGCTGTTGGGTTCCATCTGCGCCATGAGCGCCTTGCGACGCCGGGTGTATTCCGCTTTGGGGATATGGATCATGGGCAGATGGGTGTCCTTTCTCAGTGCAGCGACGGCTTGGGTGCGACGGGCTCAGCGGACTTGCGGGTCTCGGTGAACAGCAGCAGCGGCGCGACACGCAGGTATTCCATGACTTCCATGTAGTCGCCTTCGCCGTCTTCGGATTCTTCCAGGGCATCTTGCACCTGGGAGATGGCCGCCAGGTCCTGCAGCACTTCCTTGGCGTCGGTGCTCAGCTCCAGGCCGCCGGCATTCACGCCGAAACCATGGAGGAAACCCTGGCACCATTGGCCCAGCGCGGCAGCGCGATCAGCCAGCGGGGCGTCGTCGGTGGGCAGTAGCAGGACCACGGTGACGTCATCACCGGTCAGCTCGCCCTTGACCATTTCTTGCAGGCCGATCAATGCGTTGCGCACATTGTCGGTGGGTTCGGTTTCCAGCAGCTCGGCCACATCGGCCAACCAGGTGTCGGCATCAAAGCCGACACCGGTGCAACTGCGGCCCAACAGCACGCCGTGCAGTTCAGCAGGCGAGCATGGATGGCCGCTGGCGCTCAGCAGTTTGGAAAAAGCATCGTACGGGGAGTTCTGAATGGGCATGGTGAGCTAGGCGCCAGACGGCGCAATGTCTAGAATGGAGCGCTGTATCCTAGCACCGGCAGACGCACCAAGACTATCGAGGGCGTCAGATCGTTTATCCTGCAGTTGCCATTCATCAGACAAATCCAGTGGAACCCAATGGAAGACACCGACCTGCAAGCGCTGATGGCCAGACTCGAACTGCTAATTGATCGGGTCGAGCAACTTAAGAGTCAAAACGGACTCCTATTAGCTCAGGAAAAGACCTGGCGCGAGGAACGCGCTCACCTCATTGAAAAAAACGAAATCGCCCGGCGTAAGGTCGAATCGATGATTTCGCGCCTGAAGGCCCTGGAGCAAGACTCATGAGTTCAAGCAATAGCGTTACCGTGCAGATCCTCGACAAAGAATATTCGATCATCTGCCCTCAGGAAGAACGCAGCAACCTGGTGAGCGCTGCCCGCTACCTGGATGGCAAGATGCGCGAAATCCGCAGCAGCGGCAAAGTGATCGGCGCCGACCGCATCGCCGTGATGGCCGCGCTGAATATCACCCACGACCTGCTGCATAAGCAGGAGCGCCCTGACGTACAGGCCAGCGGCTCGACGCGCGAGCAGGTGCGTGACCTGCTCGATCGCGTGGATCTGGTGCTTTCCACCGATTCAGACACACCCAAGGGCTGATTGCCGAGCAGGTTTAAGGTATACTCGCCCCACTCCCTGGCGTGTTTGCCAGTCGGCGATGTCCCTGAGCCGATTCGCACTACCCTGGAAGTTGCACGTTGGGCTGGTGTGCATGTCCGCTAGACGGAAAGCCTTAAAGCCTACTGCTTCTTCCACCTTGAACTTTCGGGTTCAAGGGCTAAGTCGACAGCGGCTCTGTCGGGGAGCCTGAATTCCCAAACTCAATGCCAGTCCCCGGACTGGCATTGTTTTATGAGCCGAAATCATGACCGAACCTGCGCCGCTATCTCGTCCGCACCTTCGACGCATGTTGCGCAAGGCCCGCCGCGCCCTCACGCCAAGCGAGCAGCGCCAGGCCGCTCACGGCCTGTACCGGCAACTGGCACAGCACCCGCTGTTTCGCCGGGCCAAACATATCTCTTTATATCTGCCTACAGACGGTGAAATCGATCCGCGCCTGCTGCTGCGTGCAGCCCAGCGCCGCGGCAAAGCCACTTACCTGCCGGTGCTCAGCGCCTGGCCGCGCACCAAGATGGTGTTCCAGCGCGTACGCCCTGGGGATAAGTTGCTGCCCAACCGCTTTCGCATCCTTGAACCACGGGTCAATGCCCATCGCCAACGCCAAGTCTGGGCGCTGGACCTGGTGTTGTTGCCGTTGGTGGGGTTCGATGATGTGGGTGGGCGCCTGGGCATGGGCGGCGGGTTTTACGACCGCAGCCTGGCCTATCTTTCTCGGCGCCAGAGCTGGCGCAAGCCAACGCTGCTAGGGCTGGCCCATGAATGCCAGAAAGTCGGACGCCTGGCGCAGGCCAGCTGGGATGTGCCGTTGGCGGGGACGGTCACCGATAAGCAGTGGTATGTCGCACAAACGCCGCTGGAAACAGCGGCGCCTTAGTGAATGCTTGAGTTAACGCTTGAACGGTTGTGGCTGCTGCTGAGCCAGTTCAACCGGTGCATCGGTCTTGTTCGACCACAGGCTTTGGGCATAACCGGTGGTCACGACGCCCAGACCAAACAAAATAACCAAAATCCATAGTAAATCCGGCTTACGTTGCATCGATTGCCCCCCTTTCAGGCACCTCGTACACGATGACAACAACGTTCCAAAGTAGTCCGTTGCAGCTGCGTCAAGCTTAAAAGCGCGCATTCTGCGGTAACGTGAACCAACACGCAAACCTTGACGCCAACCGACTGTCGGTTTGTCATGCAATTGCCCGACAACTTGCCCAATGCCTTTTTCAGGAGCCCAAAAATGGCCTACTGGCTGATGAAATCCGAGCCCGACGAACTCTCCATCAACGGCCTGGAAAAGCTCGGCGAAGCGCGCTGGGACGGCGTACGCAACTATCAGGCCCGCAACTTTTTGCGCGCTATGGCCGTGGGCGATGAATTTTTCTTCTACCACTCCAGCTGCCCGGAGCCAGGGATTGCCGGCATCGGCAAAATCATTCAGGCCGCCTACCCGGACCCCACTGCGCTGGAACCAGAAAGCCACTATTTCGACGCCAAGGCCACGCCGGAGAAAAACCCGTGGAGTGCGATCGATGTCGCCCATGTGCAGACCTTCCCCAAGGTGCTGGGCCTGGGCTATCTAAAGCAACAAACCGCACTGGCTGAAATGCCGCTGGTGCAGAAGGGCAGCCGGCTTTCTGTCATGGCGGTCACACCGGAGCAGTGGGCAGCGGTCCTTCATCTGCTTTAACTGGCCCCGGCTTCTTGTAGGAGCGAGCTTGCTCGCTCCTACTGGATGATCAGGTTGTTGAACAGCAGGTCTTCCACCACCGGCTTGCCGGTTTCATCGTTCATCACCTGCTGCGTTTGCTTCAACGCCTCTTGGCGCAGCTTTTCCTTGCCTTCCACACTGCTCATGGTCTCGTTGGTCTGCTGGGTAAACAGCGCCACCAGTTGGTTACGAATCAACGGATCGTTAGCCTTGACCAACTTCGCCGCTTCATCACCGGTCACGCGCAGCGCAATGTCGGCCTTGTAGACCTTGAGCTTGGCGGTGCCATCCAGGCCGTAATTGCCCACGAACGGCGGGCTCAGGCTGATATAGCTGACCTTCGGCGCCTCGCCCTCTTTGGCCTCTTCGGCCTGGGCTGCCATCGGCAAGGTCAGGGCCAGCATCAACAGGATCCACGCTTTCACAGTTCATTCCTCGAATTCGGTTGCCGGGTAGCATAACGCTAGCAAGGCTGAGCACAAGCTTATGGGGGCTTATCAGGCGTGGGCATGCTCGTTGACCCACGGGCGTACCCTCCTACACTTATCGGCCACGACGCCAAAAGGAATAGTCCGATGAAAGCTGTGCTGTGCAAAGCCTTCGGCCCCGCCGAAACCCTGGTGCTGGAAGAGATCGCCAGCCCGGCGATCAAGAAGAACGAAATCCTGTTGGACGTGCATGCGGCCGGGGTGAATTTCCCGGACACGCTGATCATCGAAGGCAAATACCAGTTCAAGCCGCCCTTTCCGTTCTCACCCGGTGGCGAAGCGGCAGGCGTGGTCAGCGAGGTGGGTGAGAAAGTCAGCCACCTGAAAGCCGGTGACCGCGTGATGGCCCTGACCGGCTGGGGCAGCTTTGCCGAGCAGGTCGCGGTGCCCGGCTATAACGTGCTGCCGATCCCGCCGAGCATGGATTTCAACACCGCCGCCGCCTTCAGCATGACCTACGGCACCTCCATGCATGCGCTGAAACAACGCGCCAACCTGCAACCCGGCGAGACCCTGCTGGTGCTTGGCGCGTCCGGCGGCGTGGGCTTGGCTGCCGTAGAGATCGGCAAGGCCATGGGCGCCCGGGTGATTGCTGCTGCCAGCAGCGCCGATAAACTTGCAGTGGCCAAGGCCGCCGGCGCCGATGAGCTGATCAACTACAGCGAAGCCAGCCTCAAGGATGAGGTCAAGCGCCTGACCGATGGCAACGGCGCCGATGTTATCTACGACCCAGTGGGTGGTGACCTGTTTGACCAGGCCATTCGTTCGATCGCCTGGAACGGTCGGCTGTTGGTGGTAGGTTTCGCCAGCGGGCGTATTCCTGAACTGCCGGTGAACCTGGCGTTGCTCAAGGGCGCAGCGGTGGTCGGGGTGTTCTGGGGCTCGTTTGCCCAACGCCAGCCACAGGACAATGCGGCGAATTTCCAGCAATTGTTCACCTGGTATGGCGAGGGCAAGCTCAAGCCTTTGGTGTCGCAGGTGTATCCGCTGGAACAGGCGGCACAGGCGATCAATGACCTGGGACAGCGCAAGGCGGTGGGTAAAATAGTTGTCCAAACCCGATAACACACCTGAAATGCAATCCATGTGGGAGCTGGCTTGCCTGCGATAGCGGTGGGTCAGCTGCTACAAATGAACCTGAAAGACCGCCATCGCAGGCAGGCCAGCTCCCACAGTGGTTACTCAGTGGTCTTAGGACCTAATCACGCCCACAACTTATCTATTAGCGACATGTTCGTAAAAGAACATGCAATTGCTCGTGTTTCCTGTGTTTGCGGATAAGAGGCGATGCTATTTTCGGTAACGAAACTGTAACATTCGCATCCGCAGTCAAAACAAGAAATTTGGAGCTCTTGAATGTTTGCTTTCTTTCGACCTGCCGCACACCAGGCGCCCCTGCCTGAAGAAAAAATAGACAGTACCTACCGACGACTGCGCTGGCAGATCTTCGCGGGTATTTTCTTTGGTTACGCCGGCTACTACCTGCTGCGTAAAAACTTCTCCCTAGCCATGCCTTATCTGATCGACGAGGGTTACACCCGTGGCGAACTGGGCCTGGCAATGTCGGCGATTGCGATTGCCTACGGCTTGTCCAAATTCCTGATGGGCCTGGTGTCCGACCGCTCCAACCCACGCTATTTCCTGCCCTTCGGCCTGCTGGTTTCGGCGGGGGTGATGTTCATTTTCGGTTTCGCACCTTGGGCAACGTCCAGCGTGACCATGATGTTCATTTTGCTGTTCATCAACGGCTGGGCCCAAGGCATGGGCTGGCCGCCAAGTGGGCGGACCATGGTGCACTGGTGGTCGCAGAAAGAACGCGGCGGCGTGGTGTCCGTGTGGAACGTTGCGCATAACGTCGGCGGTGGCTTGATCGGCCCGCTGTTCCTGCTGGGCATGGCGTGGTTCAACGACTGGCATGCAGCGTTCTACGTGCCGGCCACCGTGGCCCTGGCAGTGGCGGCGTTTGCCTTCATCACCATGCGCGACACCCCGCAATCGGTGGGCCTGCCGCCTATCGAGAAATACAAGAACGACTACCCAGAAGGCTACGACGCCAGCCACGAAGACGAATTCAGCGCCAAGGAAATCTTCGTCAAATACGTGCTGCGAAACAAAATGCTCTGGTACATCGCCTTCGCCAACGTGTTTGTCTATCTGCTGCGTTATGGCGTACTGGACTGGGCGCCCACCTATTTGAAAGAAGCCAAGCACTTCACGGTCGATAAGTCGTCCTGGGCGTACTTCTTCTACGAGTGGGCGGGTATTCCGGGCACGCTGCTGTGCGGCTGGATGTCGGACAAGATCTTCCGTGGCAACCGCGGCCTGACCGGCATCGTGTTCATGGCCCTGGTAACAGTGGCAACCCTGGTTTACTGGCTCAACCCGCCGGGCAACCCGATGATCGACATGATTGCGCTGTTCTCCATCGGCTTCCTGATCTACGGCCCGGTGATGCTGATCGGCCTGCAGGCGCTGGAGCTGGCACCGAAGAAAGCCGCCGGCACCGCAGCAGGCTTCACCGGCTTGTTCGGTTACCTGGGCGGTTCGGTAGCGGCCAGTGCGGCCATGGGCTACACAGTTGACCACTTCGGCTGGGACGGTGGTTTCGTACTGCTGATTGGCGCCTGCGTACTGGCGATCGCGTTCCTGATCCCTACGCTGTGGCACACCAATAGTGTCAGCTCGGCGCGCTAACCGCCCGGGCAATCCTTGGCACAACGCTTGAGCCGCGCCTCCAGGTTTTTATCTGGCATGGCGTGGCTACGCAGGGCGTTCACGGTCTGCTCGACATAATCGCGAGTGGTGCCGTAACGCCCGCAAGCGCTTTGCAGTACATGGTTAAGCACGATATCGGGCAAGTTGCCGGCATAGCTGGGCAAATGCCGCTCCAACACAAACCCCAACGCCTGCACGGTACTGCCATCTTGCAATCGGCAGCTGAGCCAGTGCGGCCGGTAAGAGGGGTAAGGCATCTCGCGCTGCCACAGAGCATACAGCGAGGCCTCCAACTGGTCTTCCGGCAAACGGTAAGCAAACCCGCTGCAGGAACCCCCGCGATCCAGCCCGAACACCAAACCCGGCAACTCCGGCGTACCCCGATGCTCATGGGACCACAGGTACAAGCCCCGGTGATAACCGTGGACCCGCGCCCGTACGCGTTCGGTGGATGAACATTCAGGGCGCCAGATCAGCGAACCATAAGCAAATAGCCACACCGGCCCACCCTTATGCCGAGCCATGGTGGCCTGCATCGAGCTCATTAACTGTTCGTGGGTGAGTTGCGGCCCAAGATCGAGTCGCGGAGGGTAAGCCAATTGCAGAAGATCGGTTTCAATGACGGTCATGGCGAAATGCGGTGCGCCTCCTGTGTGTTACCAGCTGTAAGCGACTTTACCGTAATAAAACGCAGCGCTGTAACCGTACGGCGAAAAAGTACCACTGGGCATAATCAACGCCCACCACTCGTCAGGATTTGCACGGTTAATCCCGCTACTGTCAGCCCCGGTTCAGCCTGGGCGGGCGCCAAGCCGTCAAAATAGCGCGCACACAACGACCCACTTAGCCGTTCATCACATCGACTATCGAGGTCGCCCCATGAAAAAATTTCGATTGCCTGGGCTGTTGTTCCTGGCCCAAGCCACCAGCGCTCTGGCGAGCGAAACCCCACCTGCCAACGACGACAAAGGCTTCTGGTACGCCCAGACCAGCGTCTACACCCGGCACTTCGCACCCGACCCTGAGCACAACAACAAGCAGGACTTGATCGGCCTGGAACGCAACGAGGCATCGGGCCTGCTGTACGGTGGGGTGACCTTTCGTAACTCGTTCCGCCAGCGCTCGTACTACGCCTATGTGGGCAAGCGCTATGACATGGCCGACTATCCGGTGTATGCAAAATTGACCGGCGGGCTGCTCCAGGGCTATCGCGGCGAGTACCGCGACAAGATCCCGTTGAACCGATTCGGCGTGGCGCCGGTGATCATTCCATCGGTGGGCACGCATTACGGGCCAGTGGCGGCTGAGCTGGTATTGCTCGGGTTCAACGCGGCAATGGTGACGACTGGAGTGCGCTTCTGACACAGCAAGGTCCCGGCTGGAAGCTGGCTTGCCTGCGATAGCGGTGTGCCAGTCATCAAATGAGGCGCTGACCCACCGCTATCGCAGCATAGGTATCTACACAACTTCGTGGGTTTTAACAGCAGACGGTAACCACGATGCGAAGCGAGTCGCTCTTGATCTTGCTCTTGATCTGCTTTTGATCTTAGGCGCCCCGTCAAACCACGCTGGCCGGAATTCGACAGGGATTTGGGGGGTAAACCGGCAGGGATGCCGGTTTAGCCGCCACGCGCCATGGATGGCGCGTGGCGGCGGCCCCCCAAATCACTGGCGGATTACGGGCACACCGAGCCCAGGCGAGGTGCCGAGTGGTGGGGCAAGAGCCCTTTGGTTACTTTGGGGCTCTTTTCCAAAGTGACCCGCCGTCAGGCGGAACCCTAAGCGGCCGTTACCGCAGCAATGGATATGCACACAATCCAACCCTGTTGACTGCCAGGCCGCCTTCGCGAGCAAGCCCGCTCCCACAGTTGGATCGAGGGGTGTCAGGTAGATAGGCTTCGGCTAGCAGGCCGCCATCGCAGGCAAGCCAGCTCCCACATTAGGGCCTTGGGGCGTAGGCGAAGACGTCGGCGCGCATCCGGTGCGCATCCATGCCGGCGTTGACCAGTGCGTCCAGGGTGCCGTAGATCATCGCCGGCGAACCGCTGGCGTAGACGTGCACGCTATTGAGGTCCGCAATGTCTTCGCACACCGCCTCATGCAGCAAACCACAGCGCCCTTCCCAACCACACAGGTCGCTGACCACTTTGTGCAGGAACAGGTTGGGTAAATGCAGCCATTGATCCCAGTGCTCGATTTCGTAGAAATCTTCCGGCAGGCGCACGCCCCAGTACAGATGCACCGGGTGTTTGAAGCCTGAAGCGCGGCAATGCTCGATCAGGCTGTGCATCTGCGCCATGCCGGTGCCGGCGGCCATCAGTACCAGGGGACCGTCTGGCAGTTCAGCCAGGTGAGTGTCACCAAACGGCAGCTCGACGCGGGCCATCTGGTTACGCTGCAACTGCTCGATGAGACTGCGCGCACTGGCTTCCCGTGCCAGTACATGCAACTCCAACTCACGCCCGCCATGGGGCGCCGAGGCCAGGGAGAACGCCGATTTCTCGCCGCTGTCCCGCTCGATCATCAGGTATTGCCCGGCGTGGTAACGCACCGCCTTGCCTGCCGGGGCGCGCAGCCGCACACGCCACACATCGCCACCCACTTGCACACACTCGGTCAATTGGCACGACAATTTGCGCAACGGCAACTCTCCCGGCGCCAGAACGCCATCCCACAACACCACGCAGTCCTCCAGCGGCTCGGCGATACAGGTGTAGAACTCACCATGATCGCGCACCTCCCCGGCTTGCTGTACGCGGCCCTCCACCAGCAACGCCGCGCACACATGGCACACGCCATTGCGACAGGCTTGGGGGCACTCATAGCCCAGGCGGCGTGCGCCCTCGAGGATTCGCTCGCCAGGGGCCAGTTCCAGCACAGCACCGGAAGGTTGCAGGATTACACGCATCAATCTATTCCCAATTCTTTCCAGATCGCATCGACCCGCGCCGTGACGGCTTCATCCTTGACGATCACCCGGCCCCACTCACGCGTGGTTTCGCCCGGCCATTTATGCGTGGCATCCAGGCCCATCTTTGAGCCCAGGCCCGATACCGGCGACGCGAAGTCGAGGTAGTCGATGGGCGTGTTGTCGATCATCACCGTGTCGCGCTTGGGGTCCATGCGCGTGGTGATAGCCCAGATCACGTCGTTCCAGTCCCGGGCATTGATGTCGTCGTCGGTGACAATAACGAACTTGGTGTACATGAACTGTCGCAAAAACGACCACACACCGAGCATTACCCGCTTGGCATGCCCCGGATACGACTTCTTCATGGTCACGATGGCCATGCGGTACGAACAGCCCTCGGGCGGCAGGTAGAAGTCGGTGATCTCCGGGAATTGCTTTTGCAGGATCGGCACGAACACTTCGTTGAGCGCCACGCCGAGGATGGCCGGCTCATCGGGCGGACGGCCCGTGTAGGTACTGTGATAGATCGGCTTGACCCGATGGGTGATGCGCTCGACGGTGAACACCGGGAAGCTGTCGACTTCGTTGTAGTACCCGGTGTGGTCGCCATACGGGCCTTCATCGGCCATTTCACCTGGGTGAATCACGCCTTCAAGAATGATCTCGGCGGTGGCCGGCACTTGCAGGTCATTACCGCGGCACTTCACCAGCTCCGTGCGATTACCGCGCAACAAGCCGGCGAAGGCGTACTCGGAGAGGCTGTCAGGTACGGGTGTCACTGCGCCGAGGATGGTCGCAGGGTCAGCACCCAGGGCTACGGAAACCGGGAACGGCTTGCCGGGATGCTTCTCGCACCACTCGCGGAAGTCGAGGGCGCCGCCGCGGTGGCTCAGCCAGCGCATGATCACTTTGTTACGACCAATGACTTGCTGACGGTAGATACCGAGGTTCTGGCGGTCCTTGTTCGGGCCCTTGGTGACGGTCAGGCCCCAGGTGATCAGCGGGCCGACGTCGCCGGGCCAGCAGGTTTGCACCGGGAGCATGGCCAGGTCGACATCATCGCCTTCAATGACCACTTCCTGGCACACCGCGTCCTTGACCACCTTGGGGGCCATGGCGATGATTTTGCGGAAGATCGGCAGCTTGGACCAAGCGTCCTTCAAGCCCTTGGGCGGCTCGGGCTCCTTGAGAAAGGCCAGCAGCTTGCCGATCTCGCGCAGTTCGCTGACGGACTCGGCGCCCATGCCAAAGGCCACGCGCTCGGGAGTGCCGAACAGGTTGCCCAGCACCGGGATATCAAAGCCGGTCGGGTTTTCGAACAACAGCGCCGGGCCCTTGTTGCGCAAGGTACGGTCGCAAATCTCAGTCATTTCCAGCACCGGAGAAATCGGCATCTGGATACGTTTCAACTCTCCGCGCTGCTCAAGTTGCTGCACGAAATCCCGAAGATCCTTGAATTTCATTAACCATGCCACCCGTAAAATAGGCGTACATCCTACCTGCTCTGAGGGCGGCTGGCAGCTTAATTGGCCGTCAAACCGCGTGATTGCAAAGAACTGAACAACGGCTCCAGGAAGGCTTCGATGTGTCGCGCGCCGACGTCTGAAAGGTGATTATCGTCGGTATACAGCGCGCGGCCATTGAGTTCGACCCGGCACAACCCATCGGCGCCGCACAGCAATGGCGCGGGGTCCAGCACCGCGACACCCCTGTCAGCAGCCGCCAACTCATCAAACAATTGCGTGATAAAGGCCTGGCGTTTCACATGCTCAGCCAATGCGAGCCCTTCACCGTCCACGGGGCGGTTCATCATGGCCAGACGGCTGAGACGGTAAGGCACGATGATTTCCTGCAGCGGCACTTCCTTGACCAGCCAGACCTTGTGCCCGGCAGCGCGCAAGCCCTGGATGCGCTCGCGCAAGCCCTGGGCAAAGCGTTGTTCGGCGACGGCACGCACATACTGGCCGGTGCCCGGGTCTTTGAGCGCATGCTCCTTGTCACCGGACATTTGCCCATACACATACAGGCTCCAGCGGGCGGCCAACACCACATCGCTGAATGTCTGCTCGGCCATGGCCTTCTCGACGCGACGGTTGAAATGCGCGCAGCGGGCAATATTTTCCAGGCCATCGAGGGGAATACAGCCGGCAAAACTGGCTTCGACCAGGCTGATATCGTGGCGATCAGCGCCCTCTTTGAGTGCCGGTATCAGCGCGGTGGCGTGGCTGTCGCCCCACACCAGCGCTGAAACCGATTGGCCTTTGGGGCCGAAATGGCAGAACAAGCGTTCATCGGGCGTATCTTTGTCGGCCATGCACGCCAGCAGGTCCGGGCTCCACTTCTTGGCCTGGGCAAAGCGCAACGCCTGTTCGGACAAGCGCGAAGGCACGCCGTCAGCTTCGCGTATCGCAAGGCCAGTGAAGCCCAGCCCCAGAATGCCGACCATGGCTGACGCCAGAATCGCCTTACGCGAAGCCAGCAAACGTTTTTCCCGGAACGGCGTTTCCACGAAGCGCCAGGACAGGTAACCCAGCACCAGCGAAAGCAGCATCAGCCCCGCCAACTCCAGCGCGCTCAAGCCATCCACTGCGGCATAGTTGGCGTACACGAACACCGGCCAGTGCCAGAGGTACCAGGAATAAGAAATCAGCCCGATACCCACCATGATCCGTGTGCCCAACAGGCGAGCGACCCAGGTCGGTTGCTGGCCGTTGGCCCAGATCAACCCGACCACCCCCAGCACGGGCAACAACGCGGTCGCGCCTGGGAACGGCGTTTTCGCGTCGTAACCCAGTACAGCGATGAGGATCAATGCCAGCGAAGCCAGGCTGACGCCTTGGGCCAAGGCCGGCGAGGCGCGCCATTCACGCTTGGGCTGCACCGCCAGCATTGCACCGGCCAGTAGTTCCCAGGCCCGCAGGTGCAATAAGAAGAAAGCTTTCTGCGGCTCATGCTGAACCGCCCAGACGCTCATGCCAAACGACACCAGCAGCACCGCGAACAATGCCAGGCGCCAGTGCTTCAAACGGCTGGAAAGCAAAGCCAGCAGCAACGGGAAGAAAATATAGAACTGCTCTTCTACCGCCAATGACCAGGTATGCAGCAACGGCTTGATGTCCGATGAGGCATCAAAGTATCCGTGCTGACGCGAGAACAACAGGTTCGAGGTAAAAGTCACCTGATAGTGCGCAGACCGCCCCAACTCTTCATAGTCCTTGGGCGCCAACAGAAACCAACCCACTGCCAGTGTCGCCGCAATCATCACAAACAGTGCCGGCAAGATACGCCGGGCGCGGCGAGCCCAGAAGTCGATGAAGCTGAAGCGTCCAGCTTGACGCTCACGCCAGATAATTGACGTGATTAGAAAGCCGGAAATGACGAAAAACACATCAACGCCAACAAAACCGCCAGTAATGCCTGGAACGCCAAAGTGAAACAACACGACTGCGAGGACAGCGATGGCACGCAGGCCGTCGATGTCTCTGCGGTAAGCAAGAGTGGTCATATGAATGTGGTCAGTCTGTGACGAAAGGAATGAGCGTAGTCACGCGTCAATTTTTGTTACTTAACTGATACTTATGCCATAAAAACCACACAAACTCGACGCAAAAAAAATGGCGCCCCCTGGGGGGCGCCATTTTTTTGGACCAGAAACGCAGTATTTACTTACGTTTCATCGACAGGAAGAACTCGTCGTTGGTCTTGGTGGTTTTCAGCTTGTCGATCAAAAACTCGATGGCAGCGACTTCGTCCATCGGGTGCAGCAGCTTGCGCAGGATCCACATACGCTGCAGTTCGTCGTCTGCGGTCAGCAACTCTTCGCGGCGGGTGCCGGAACGGTTGATGTTGATCGCAGGGAACACACGCTTTTCAGCGATGCGACGATCCAAAGGCAGTTCCATGTTGCCGGTACCCTTGAACTCTTCGTAGATCACTTCGTCCATCTTCGAGCCGGTTTCAACCAGCGCGGTGGCGATAATGGTCAGCGAGCCGCCTTCTTCGATGTTGCGCGCAGCGCCGAAGAAACGCTTCGGTTTCTCCAGGGCATGAGCATCGACACCACCGGTCAGCACCTTGCCGGAGCTCGGGATCACGGTGTTGTAGGCACGGGCCAGACGGGTGATGGAGTCGAGCAGGATCACCACGTCTTTCTTGTGCTCGACCAGGCGCTTGGCCTTTTCGATCACCATTTCGGCAACCTGCACGTGACGGGTTGGCGGCTCATCGAACGTCGAGGCAACCACTTCGCCGCGCACGGTGCGCTGCATTTCGGTCACTTCTTCCGGACGCTCATCGATCAACAGCACGATCAGATGAACTTCAGGGTTGTTACGCGCAATGTTCGCGGCGATGTTCTGCAGCATGATGGTCTTGCCGGCTTTGGGCGGGGCGACGATCAGGCCACGCTGGCCTTTGCCGATTGGAGCGCAGAGGTCGATCACACGGCCGGTCAAGTCTTCGGTGGAGCCGTTACCGGCTTCCATCTTCATGCGCACGGTCGGGAACAGCGGAGTCAGGTTCTCGAAGAGAATCTTGTTTTTCGCGTTCTCGGGGCGATCGAAGTTGATCGTGTCGACCTTGAGCAGGGCGAAGTAACGCTCGCCTTCCTTCGGAGGACGGATCTTGCCAACGATGGTGTCACCGGTGCGCAAGTTGAAGCGACGGATCTGGCTCGGCGAGACGTAGATATCGTCTGGGCCGGCGAGATAGGACGCGTCTGCAGAGCGGAGGAAGCCGAAGCCGTCCTGGAGAATCTCCAGCACGCCATCACCGGAGATTTCCTCGCCGCTTTTCGCGTGCTTCTTGAGCAGGGAGAAAATCACGTCCTGCTTGCGCGAACGGGCCATATTTTCTATGCCCATTTCTTCGGCCAGTTGGAGCAGGTCGGTAATCGGCTTTTGCTTGAGTTCAGTCAGATTCATATAGGAATGACGTAATCATTTATGGAGGGGGGAAATTAAGCTTTTGGCTTAATGAGGCCGCGCCGCAGAGAAGGCGACAGGATCGCGTACTAATCGAAAAGGAATGCGTCGGCGACGGCTTGCAGGGGGCAGTGGAGAAACCACTGCGGGGCCGAATGTACCACCTGGATTTCGGAGCGTCTAGCCCTGCTTTACGAAAAAGCCCCGCAATTTGCGGGGCTTTTTTGACGACGCTTAGAGGCTTGCGTCGAGGAAAGCTTGCAGTTGGGACTTCGACAGCGCGCCCACTTTGGTCGCTTCGACATTGCCATTCTTGAACAGCATCAGAGTCGGGATACCACGCACGCCATGCTTGGCCGGGGTTTCCTGGTTCTCGTCGATGTTCAGCTTGGCAATGGTCAGTTTGCCTGCGTAAGTGGTTGCAATGTCGTCCAGGACCGGAGCGATCATTTTGCAAGGGCCGCACCATTCAGCCCAGTAGTCAACCAGCACCGGGCCGTCAGCCTTGAGGACTTCGGCTTCAAAGGACGCGTCGGTGACGTGCTTGATAAGATCGCTGCTCATGGATGTCTCCGGATTGTAAGCAAAAAAAACGTTGCCCATCATAGCTGCCCTTCCCCTGTTCAGGAAGCCGCGTCTGATTGAGTCTTGCTATGAACTTGAATGAGTGTGGGTATGACCCCGTCACGGCGTAGCGGGCGTCACGAACGCAATGCCCGTGCGCAACGCTGCATTACGTATATGTTCCTGCATGGTTTTCTGCGCCGCCGTACTGCTGCGGCGGGCCAGGGCGCGCAGGATTCTGCGATGTTCCTGCCAGGTCTCCATGGCCCGCTCCGGCCGGATGAACGGTAGCTTCTGACTTTCCAGAAACACCTCGGCACTGGCGCTGAGGATGCTCACCATGGCCTGGTTACCGCTGGCCAGCAGAATGCGCTGGTGAAACTCGAAGTCCAGGCGGGCAGCCGCTTCGAAGTCGCCCGCCTTGAGCACTTTGCGCATGGCTTGAACATTGTCTTGCAGGCTGTCCAGTGCATCGAGGGTTAGTGTCACCGCTGCCAAGCCCGCCGCAAACCCCTCCAAGGCGTAGCGCAACTGGAAGATATCCGGCGGCGTGGCCTGCGCCGCAAAGGGCCAGGCGAACCCCGGCGCCTCTTGCATGTCCTGCACGAACACGCCCTTGCCCGGCTGCACGCTGACCACGCCCAAGGCGCTGAGGGACGACAGCGCCTCGCGCAACGACGCCCGGCTCACCCCCAATTGCAGCGCCAGGTCGCGCTGGGACGGCAACGCGTCGCCCGGC
Organism: Pseudomonas sp. MF6394; assembly: GCF_002018845.1. NCBI lineage: Bacteria > Pseudomonadati > Pseudomonadota > Gammaproteobacteria > Pseudomonadales > Pseudomonadaceae > Pseudomonas > Pseudomonas sp. MF6394. Next base: position 38,914 of record NZ_MVOJ01000032.1, read on the forward strand.
CCGAAGCATTGCTCCTTGATCAGTTTGCGGATGGCCTGCAAGGCCGCTTCCGGTACGGCTTGGGCAATGGAATTCATAAAAAGCTCTGGGTTCCAGATAGCGGTGTGACCCGTTGTAAAACTATTCAGGGCCGGCTGCAAGCCACGCCCCAAAGGGGCTCGCCGCTTTTTGTCGACGCTCGAAAAGGGTGCGAAAAACCTGACCACTGTTCAGACCAGTAAGACCTGTGCACCTCAACAAACATCAGCCTTGCAGACGATCCGAACGGTGCTGGCATGGGCTGTGCACTGGGCAAACTCAGAAAATTCCTTCGCCATTTTCGGAGAGTTGCCATGACCAAGCGCTACAGCGCCCTGCTCACTGCCCTGTTTGCCAGCCTGATGCTGAGCCAGGCACCCGCCCAGGCGAATGGTCTGGATGACATCGTCGCCCGTGGCACCCTGAAGGTTGCCGTGCCCCAGGACTTCCCACCCTTTGGTTCGGTGGGCCCGGACATGAAGCCACGCGGTCTGGACATCGACACCGCCAAGCTGCTGGCCGACCAACTCAAGGTCAAGCTGGAACTGACGCCGGTAAACAGTACCAACCGCATCCCGTTCCTCACCACTGGCAAGGTCGACCTGGTGATTTCCAGCCTGGGCAAGAACCCCGAGCGCGCCAAGGTCATCGACTTCTCCAACGCCTACGCACCGTTCTACCTTGCCGTGTTTGGGCCGCCTGATGCTGCCATCGCCAGCCTCGACGACCTCAAGGGCAAGACCATCAGCGTAACCCGTGGCGCCATCGAGGATATCGAGCTGACCGCGGTGGCCCCCAAGGAAGCCACCATCAAGCGCTTTGAAGACAACAACTCCACCATCGCTGCCTACCTGGCCGGCCAGGTGGACCTGATCGCCAGCGGCAACGTGGTCATGGTGGCCATCAGCGAACGCAACCCCAAACGCGTACCGGCACTGAAGGTGAAACTCAAGGACTCGCCGGTGTACGTGGGCGTGAACAAGAACGAGCCGGCGCTGTTGGAAAAGGTCAACCAGATCCTGGTGGCAGCCAAGGCTGACGGCAGCCTGGGGAAAAACGCGATGCAGTGGCTCAAAGAACCGCTGCCTGCCGACCTCTGACGCGGAGCTCAAAGATGGCCTATCAATTCGACTTTGTGCCGGTGCTGGCCAATACCGACCTGCTCCTGCGCGGCGCGCTGTTCACCCTTGAACTGACGGCCATTGGCGCCATCCTCGGCGTGGCCCTGGGCACTGTCGGCGCGGTAGTACGGGCGTGGAAGATCCAGCCGTTTGCATGGTTCTTTGGAGTGTATGTCGAGTTGATCCGCAACACGCCGTTCCTGGTGCAACTGTTTTTTATCTTCTTCGGCCTGCCGTCCCTGGGGTTGAAAATCACCGAGTGGCAAGCCGCCGTGCTGGCGATGGTGATCAACCTGGGGGCGTACTCCACCGAGATCATCCGTGCGGGCATCCAGGCCATCCCACGCGGGCAACTGGAGGCGGCCGCGGCGCTGGCAATGACGCGCTTCGAGGCGTTCCGCCATGTGGTGCTGCTACCGGCCCTGGGCAAGGTGTGGCCGGCCCTGAGCAGCCAGATCATCATCGTGATGCTCGGTTCGGCGGTGTGTTCGCAGATCGCCACTGAAGAGCTGAGCTTTGCCGCCAACTTTATCCAGTCGCGTAATTTCCGCGCCTTTGAAACCTATGCCCTGACCACCCTGGTGTACCTGTGCATGGCGCTGATGATTCGCCAATTGCTCAACTGGATCGGCCGACGGTTTGTCATGAGGAACAGCCGATGAGTGATTTTTCGTTCTGGGACATCGTGCGCAACCTGCTGACCGGCCTGCAATGGACGCTGCTGCTGTCATTGGTGGCGTTTGTGGGCGGCGGCCTGATCGGCTTACTGGTGATGACCCTGCGCATCAGCCGCAAAGCGTTCCCACGCAATATGGCCCGCACCTATATCGAACTGTTCCAGGGCACGCCGCTGCTGATGCAGCTGTTCCTGGTGTTTTTCGGCGTTGCGCTGCTTGGCGTGGACATATCGCCTTGGCTGGCAGCGGCGATTGCCTTGACCCTGTTTACCAGCGCCTACCTGGCTGAAATATGGCGCGGCTGCGTCGACTCCATTGCCTACGGCCAATGGGAAGCCTCGGCCAGCCTGGCCCTCAACCCGCTTGAACAACTGCGCTATGTGATCCTGCCACAGGCATTGCGTATTGCTGTCGCGCCGACGGTGGGCTTTTCGGTGCAGGTGGTCAAAGGCACTGCCGTGACCTCGATCATCGGCTTCACCGAACTGACCAAGACAGGCGGCATGCTCGCCAACGCCACCTTTGAGCCCTTCATGGTCTATGGCCTGGTGGCCCTCGGTTACTTTTTGCTCTGTTATCCCTTGTCCCTCAGTGCGCGCTACCTGGAAAGGAGACTGCATGCCTCTGCTTAGAATTTCTGCCCTGCATAAGTATTACGGCGATCACCACGTACTCAAGGGCATCGACCTGACGGTGGACGAAGGCCAGGTGGTGGCGATCATCGGCCGCAGCGGCTCGGGCAAGTCCACCTTGCTGCGCACCCTCAATGGCCTGGAGTCGATCAACGACGGCGTCATCGAAGTCGATGGCGAATACCTCGACGCCGCCCGCGCCGACCTGCGCAGCCTGCGGCAAAAGGTCGGCATGGTCTTCCAGCAATTCAACCTGTTCCCGCACCTGACCGTGGGCGAGAACGTGATGCTGGCGCCGCAAGTGGTGCAAAAAGTGCCCAAGGCCAAGGCCGCCGTATTGGCCAGGCAGATGCTGGACCGGGTCGGGCTGGGCGAGAAGTTCGACGCCTTTCCCGATCGCCTGTCCGGCGGCCAGCAACAGCGCGTCGCCATTGCCCGCGCCCTGGCCATGTCGCCCAAGGTGTTGCTGTGCGATGAGATCACCTCGGCCCTGGACCCCGAACTGGTCAATGAAGTGCTGAGCGTGGTGCGCCAACTGGCCCAGGACGGCATGACCCTGATCATGGTGACTCACGAAATGCGTTTTGCCCGTGAGGTCGGCGACAAGCTGGTGTTCATGCACCAGGGCAAGGTGCATGAAACCGGTGACCCGAAGGTGTTGTTCGCCAACCCGCAAACAGTCGAGCTCGCCAACTTCATTGGCTCGGTGGAACAGCCTGGCTGATCAGTTCGAAACTGCCCTGCCCTTCAAGGCGCGCCTCCCCGCGCACCATCAACGCATCGAAGGGCAGTTCGGTGTCGATATCGACCTGGGCTGTGAGTCGCCGCCCTGTCACCGGCACACCTGCGGCGCGCGCAATCAAGGCCTGGCCGGGTAACAACTGGCCTTTGGCCGACTCATCAGGTGCTTGAGCAGACACCCAGCCGACAGCTCGCCCGTCGACCTGGGCATGCTTGAGACGCAAGCGAAAACGCCCCTCACGCCCAAACCGAAACCCTTGCCCATCGGCAGGCGCTGCGACAAAACGCAGGGCCATTGCCGCCGGCTCAACGCAGAGCACAGTCAGGTTGAACGTGCGAGTGGCCAGCACCACAGCGGCGTTTTCGACCACTGCATCGCGGCGTATTGCGCCATAGTCGACGTGCGACTGGCTCAGCGATAGCCGACAGTTTTCAGCTTGCGCATCGAGCGTTGCCAGCAGCATGCAAGAGAGCGCCAAGGGCAGGCTGGTACGCTTAACCACCCTGGCATACCGCCGATGCAGCTTCATAGAATTTGTCATTGTCGGGCTTGGCCTCGGGGTCGATGTGCAACAGGCAAGTGGAAGAGTCGGGCAATGAAACCCTCAGGTTTTGCGACTCGGAGACGTCGTTGAGAAAAATCATGCCCTCGCCCACCACGCTGGTGACAAAGCGATTGTCCTTGCCGAACACCGAGGCGCCCTGAGGCAATGGCCGGCCGTGCTGATCATTGGCGGTCACCAGCATCCGGCGTACTTTCACCACGTCAAAATCCACGTGATTGAATGAGCCTCGGCCCGCCGAAATGACCTGGGTGCCGTTTTTCAGGTCTACCTGCTTGGGCAACGAAGGGGTCTGCACCTGGACGCGGCTGTTGGTGTAGGCCGGCAAGCCGGCGATCACCGCCTGGCCGCTGAAGTCGGTCCATACCGGGCCTTGTGGCGTCTCTACTTTCGCCGAGCCGATATCGCCGACCGAGACGATGCCAAACGTGTCCTGCACGCTGTACGGCGAAAAGGTCAGCCCGCCGTCGTGAGCCACCACGCCCCCCTGCAACTGGCCTGTGTAGCTGCTACCCAACGGGTCGCGGCTGACGCCCAGGCCCACTCGTGCATAGCGTGGCAACACGTCCACTTGCCCACGCAACGATTGCTCCCGGGCTCGCATGTCACGCTCCACAGCCACTTCGTAGTTCACATACTCGTTGACCCGTTCGCTCAGTGCAGTGCCGGCGGTAAATTGCTCCCCCCGGCGGCTGGTGTAGCTGCTCACACGGCGATCGCCGCCCAGGGGCACACTGACCTGCAACCGCAGGGACACGTCGTTATCTACCGCACGATCACGCCGGCTACCGGCATAGTTGGCGTCACGGCGAGCCCGTGAGCCGCCCACTTGGGAGTCAGCGATCAGTGCCACATCGGCCCGGCCAAACGACTTGTTCCATGAGGCAAACACATGCTCGCTGGTTTGCCCGCCAAATTGCGCGCTGCGGGTGTAATTCAAAGAAAAGACGCCCAGCGTGGGTTCGGCCCAGCTCACGCCCGCGGTGTACTGGTTTTTGAAGTGCGAATTGAGATCATCGGCCCTGAGCGACTGGCCCACCTCCGTGACTTCGCGATAACCACGCGTCTGCGTGGTGGCGCTGAGGTTGACGTCGATATTGGCCCCGACCGGGCTGCTCAGTGACAGGCTGCTGCGTGAGCCGGACACGGCCTTATGGCTGTCCCGGGACAGGTTATGGCGTGCGTTGACAGAAACCCGCTGGAAAAACACGCTGCTCAGGGTGCCCCCTGCCGCCCAATAGTCATCGGTACTCAACAAGCCAAAACCCGCAGACGAGTGGCTCCCCAGCCCCCAGGTGCCACTGGCCATGGCGATCACCGGGGATGGCCCTTCCTCACCCGCCGCTCTGCGCAGTTCGCCCACCGATAAATAGTAACCAGGCGCCGCCGGGGCAGCCCCCGCGAATGATGCCGCCGGTACCACGAAACTGCGCTTGGCGCCCCGCACATCAATCACGCTGACCTCAAGGTCGCTGGTGGCGTTGAGCAGGGGCAAGCCCGCCAGCCGGAACGGTCCTTCAGGCACCAACGTACTGTGGACCAACACACCGGACTGGCGTATTTCGACCCGCGATTGGCTTTGGGCCAACCCCTCGACCACGGCGAGATTGCCGCCTGCGGGTGTTCTGGACTGCCCATCGGGGGAGAACTGCACGCCCGATAGTTGGATCCCGCCAAACAGCGGGTTATTACTGGAGAGCTGGCCTGCCTGGAACGTCGAACGCAACGCGGCGATATCCCGCTGGGCATAAGCGTGCAAGTGTTCGGTACGGGTCTGGCCGTTGTCCGACACGTAGAACTGGCGGCTGCGGACAATCCAATCGTCGAGGTTGAAACCCGCTTCAGTGTGGGCCGACACGAACCGGCTGGGTCCGCTGCGCGAATGGCTGTCGTAACCCAGCACGTCATAGTTGAACAACGCTGCCGCGCCACCCTGGGAAAAATCCCCGCTATCCCACTCGGGTTCGCGCAAGGCCTGGGTCGGCACCACCAACACCACTTCGTCGGTACCGGGACGCAGGCGCGCCATCGTCGCTGGAAATGCGCCGAGAAAATCATGACAGGCCTGGTCTGGCCGGGCGCCTGGCTGCAGGATTGCGCCGGGTTTCACCAGCCCGGCCTTCTCCAGTAACCCAGGGGTGAAACATAACTCCCCCTGTGGACCAAAACGAGCATCCACCCGCCCAAGCGGGTTGCCATTGACCCGCAACCCCACCACCTGGACACCTTCGCGAAAGCGCGCCGCACTGCGAAAGTAATCGGCAACCTTGGGGTCTATGCCGTGGGTGGTGAGGGCCGCCAGGTCAAACCCTTCACCGAGTTCCAGTGCGGTCGCGATACCAGGCAAACTCCAGAGCGCCGCGAAGCCGATGGACAACTTGGACCGACCGGGCCAGGCAGTACCAGCGATGCCCCGCCTCGAAGGGATCATGAACCGATCAACCTTCATCGGTGGTGACCGGCGCTCGGTAGTTATCTACCGAAAAACCGTAGACCGTGGCGGGCTGGATCTCTACGTGAGCCACATTGCCCAACGGACCTTCGCCCTTCGCCACCAATGCCTCACCTGGCAAAATGTAAGTGCGCGGCAATGTCGCCAGTGTGCCTTGTGGCAGCAGTTGCACATCCGGCGCCAGGCGCACTACATAGGCGCTGTCGTTGTGGACGCTGAGCCGGTCCCCGACGCGCTTCCACGTCAACAACTCCCAGGGCGTGTGGTGCCGTGGCAGGCCTTGCGGGTGCAGGATCAGCGGCAAATTCTGCCGCAGGGTGATGCCGATGGTCGCACCACCGGCAGCACGCGCCTGGGGTATGCCCTCGAACGACACGCGCTTGAGCCGCTGGGTCTTGAGCGGCTGTTTCAGGGTGCTGATAAAACGCACCAGCTGGGTGTCGCCTGCCTCCACACGGGTAACCGGCGGTGTGACAATCAGCAGCGGCTCCAGGTCTTCAGGCACATTCTCAACAACGGAATGCAGCAGCGCCGGCCCCGCATCGGTGTTCTTGATACTAAGAGTAGCTTCGCCGTCCTCTTCATAAAGCACCACCACTGTCGTTTCCGGCAACATACCGTCGGCGGCGGCAACAGTACTGAAAAACAGATGCCACAACAGCGCACAACTTATTAAAAACCCACGCACTCAATATTCCCCTCACTCATGCCGTTGACGATTGGTAATTACGCGCCCATAGAAAAACAGCCAATAAGAAAGGGTCAGTTTCTTGATCGGCTGTTTTGGGTTATTTAGATGTAGCTCAATACAAGCGTGGCGCGCCCATCAATGGAAATGTCGCGGCTTAAATCCAGATCCTGAGCCTTATTGATCACCGCTTTCACCGCAAGCGTGCCGGTCAATTGGCTGATAGCGGCAGGGGTAATCGCCGCTCCATTACGCCAGGAGTACTGGCTGGGCGACTGGGCCACCTTGCCATCGCTGTTGTACCAGGCCCCAAGGCCGGTGCGCATGATCGGAAACAGCGTCGTGCCGGACGACCTGAGGTCCCTGAGAGTGACCGAATAGCCACCGGTACGCCGGGCGCCCACCATACCCAAACCATAGTTCTGTGCTTCGGTGAAGCCCGCGCCGAGGATGCCCGTCACCTTGCTGCCCGCTTGCAAATCGGTAAACGTGAGCCCGAACCTGGCAGGCGTGGTGCCGCAATTGATCACCAGCGAAGTGGTCCTCTCTTCGCGCGGGTTGAATGCCGTGCGGGACAACTCACCCGAGCGAATCGTGCCGTAGTCGATGATGCCACTGCCTGCCAGGCTGAGGTTGCAGGCAGCCGGTGTAATCGTGCCCCTGACGACCAACTGCGCACTGGTGGTTGCCTGGGCATTGAGGGCCGCAGCCAGGCACGCCATACCGACGGTTAATCCAATAATCTTTTTCATGTTCGTCCTGTCATTTGGAATTAACAGGCGTTCTTTATTTCGGTTCTGGCGACTCCATCGCCCAACACCTTATTTTCCGTAATACAAAACTATAAATAAATAACACCCAGGCAAAATTGCCGACTGACAGTCTGGTGCTTGGGTGCTTGGTAAAAAAATCAGACAACACGGTATTTACTGTGGCCTCTATTAAGTCTGGAAGCGACTTTATTCCACCAGCAAAGTAGTCCTCTACCTGCAACCAAATCATCTACTACCCCGATTACTTGTAGGCAGTGTCGTACGCAACTTACGACGACATACAGTTAAAACGTCTTACAGTATCGGATTACCTATTCGCTTAAAGTGCGCGAAGCCGCCCTACACTTCCCAGATATTTCCCCGCGGGCAACATCGGGCCAATTACCGAAGCACAACGCGTTGGCGTCAGCGGTCGATCGTGGCACGATGGCAAGGTTATCGACCGAGATCCCCAAACCATGCCGCAATCCCAAGCCAAGAATCTGTCCTTGATCGCCGCCATCGACCTGGGCTCCAACAGCTTTCATATGGTCGTGGCCAAGGCCCAGAACGGCGAGATCCGCATCCTTGAGCGGCTCGGCGAGAAAGTGCAACTGGCCGCCGGGATCGACGACGAGCGCAAGCTCAATGAAGAATCCATGCAGCGCGGGCTCGATTGCCTCAAGCGTTTCGCCCAGTTGATCAACGGCATGCCCCCTGGCGCGGTGCGTATCGTAGGCACCAACGCCTTGCGCGAAGCGCGCAACCGCAACGAGTTCATCCATCGCGCCGAGGAAATCCTCGGGCATCCGGTGGAAGTCATCTCGGGCCGTGAAGAGGCGCGCCTGATCTACCTCGGCGTGTCCCACACCCTGGCCGATACCCCCGGCAAACGCCTGGTGGCCGACATTGGCGGCGGTAGCACCGAGTTCATCATCGGCCAGCGTTTCGAACCACTGCTGCGTGAAAGCCTGCAGATGGGGTGCGTGAGTTTCACCCAGCGTTATTTCAAGGATGGCAAGATCACCCCGGCGCGCTACGCCCAGGCTTACACCGCAGCGCGCCTGGAAATCATGAGCATCGAACATGCCCTGCACCGCCTGACCTGGGATGAAGCCATCGGCTCGTCCGGCACCATCCGTGCCATTGGCCTGGCCTTGAAAGCCGGCGGCCATGGCACCGGCGAGGTGAACGCCGAAGGCCTGGCGTGGCTCAAGCGCAAGCTGTTCAAGCTGGGGGATGCAGAGAAAATCGACTTCGACGGCATCAAGCCCGACCGTCGCGCCATTTTCCCTGCGGGCCTGGCGATTCTCGAAGCGATCTTCGACGCTCTCGAACTGCAACGCATGGACCACTGTGACGGCGCCCTGCGCGAAGGTGTGCTCTACGATCTGCTGGGCCGTCATCACCATGAAGACGTGCGCGAGCGCACCCTCAGCTCGCTGATGGAGCGTTACCACGTCGACCTGGAACAAGCCGCCCGTGTGGAGCGCAAAGCCTTGCACGCCTTTGACCAGGTGGCCGAGGACTGGGACCTGGAAGACGGCGTCTGGCGCGAGCTATTGGGCTGGGCAGCCAAGGTGCACGAAGTGGGCCTGGACATCGCCCACTACCATTACCACAAGCACGGCGCCTACCTGATCGAACACTCGGACCTGGCCGGTTTCTCACGGGAAGACCAGCAAATGCTCGCGCTGTTGGTGCGCGGTCATCGTCGCAATATTCCCAAGGACAAGTTTGCCGAGTTCGGTAAAGACGGCATCAAGCTGATCCGCCTGTGTGCGCTGCTGCGCTTTGCAATCCTGTTCCACCACATCCGTGGCACCCAGGAAATGCCTCAGGTCAAACTGCGCGCCGATGGCGACAGCCTGGAAGTGATGTTCCCCAAAGGCTGGCTGGATGAAAACCAGCTGACCCAGGCGGACTTCGCCCAGGAAGCGGAATGGCTGACGCGGGTAGGGTTCAGCCTGAACCTGCGCTAAGCAAATCTAAAAGCATTCTGCAAAACACATGTGGGAGCGGGCTTGCCCGCGATGACGGAGTGTCAGCCAATGCATCTTTGACTGACCTACCGCTATCGCGGGCAAGCCCGCTCCCACCTTTTGAACTGCGTTGGGTTTTAGTTCACCGCAAGAATCGGGCTACCCAACTTCTCCAACAACGTCGCCTGCGCGCTGCGCGGGTTCTGGTTGCCGGTCGGGGTATTACGCACGTAGCGCCCATCCGACTGCAAGCTCCAGCTGTGGGTGTTGTCGGTCAGGTAGCTTTCCAGCTCCTTCTTGACCCGCATGATCAACTTCTTGCCTTCCACCGGGAAGCAGGTCTCCACGCGCTTGTCGAGGTTGCGCTCCATCCAGTCGGCGCTGGAGAGGAACATCTGCTCTTCGCCACCATTGAGGAAGTAGAACACGCGGGTGTGCTCCAGGAAGCGGCCAATGATCGAGCGCACGTGGATGTTATGCGACACGCCCACAATGCCGGGACGCAGGCAGCACATGCCACGCACCACCAGGTCGATGCGCACACCGGACTGACTGGCCTTGTACAACGCGCGGATGATCTTCGGGTCGGTCAGCGAGTTGAACTTGGCGATGATGTGCGCAGGTTTGCCATCAAGGGCGAACTGGGTCTCACGGGCAATCATGTCGAGCATGCCCTTCTTGAGCGTGAACGGCGCGTGCAGCAGTTTCTTCATGCGCAAGGTCTTGCCCATGCCGATCAACTGGCTGAACAATTTGCCGACGTCTTCGCACAGCGCGTCGTCGGACGTCAGCAAACTGTAGTCGGTGTAGAGCTTGGCGTTGCCGGCGTGATAGTTGCCGGTACCCAAGTGGGCGTAGCGCACGATCTCACCGGCTTCACGGCGCAGGATCAGCATCATCTTGGCGTGGGTCTTGAAGCCGACCACGCCGTAGATCACCACCGCACCGGCCGCTTGCAAGCGGCTGGCCAGTTGCAGGTTGGACTCTTCGTCGAAACGTGCACGCAGCTCGATCACCGCGGTGACTTCCTTGCCGTTACGCGCCGCATCCACCAGCGCATCGACGATTTCCGAGTTGGCGCCGCTGCGGTACAGGGTCTGGCGCACGGCCAGCACATGCGGGTCTTTGGCGGCCTGGCGCAACAGGTCGACCACCGGGGTGAACGACTCGAAGGGGTGCAGCAGCAGGATGTCCTGCTTGCTCACCACGCTGAAGATGTTCTCGCTGTTTTGCAAAAGTTTCGGGATCTGCGGGGTGAACGGCTTGTATTGCAGCTCCGGGTGGCTGTCCAAGCCGGTGATGCTGAACAGGCGCGTCAGGTTCACGGGGCCGTTGACCTGGTACAGCTCCGACTCTGCCAGGTTGAACTGCTTGAGCAGGTAGTCCGACAGGTGTTTGGGGCAGGTGTCCGCCACTTCCAGGCGCACCGCGTCGCCGTAGCGCCGTGAGAACAGCTCGCCACGCAGGGCACGGGCCAAGTCTTCGACGTCTTCGGAGTCCAGCGCCAGGTCGGCGTTACGGGTCAGGCGGAACTGATAGCAGCCCTTGACCTTCATGCCCTGGAACAGGTCATCGGCGTGCGCGTGGATCATCGACGACAGGAATACATAGTTGTCGCCAGCGCCACCCACCTCTTCCGGTACCTTGATGATGCGTGGCAACAGACGCGGTGCCGGGATGATCGCCAGGCCCGAGTCGCGGCCAAAGGCGTCGATACCTTCAAGCTCGACGATGAAGTTGAGGCTCTTGTTCACCAGCAAGGGGAACGGGTGCGTCGGGTCGAGGCCGATAGGCGTGATGATCGGCGAAATCTCGTCCCGGAAGTAACGGCGCACCCAGGTCTTGATCTTGGCGGTCCAGTGACGACGACGAATGAAGCGGACCTGATGCTTTTCCAGTTCCGGCAGCAGGATATCGTTGAGGATCGCGTACTGGCGGTCCACATGGCCGTGCACCAGTTCACTGATGCGCGCCAGGGCCTGGTGCGGTTGCAGGCCGTCGGCACCGGCTTGTTCACGGGCGAAGGTGATCTGCTTCTTGAGGCCGGCAACACGGATCTCGAAGAACTCGTCCAGGTTGCTGGAGAAGATCAGCAGGAATTTCAGCCGCTCCAGCAAGGGGTAGGACTCATCCAGCGCCTGCTCGAGCACACGGATGTTGAATTGCAGTTGTGACAACTCGCGGTGGATGTACAGGCTGCTGTCATCCAGGTTGGTGACCACGGGCACCGGCGCCGGCGCGGGAGCTTCAGCCACCACCGCAGGCGGTGCGGGCTCCAGCTCCGGCGGGGTCTGGGCGACTTGTTCAACCACCGGGTGAGCGTCTTTTACGGCAACTTCTGAGAGTCCTTCGGTATTCATCGAGTGTTCCTGTGAGGGCTATTGTTGCTCTCTAAGCAATTGGGCGGCGCGGGCGGCGAAGTAGGTCAGAATGCCATCAGCGCCGGCACGTTTAAAGGCAGTCAGGGATTCGAGGATCACCCCTTCACTCAACCAACCATTCTGGATTGCCGCCATGTGCATGGCGTATTCACCGCTGACCTGATAGACAAAGGTCGGCACTTTGAATTCCTCTTTGACCCGGTAAAGAATGTCCAGGTAGGGCATCCCCGGCTTGACCATCACCATATCGGCGCCTTCGGCCAGGTCGGCTGCCACTTCGTGCAGGGCCTCTTGGCTGTTGGCCGGGTCCATCTGGTACGAGGCCTTGTTGGCCTTGCCCAGGTTCAGCGCCGAGCCTACCGCATCGCGGAATGGGCCGTAGTAGGCGCTGGCGTATTTGGCCGAGTAGGCCATGATCCGTACATTGACGTGGCCAGCCAGCTCAAGGGCTTCGCGGATCGCCTGGATGCGTCCGTCCATCATGTCAGACGGTGCAACCACCTGGGCGCCTGCCGCGGCGTGGGACAACGCCTGCTTGACCAGTGCATCGACGGTGATGTCGTTCTGAACATAACCGTCTTCGTCAAGAATGCCATCCTGGCCGTGAGTGGTGAACGGGTCCAGCGCCACGTCGGTGATCACCCCCAGTTCCGGGAAGCGCTCGCGCAGGGCACGGGTGGCACGCTGGGCAATCCCTTCGGGGTTCCAGGCTTCAGCGGCGTCCAGGGACTTGAGTTCCGCCGGAGTCACCGGAAACAGCGCCAGCGCCGGAATGCCCAACTCGACCCAATTCGCCGCTTCTTCAAGCAACAAATCAATGGTCAGACGCTCCACACCCGGCATCGACGCCACCGCTTCCCGACGATTTTCACCGTCAAGCACGAAAACCGGCAGGATCAGATCATTCGTGGTCAGTACATTTTCACGTACCAGGCGACGAGAAAAATCATCACGACGATTGCGACGCAGACGGGTGGCGGGGAACAGGCGATTGGCAGGGGTAAAGCTCACGACAGACTCCTGAGCCCGTGTTTACGGGCGAGCGTTGCAGTTATAAGCGGCCATTATGACGAATGAATGACAGTTGTGCTTATCGACGCGACCTGTAGTCCCATTCGTCATTTGCGTAGGAATTGTTCACTTCGTGACACATCTCGATACTTTCATGAATCTTCGTGAAGGCGTAGGCTGCGCGTTCATTTCGCCAGCACCCTAGACCATGCTTCAACAATTTCTGCATGACTTCGGCTACTTTGCCCTTTTTCTCGGCACGTTCTTCGAAGGCGAGACCATCCTTGTACTCGCAGGCTTCCTGGCGTTCCGTGGCTACATGGATATCAACCTGGTGGTGGTCGTTGCCTTTTTTGGCAGCTACGCCGGCGACCAGCTCTGGTACTACATGGGGCGCAAGCACGGCCGCAAGTTGCTGGCGCGCAAGCCGCGCTGGCAATTGATGGGCGACAAGGCACTGGAACATATCCGCAAGCATCCGGATATCTGGGTATTGAGTTTCCGCTTCGTCTACGGCTTGCGCACGGTGATGCCCGTGGCGATTGGCTTGTCTGGCTATCCACCGTTGCGCTACCTGGTCCTCAACGGTATTGGCGCGGCGATCTGGGCCGCGGCACTGGGGGCGGCGGCCTATCACTTCGGCGCGGTGCTGGAAGGCATGCTCGGCAGCGTCAAGAAATACGAGCTGTGGGTGCTGGGCGCCTTGCTGGTGCTGGGCTTTGGCCTGTGGCTGCGCCGTCGCTTCAAGAATGCCCGCATCGCCCGCCAAGCCTGTGTCGAGGCCAAGGCTCGGCTGGCCAACGAGCCAGCCCCGGTCGAAACGCCTAAGACGCCAACCGAGTAAGCCGGCTTCTGCAACAGTAGAGGCCGATGATACTGAGCAGGCTGTAGCTCGCCAGGCCCAGCCAGCCCAGGTTGCTGGCGGGCCACAACCCCACCAGCGGCGCCAGCCATACCAAGGGCACATTCAGCGCCAGGCGCGCCAGCTCGGCCTTCAGTGCCCATGGCCGATTCTCCAGCGCCACCCCCAGAGTAAACAGCCCCAGCGCCATCGTGCCCCAGCCGAGGACCAGCGCCGAGGTGGGCAAGCCCTCACCGAAATTCATCAGATAGCTGCCAAACCCCACATAAGCCGCAAACTGCAAGGCGATGTAGACCTGTTGGCGCACGTCCAGCGGCACCTCGAATTTGCGGAACTGGCTCAGGTCCGGCTTGGCCATCGGGTACTGGGCCTTGACGTCCGCCGGCCGCCAACCGGTGCGCATGAACCAGATGCGCAGCTTGTCCCACCAACGCTCAGTGCGCCGGGCGTCACTCCAGAGCTGCGCATAAAACTGCAGGTTAGCCCACAGCGGGTTCCAGCTGGCCAGGGGTGTGGTCACGCCGAAAATCACCGGTTCGTTGTCGTCTTCCTCCTGGAAGGTGCCGAACAGCCGGTCCCAAATAATGAACACCCCGCCGTAGTTGCGATCCATGTAGAGAGCGTTCTGTGCATGGTGGGCCCGATGATTGGACGGCGTGACGAAAAACCATTCGACCCAGCCGAGCTTGGGAACATGGCGTGTATGGACCCAGAATTGATACAGCAGGTTGAGCGACGCCACGCTGATAAACACCACCAGCGGCACGCCGGCCACCGCCAGCGGCAGGTAGAAGATCCAGCTCAGCAGGAAACCGGTGCTGGTCTGGCGCAAGGCAGTGCTGAGGTTGTAGTCCTCGCTCTGGTGATGCACCGAATGCGCGGCCCACAGGATGTTGCGCTCATGGCCCATACGGTGCAGCCAGTAGTAGCAGAAGTCATAGAACACGAAGGCGAATACCCAGGTCCAGGCACTCTGGGCCGGCAAGTCAAAAAGCGCCAAGTGCTTGAGGGCGAACGCGTAGGTCAGCAGGCCCACGCCCTTGGTGAGCAAGCCGGTGGTGGTGGACAGCACACCGGTGCTGAGGCTGTTGATGGCATCCGCCACCCGGTAGTTACGCACGCCGCGCCAACGGTCGGCCAACAACTCCACCACGATCAGGGCAATAAAAAACGGTACTGCGTAAGGCACAAAGTCCATGGGCTAGTCCGGTCTATTTTTGTTACATCAAGATTAGGTGCAGCGACGTGAGATCCCATTGGCAACAGGTTACAAATTAGTAGACATTTAACGCCATGAATCAGGAGAAATGCCCATGAGCAAAAAGATTGCAGTGATCCTTTCCGGCTGTGGCGTGTACGACGGCGCAGAGATCCATGAGAGCGTGATCACCCTGCTGCGCCTGGACCAGCGCGGCGCTCAAGTGGAATGCTTTGCACCCGACGTTGCGCAGTTGCACGTGATCAACCACCTCACGGGCGAAGAAATGCCCGAGTCGCGCAATGTGCTGGTGGAATCTGCGCGCATCGCCCGTGGCGCCGTGAAGGATATTGGCCAAGCCAACGCCGCAGACTTTGATGCGCTGATCGTGCCGGGCGGTTTTGGCGCGGCCAAGAACCTGTCGAACTTTGCCGTGGAAGGCGCCGGCTGCAGCATCAACCCGCAGGTGCTGGCGCTGGCTGAAGCCTTTGCCGAAGCGGGCAAGCCGGTGGGGTTGATCTGCATCTCGCCGGCCCTGGCCGCCAAGATCTACGGCCCTGGCGTGACTTGCACCATCGGTAACGACGCCGACACTGCCGCAGCCCTGGACAAGATGGGCGCCACCCACGTCGAATGCACGGTGGAGGACATCGTCGAGGACCCGGCGCGCAAGCTGGTAAGTACGCCGGCCTATATGCTGGGCAAGAACATCAGCGAGGTGGCGTCAGGCATCAACAAGCTGGTGGATCGGGTATTGGAATTGACCCACGAGAACGACTGACGCCCTCTTTCTGTAGGAGCGAGCTTGCTCGCGAAGAACCTGAGAGCGCCGCGTTCATCCAGAGTGCCCGCGTTATCGTTGACGTTTTTCGCGAGCAAGCTCGCTCCTACAGAGGCTTCATCAAGCGGGTGAGGATACGGTCCAGTGCATTGGCAAACGCCTGCTTGTCCTTTTCGCCGTGGGGCGGTGGGCCGCCGCCCATCTGGCCTTGCTCGCGCAGGTCGGTAAACAGGTTACGCACCGCCAACCGCTCGCTCATGTTCGCCGGGCTGAATTCCTTGCCACGCGGGTCAAGGGCCGTGACCCCCTTCTTTACCAGGCGGTCGGCCAAGGGCACGTCGCTGCAAATCACCAGTTCGCCGGGCACGGCATGCTCCACCAGGTAATCATCGGCGGCATCCGGCCCGCTGGGCACCACAATCAACTTCACACAGGCAAAGCTCGGTTTGATCTGGCTTTGCCCTGCCACCAGCACCACCTCAAACTGGCGCTTGAGGGCGAACTTCACCACCTGGTCCTTGGCCGCCCGAGGGCAGGCGTCGGCGTCGATCCACACCCGCATGCTACGCCGCCACCCGGCGCTTTTCGCTCAGTCGACTACGGCCATACAGCACCACAATCGCCAGGATCGCCACAGCCTGCGCGCCCAGCGAATACGCATCGGCGTGAATGCCCAGCCAATCGAAGTCAAAGAACGCCACCGGCCGCGTGCCGAAGATGCCTGCTTCCTGCAAGGCTTTCACACCGTGCCCGGCGAACACCACCGACAGCGCACACAGCAACGCGGCGTTGATGCCGAAGAACAGCGCCAGCGGCAGCTTCGCCGAACCGCGCAGGATCACCCAGGCCAGGCCCACCAGCAGCACCAGCGCCGTGGCACCACCGGCCAGCACCGCGTTGTGCCCGGCAGGGCCGGCCTGCAGCCACAGGGTTTCGTAGAAAAGGATCACTTCGAACAGTTCACGGTACACCGAGAAGAACGCCAGCACGGCAAAACCGAAACGCCCACCGCCGCCCACCAGGCTGCTCTTGATGTAGTCCTGCCAGGCCGCCGCGTGCCGCCGGTCGTGCATCCACACGCCGAGCCACAGCACCATCACACTGGCGAACAGCGCCGTGCAGCCTTCGAGCAATTCTCGCTGGGCACCGCTGACGTCGATGACATAGGCCGCCAAGGCCCAGGTGGCCAAGCCTGCCAACAGCGCCAGGCCCCAGCCGAGGTTGACACTGCGCACCGCCGATTGCTGGCCGGTGTTACGCAGGAAGGCGAGGATCGCTGCCAGCACCAGAATCGCTTCCAGGCCTTCACGCAGCAGGATCAGCAGGCCGGAGATATAGCTCAACGACCAGCTCAGGCCATCGCCGCCGAGCAAGCCAGCGGATTCAGTGAGTTTGCCCTTGGCCACATCCAGGCGCTGCTGCACCTGCTCGATAGGCAAACCGTCCTGCAACGATTGCCGATAGGCCATCAGCGCCTTCTCGGTGTCTTTGCGCACATTGGCATCGACGTTATCCAGGGAGCTTTCCACCAGCTCGAAGCCTTCCAGGTAAGCCGCGACGGACAGATCGTAAGCCTGCTCGTGGTCGCCGTTGCGGAAGGCCGCGAGGCTCTTGTCTAGGGTGCCGGCGGTGTAGTCAAGCAACTGCGCGGGGCCACGCTGAACCTGCGGCGGCTGCGCACGCTGGGCGCGGAATGTCGCCGCAGCGCCAGGGCCATCAGCGGCGAGCACTTCATTGGGGGTCTGGCGGGCCAGGTCGGCCAGGTTGAACGTCTGCTCGCCTTTGGCGGCGGCCGGGTCGGCCGTGAAGCCGGCGATGTAGGTGGCCAGGTCCCAGCGCTGGCGGTCGTCCAGTTGGTCAGCGAACGACGGCATGTCAGTGCCTTCGACACCCAGGCCAAGGGTGTTGTAGATCGCGTAGAGGCTCAGGCGATCCAGGCGCGTGGCATCGCGCAGGTTAGCGGGTGGTGGGGTCATGCCCATGCCTGCGGGGCCATCGCCGGCACCTGCTGTGCCGTGGCACACGGAACAATGCTGGGCATAGAGCGGCGCGCCGCGCGTCGGGTCCGGCGTGATGGCCGGGGCCTGGCTGACTTCATACGCCACGGCCAGCTTGGCGCCCAATTGACGGGCCTGGCGGGCAACGCTTGCACCGTCCTGATGGGCAGTGACCGCGGCCAGCAGTTCATCGACGCCCTTTATCAGCTCGGCACGCTCGGGCTTGTCTGGCAAATCCGCCACCAGGCCCTGCAATACCCCGAGAAACTCCACTTGTTCGCGGTATTCCGAGTCATCCACCACCTTGCCCGCCTCCACCGTCGGTGGGTAGTCGGCGCCAATGTAGTCCAGCAAATGCAGGGCTTGCGGCGCGCCCTCGGCGGTCGCGGCCAACAGATTGAAGCTGCACGACAGCAACGCCGGCAACAGCAGCCAGGCGAGAAAGCGGAAAGGGGCGGTCATGAATGAATCTCAAGTGGAAATACGAAGTAACACTATTGTTGAGCTTTAATGGATTCGACTCAAGGTGTTATTTCATATCGCCATAAAACCAATGTGGGAGCGGGCTTGCTCGCGAATGCGGTGGTTCAGTGATGAATGTATCAACTGACACTCCGCATTCGCGGGCAAGCCCGCTCCCACATTCTTGGTCCAGTCGCTTGGTCAGGCCGTGGCGCGATGCAGGCTGGCGAGGAAACCGGCAGCGCCGACAAACAACCCAGCAAAGGTGCGGTTTACGCGCTTCTGTTGTTTGGGTGTACGCAATAGGCGCAAGACTTTCGAGGCCAACCCCGTATAACCCGCCATCACGATCATATCGACGCTGATCATGGTCGCACCGAGGATCAGGTACTGGACCAACAACGGCGCCTGCGGGTTCACGAACTGCGGCAGCACCGCCAGCATGAATACCAGCGCCTTGGGGTTGCTGGCGTTGACCAGAAAGCCGCGGAACATCATCGCCATCGGCTTGCCGATGGGGCGCACGGCGGCGTCATCGGTCATGTCCATGGGCAAGGCGCGCCATTGCTTGATGGCCAGGTACACGAGGTAGGCCACGCCGAACCATTTGATCGCATAGAACGCGGTAGACGAGGCCGCCAGAATGGCCCCCAAACCGCCGGCCACAACGGCAATCTGCATCGCCAGGCCCAACTGCAAGCCGATGGCGTTCCAGTAGCCACGTACAAAACCGTACTGCAGGCCGCTGGACATCGAGGCGATGGCACCGGCGCCAGGGGAAAGGGAGATGATCCAACTGGCCAGGAAAAAGGCCAGCCATGTATCGAGAGCCATTGCACACCTCGTAAGGGAGTTAGCGGTTGTGCCTTAAGCTAACTCCAGCGACCAAAGGCTGGCTATAGATTTCTGTAGGAGCGAGCTTGCTCGCGAAAAATGCACAGGCGATGCAGGCTGACTGCTAGCGCTGCGTTATCGTTGACGGTCTTCGCGAGCAAGCTCGCGCCTACAGGATGTTGGTGCCAGAGCCGGGCCAACGGCGTACCGAGCGCTGGAAGAACAGGCTATTGGGCACCTGCACCATCGCGCTGTTGGTCCCGGCTTCCTCGACTTCGATCAGCGTGGTGTAGAGCAAGTTGATCGCCACGACCCGGCCCTTCACGCCCGGCTTGTCGACGGTGTCCACCAACTCGACGATATCACCCAGGCGAAACGGCCCGACGGTAAAGATCAGGATCGCGCACAGCAGGTTGGACAGCACCGACCACATGGCGAAGAACGCCACGGCCGCCACCGCGACAAACCCCGACAGGGCCGTCCACAACACCGTGGCAGACACACCCAGGCGGCCCAACACAAAGATCAACGCACTGCCCATGATCAGCCAGCGCAAGCCGCCGCGCAGGGGCATCAGCAATTGCGGCGGGAACGGGTAGCGCTCACCCAGGCGCGTAAGGCCCTTGGCGACAAAGCGCTGGGCCAGGTAGCCGGCCAGCAGGATCAGCAGGATTTGCACGCCGATCCAGATGGGCTCGATCCATTGCACCGGTACCGGTAATTGCAACGCCTCCATCAGGACAGCGCCTCCAGCTGCGCTTGCAGGGTTTCGAGCAACTCGAGGGCCTCCATCCAGGTTTCCTCCAATTGCCCCTCGCGCACCTTGAGCTTGGCCTGTTCGGCCAGCAAGTCACGCAGCTCGTCCTTGCGCGCCGCCTCGTACACAGCGCTGTCGCCCAGGCTGGCTTCGATCTTGGCCAGGCGCTCATGCACCTTGCCCAGTTCGGCTTCCAGCTTGTCGGCTTCGCGCTTGTGCGGTGCCAACTGCTGGCGCAGCGCGGCGGCGGCCTGGCGCTGGGCTTTCTTGTCGGTTTTGTCCGGGTTGACCGGCGTGTTGCTGGCCGGCGCGTTGCGCAGGCGGTATTCGGTCAGCCAGCGCGCGTAGTCGTCCAGGTCGCCGTCGAACTCTTCGACCTTGCCGTCGGCCACCAGCAGGAAGTTGTCGGTTGTGCTCTTGAGCAGATGACGGTCGTGAGACACCACCAATACCGCTCCGCTGAATTCCTGCAGGGCCATGGTCAGCGCCAGGCGCATTTCCAGGTCCAGGTGGTTGGTCGGTTCGTCGAGCAACAGCAGGTTGGGACGGTCCCACGCGATCAGGGCCAGGGCCAGGCGGGCTTTTTCGCCACCGGAGAAGTTCAGCACGGGCTCGTCGATGCGCGCGCCACGGAAGTCGAAACCGCCGAGGAAGTCGCGCAGGGTCTGCTCGCGCTCGGTCGGCGCCAGGCGTTGCAGGTGCAACAGCGGGCTGGCCTTGGCGTCCAGCGAGTCCAGTTGGTGCTGGGCGAAGTAACCCACCACCGTGTTCTCGCCCCGGGTGAGGCGGCCGGCCAGCGGCTCAAGCTCACCCGAGAGGTTCTTGATCAGTGTCGACTTGCCGGCGCCGTTCGGGCCGAGCAAACCGATGCGGGCGCCCGGCGTGAGCTGTAGCTTGACCTTCTCCAGGATGGTTTTGTCGCCGTAGCCCAGGCGAGCATCCGAGAGGTCCAACAGCGGGCTGGAGATCTTCACCGACTCACGGAAGACAAAGTCGAACGGCGAATCGACATGAGCCGCCGACAGCTCTTCCATGCGTTCCAGGGCCTTGATCCGGCTCTGCGCCTGGCGGGCCTTGGTGGCCTGGGCCTTGAACCTGGCGATGTAGCTTTCCATGTGCGCACGTTGCGCCTGTTGTTTTTCGTAGGCCTGTTGCTGCTGGGCCAGGCGCTCGGCGCGGGCGCGTTCGAACGCGGTATAGCCGCCACGGTAAAGGGTGATTTTCTTCTGTTCGACATGGGCGATGTTATCGACCACGGCGTCGAGGAAATCCCGGTCGTGGGAGATCAACAGCAAGGTGCCCTGGTAACTTTTGAGGAAGTCTTCCAGCCACAGGATCGCATCGAGGTCCAAGTGGTTGGTCGGCTCGTCGAGCAGCAACAGGTCCGACGGACACATCAGCGCTTGGGCCAGGTTCAGGCGCATGCGCCAGCCGCCGGAGAAATCGGCGACCGGACGGTCCATCTGTTCGTTGGTAAACCCAAGGCCAGCGAGCATCTTGCGAGCGCGGGCGTCGGCGGTGTAGCCGTCGGCGCTGTCCAGCTCCGAGTGCAGGCGCGCCTGGGCGGCACCGTCCTGGGCTTTTTCGGCTTCGGCAAGGTCGTGTTGCACCTGACGCAGGCGCAGGTCGCCATCGAGCACGTAGTCGATGGCGATGCGGTCCAGGGTGTCGATCTCCTGGCGCATATGGGCGATGCGCCAGTCGGCCGGCAGCAGGCAGTCCCCGGAATCCGGGGTCAGCTCACCCAGCAACAGGGCGAACAACGTGGATTTTCCGGCGCCGTTGGCACCGATCAGGCCGGCTTTGTGACCGGCGTGCAGGGTCAGCTCGGCGTCTTCAAGAAGACGTTGCGGGCCACGCTGTAATGTTAGGCTTTGAAGTCGGATCATAATGGCGGCGGAGTCTACCAGCTTCGTTGGCCGCTGGCTTGGGTGTGAATATGTGCGCTGACCTGTGGAGCTTTGCCCTTTCGACCTATGCCCGCCCGGGCGTGGAGGCCGCGTGCCTGCGCTTGCAGGAGCAAGGGGCAGACGTGTGCCTGTTGTTGTGTGGTGCTTGGCTGGAGCAACGAGGTGTGGCGTACAAGCCCGAACGCATTCAGGCACTGCAACAGATTGCTCATCCGTGGCGGGTGCAGGTTGTCGAACCGTTGCGACAAATGCGCGTGCAATGGCGCGCCTTGGCTCAGCAGGATGCGCAATTGGCATCGCTACGCGAGCAGGTCAAGACACTGGAGCTGGAGGCCGAAAGAACGCTGCTGGCGCGCTTGGAAGCGCTGGTGCAGGCATGGCCGATCAATGAGGTGCTGGGTCAGCAAGAATGGCTTGAAGGCCTGGCGACCGAAGCCGCCAACCTTGACCACGACGCGCTGCTGCAATTGCGCGTCATGGCCACCAACACTTAGGAAGCGCTGGTTGGGGTGGTGCTTGGCGCTACCGGTGCAGGGGTGCTGCTGGCCGATGCTGTTGGAGCGGTGGCTGCTGCCGGGGTGGCAGTGGGGGCTGCTGGAGTGGCTGGCTTTGCGGGCGCTGGCTTGGCAGCTGGCTTCGCGGCCGGTTTTGCGGCAGCAGGTTTAGCGACTGGCTTGGCAGCTGGTTTGGCAGCAGCAGGTTTAGCGGCTGGCTTCGCGGCTGGCTTGGCAGCAGCAGGTTTAGCGGCTGGCTTGGCAGCTGGTTTGGCGGCAGCAGTTTTAGCGGCTGGCTTGGCAGCTGGTTTGGCAGCAGCAGTTTTAGTAGCTGGCTTCGCGGCTGGTTTGGCAGCAGCAGTTTTAGCGGCTGGCTTCGCGGCTGGTTTGGCAGCAGCAGTTTTAGCAGCTGGCTTAGCGGCTGGTTTGGCAGCAGCAGTTTTAGCGACTGGCTTGGCAGCTGGTTTGGCAGCTGCGGTTTTAGCAGCTGGCTTAGCGGCTGGTTTGGCAGCAGCAGTTTTAGCAACTGGCTTCGCCGCTGCTTTGGCAGCAGTGGCTTTAGCAGCTGGTTTGGCGGTTGGTTTGGAAGCAGCGGTTTTAGCGACTGGCTTAGCGGCTACTTTTGCAGGCGTACGAGCACCCAGTGCTTTAGCTACGGCTTCCTTCACACGGCCAACGCCCTGAGCCAGTTTCAGGCTTTCTTGAGCGTCTTTTTTGAGTTGGGAAATGTAGCTGCGGGTTTCGGCTTGGCGATCCTTGAGAGCATCCAGCAGCTCTTCAAGTTCTTTGACCGCGCCTTTGGCTTTGGCTTGGGCCTTGGACTTGCCGGCAGTGGCAGCGTCTTGCAGTTTGGTACGGGACTTGTGCAGTTTTTCTTGCGCTTTACCGCGTTGCTTTTCCAGTTTGGCGAGCAGTTTTTCTGCATCAGCCAAGGCTTGGGAGCACGCGCTTTCCAGATGTTCGAGCAGGCTGCCCGAAAGTTGTTGGAGCAAGTGCAACGGGGTATTTACAGGCTTCTGTTTGGCCGACATGGTTTACCTCCTGGCTGACGTGGGTGCGGCTCATACTAGCCCTCTGCTCTTACCGCCGCTAGGGCATGTTGACAGTATCCTTTGCCTTGCGTTGCACCGTGCGAAAATTCTTATCGATATAACGGAAAACCGCGCCACTTTTTACGCACTCGCACTGGCATAATCCGTCGCACTTTCGCCGGGAGAATGCCCATGTCGCGTTACCTTTTTCTAGTGTTCGGCTTGGCGATCTGCGTGGCCGATGCAAGCGAGCAGCCCTCGTCAAACACCACCGCCGTAGCCCCGCACGACCTTGCCTATAGCCTGGGCGCAAGCCTTGGCGAACGGTTGCGCCAGGAAGTCCCCGACCTGCAGATACAGGCCCTGCTCGATGGACTCAAACAAGCCTACCAAGGCAAACCACTGGCGCTGGATAACGCGCGCATTGAACAGATCCTCGCCCAACATGAAGCGCAGAATGCCGCCGACGCCCAACTGCCGCAAAGCGAAAAAGCACTCGCTGCCGAGCAGCAATTTCTCACTCGGGAAAAAGCCGCCGCCGGCGTTCGTCAACTAGCCGACGGCATCCTGCTCACCGAGCTGGCAAAGGGCACGGGCAACAAGCCGTCGGCCAGCGATGAAGTACAGGTGAAATACGTGGGCCGACTACCTGACGGGACTGTCTTCGACAAAAGTACGCAACCGCAATGGTTTCGCCTGGACAGTGTGATCAGCGGCTGGAGCAGTGCATTGCAACAGATGCCGGTGGGTGCGAAATGGCGCCTGGTGATTCCTTCGGCACAGGCCTATGGCGCAGACGGCGCAGGTGAGTTGATCCCACCCTATACGCCGCTGGTATTCGAGATCGAACTGCTCGGCACTCGCCACTGACCCATAAAAAAAAGGTGCGACATTCGCACCGTTTTTTATCTCGCCATCAGGTTCAAGCCTGGGTGGCGGGTTCTTCTTTGTGAGCGTTGTGCAGCACTTCGATCAAGCAATCTTCCAGCTCGAAACGCTCATGCAACAGCGCGCCCAATTCTTTGAATTTTTCCGCAACACATTTCCCGGCATCACACAGGTCGGTGAACGCCAGCAGCTTTTCAGTAATCACATCGATGCGCGGATAAATCGTCTCGGCCAACTCCAGTCCACGCTGATCATCGAAGGCTTCGGCCTCCTTGGTCAGTTGCTCGTAGACGCCGAAATGGCCGGCAGACACGTAGTCCACCAGCACACCGCAAAAATCTTGCAATGTTTCGCGATTCTCACCCAACGCTTCGGGCTTGGCGCCGAGAGCATCAAAGGCTCCAACCAGTTCGTGACGTGCCTGCAACCAGCTGTCTATCAGCTTGTGCACACCACCCCAGCGTTCCTGAGCATTCTGACAACGTTCCAACATGATGATCTCTCTTCCCTATTGGGGCGCCGCAGCTCTGTACCTGCGCAACACTTCAAGGATGAAGCAGCAGACGGACAAGGCCGCGTCTGACAAGCGGTTTGGATAACGCGTGCGGGCCAGATTATGCCCGCATGACTATGGCTTCAAGGTACGCAGGAGAGAATGTTCATACAAGTGTTTAATCCGCTCCTACAACCTGGGTCCCGTATTCAAGGCGTTGCGAGGCGAAAATGCCTGCCGAACAACAACCGTGACACCTGCATGAGCCCCAGGATCAGCATCGCCACGAAGAACAACAGGCTCCACTCAGGCAGGCTCAGGTCAAATAGCGTCCAGTTGATTTCGACACAATCGACCGTGCCATTGAACACCGAGCGCATTGCCTGCCAGACAGACAGGTTTTCAAGCATGTGCTGCAGACTGGGCCAGCAATCCCCCACCTGACTTGCCGGCCTGTTCTGCAACAGCACTTGCCGGCCTGCGGTGATGGCGCCCAGCAACGCACAGCCCATACTCGCCAGCCCGTAAAGGCAAAGGCCGGAACGCCCAGGCTTGTGAAGCACGGCAATCAGGTTGATCAATGCAAAAGACGCGAGGAACAGGCGCTGTACCTGGCATAGAAAACACGGTCGTAGCAGCGCGCCGTATTGAAGGTAGAAAGACGCGCCCAACGTCAGCGCACCCGCCATGAACGCCAGGAAAAACAAAGAGCGTAAAGGGGCCAAAGACATTGTTTATCCGCACTGCAAGAGATAGGTCGCTACGGTAGAGGAAAGGCCCGACCCCTTTCAATACGCCCTAGAGCAGACATTTCCTCGAAAACATAAGGACATCCCGCCACGAGCCCGAGGAAATTCAGTTACAACAAGTAGGAATTAGCAACAAGGCCAGTTAAACCGAGTGTTTGCAGGGCTTGAAGGATCGGGGAGAGGATCGGTCCGAGCCAATCCACTCACCCTTTCCTACTTCAAACTCGTGCAGGCACCGGCAGTGGCGAGGACAGCAGACGATTGTCGAGCAAGCCCAAGCCCTCCTGAAACAGCTGGTTGCTGCGCTCGGTGTCGCCCAACTGGGCCAGCAGGCGAGCCAGTTCGGCGCAGGCTTCGGGATTGCGCTGTACTTGCAGGCTGCTTTCCAGATAATCGCGCGCCTTGCCCCAGAGACTGTTTTGCAGGCACAGACGGCCCAACGTCAACAGCAGGCTGGCATCGCCTGGATGGTCCTTGAGCCAGCCTTCGGCAAACTTCAATTGACGCGCAGGGTCACTGCCGCGCAGCAGGCCATACAGCCGGATCAAGTGACTGTCGTAACCGCGCTTGAGCGCACCACGCAGCACTTCTTCGGCCTTGGCATCGGCGCCCAATCGACGCAGTTGGTCGGCATACGCCAATACCAGTTGTGGCTGTTGGCGCTGGGCAGCGGTCAGTTGCTCCCATGCGCGCTCCAAGGACTGCAACCCCGCCTCGCCTTGCTCTTCACGCTGGGCCGCCAGGCTCAGGTTCTCGCCCCACGCGCGTCGCTCCAGCTCGGCCAGCTCATTGGCGGGCAAGACTTTGTCCTTGCGCAGTTCCGGCAGCAGGCGAATCACCGACGACCAATCGCCACGCTGCTGATGCAGGCGTTGCAACTGTCGCAGCACTTGCGCGTTATGCGGATGACGCTCATGCATCGCCTGAAGGGTGACCAGAGCGCCTTCCGTATCGCCTCGATCCATCTGCAATTGCGCATGGCTCAGTGCAATGGCCAGTTCGGCCTGGGGCTGGCGCTCCAGCGCGCGCTCCAGCAAACCGTCGGATTCCTCATAACGACCCTGCTCATTCGCCGCACGGGCCGCGCCGATGTAATACAGCAAAGGTTGACGCTCTGCTTCGGCGGCGCGGTGCAGGTGGCGTTCGGCGCTGGCCCAGCGGCCCTCGGCGAGGTCCATCTGGCCTTGCTCGATAGCAATCTGCACACGACGGCTGCGGTTGCGTCGTGACCAAGGGTTGACCACGCCACCGGATGTGGTGACCAGGCTCCACAACACACGAATCAGGTAAATCGCCAGGCCAATGGCGAACAGAGCCACCAATGTCGCCCACAGGCTTGATTCGTAATGCAGCAAGTGAGGATAGGTAATCAACACGTAGCCGGTGTGCTTCGAAATGCCCACGCCCAGGGCCAGGGCGAGCGCAATTGCGAGCACCAGGATCACATAGAAACGCTTCATCAGCTCTACTCCTGGGTCGCCGGTTTGCCAGCCGAGGCCTTGGCTTCGTCGGCAGACAGATGACGACGCTCAAGGTACGCCTGCACAGCAGCCAGGCTCGCGGCCAGGTCAGGCGTGACCACCGACACGGCCTTGGGCTCGAGCTCGGCAATACGCGCCAGCATCGCCTTGCTCTGCGGGTTGTCCTGGTTGAAGTTGTCCTGCAACACGCTGCGCGCTTCTCCCAGCGAGCGGCTGTATACCGCCGCCTCGCCGTTAAGCGCAGCCCACTGGGCTTGCTCCAGCGCCAGGCTCAAGGCCAGCCGCACTTGGTTCAAACCTTGGCCTGCCAACAATGGGCGGATGTTGTCATCCGGGTTGAAGTCGATGCGGAAGTAACGGGAAATCTGCTCCCACCATTGGCTCAACTGGTTCTGCGTATCGCTGGTGGGACGCCCCTGGGAAGCGGGCTCGGTGAGCTGATACTCCGGGGCAATCGCCGCAAGCTGCACCACTTGGTCACGCAAGGCGGCCAGTTGCAGGTACAGGCCGGTACGGTCCGGTTGCTCGGTACTGCGCAGCGCAGCCAGGCTCTTGGCCAGTTGCTCGCGTGCGGCGAAAGACCCTGGGTCGCTCTGCTCGCGAAGAATCTCGTCGGCACCCTGGACCAGCGACTGAGCGCTGTTGATATCTTGCAAGGCGGACAAACGCAAGCTGGCCAGACGGATCAGATGCTCGGCCTCGGCCAGGCGCCAATCTTTGCGGCTGGCACCCAACACGGTTTCCAGACGCTGGTTGAGGCGCTGTTGATCACCCTGTAACTGAGTGACCAGACGGCGACGTTCTTCCAGCTCATCCGCACCCGGCAACTGCGCCAGGCGGGCGGCCAACTGTTGCTGGCCTTGCTTGAGGCTCTGGGACTGGTCATCCAGGGTCTGCACCTGGCCCAGCTGGTGCTGGCTGCTGGCTTGCAGGGCACGGACCTGCCAGATCCCCCAACCGCCGGCGGCTACGCCCGCAGCGCCCAACAGCAAGGCGACGATGGCCAGGCCATTGCCACGGCGTGGCGCGCTGACCGGTGTCTCGACCGGCGCATCAAGCGCGGGCTGAGCTTCATCTTTAGGCAAGGCTGTTTCGCTCACGTATCCGTCCTTTGCGTATCAGAGAGTGGGAACGGGATAGCTCCCTAACGCCACTAACAAAGCCGCGGCACTCGCGCCGCGACAATCCACAACTTTTTCTGCACCCGCGGCCCGCGCCATTTCATATACACGCGGGCTGGGCACGAACAACGGCAGCTGTGCCACCTCTGGCCAATCGGGACCGGCCAACGCGTGCAAGTGTAAAAAACCCTGCCCACTGCTGACCACCAGGCCGTTCAAGCGTTCCAACTGGATGCGTTGCATCAGCGCGCCCTTCTCATACACCGGAAGAAAACGCCGATACAATTCCAGGTAGTCGACACTAGCACCTTGCTCGCGTAAACGCTCTGCCAGCAACTCGCGCCCGCCCTCGCCACGCAGAATCAACACCCGGGCGCCCGGCACTGCAATAGCCTCGCGCAAGGCAGGCAGTTCAAGCAAGGCCTCGCTGTCATCGCCCGTGGCGGGACAGTGAACCTGGAGGCCATGATCGGCCAGTATCTGGGCCGTGGCCGCGCCGACACTGAACCAGGGCATGGGTGGCACACTGCTCCCCAACTGCTGCAACGCCAGGCGCGCGGCCGGCTTGCTCACCACGATGACGGCGCAATAGCGCTGCAGCGCGCCAAACACCGCGTGATGTTCAGCGGTCACCGGCAACGCTTCGGTCTCCAGCAAAGGCAGGCAACTGCTGTGAATACCGCGCTGGGCCAATAGCGCCGCCAGGGCCGTCGACTCCTCGGCAGGCCGCGTCAGCAGCACTCGCCAGTCGGTCACTGCGGGCCGGCCTCGCCATAGACTTTCTGCAAAATGGCACCCGCGCCTTTTTCCAGCAGTTCCTCGGCAACCTGAATCCCCAAGGCCGTGGCATCACGTTGCGGCCCACGCACCTCGGCGGTCAGCAGGTTACCGCCGTCCGGATCACCGACCAGGCCACGCAGCCACAGGTTCTCACCTTCGAGTACGGCATAGCAGGCGATGGGCACTTGGCAGCCACCGTTGAGGTGTTTGTTCAAGGCACGCTCGGCGGTGACGCGCACTTCGGTGTCCGCGTGATCGAGAGGTTTTAGCAGTGCATGAATTTCGCTGTCGGCGGTGCGGCATTCGATACCGACTGCGCCCTGCCCGCCAGCCGGCAGGCTGTCGTCGACGCTGATAGCCGATGTGATGCGGTCTTCAAAGCCCAGGCGGATCAGGCCGGCAGCGGCGAGGATGATCGCGTCATATTCGCCGGCATCCAGCTTGGCCAGGCGTGTGTTGACGTTGCCACGCAAAAAGCGGATCTGCAGGTCAGGACGCCGCGTCAGCAACTGCGCCTGGCGACGCAGGCTGGAGGTGCCGACGATACTGCCCAGCGGCAATTCGTCCAGGGACGCGAAGGTGTTGGAAACAAAGGCGTCGCGCGGGTCTTCGCGCTCGCAGATGCAAAAAAGGCCCAGGCCTTCAGGGAAGTCCATGGGCACATCTTTCATCGAATGCACGGCGATGTCGGCTTCGTTGTCCAGCAGCGCGGTTTCCAGCTCCTTGACGAACAGGCCCTTGCCGCCGATTTTCGACAGTGGCGAGTCCAGCAGCTTGTCGCCGCGACTGACCATGGGCACCAGGGATACCTTGAGGCCGGGATGGGCCTGTTCAAGGCGTGCTTTGACGTATTCGGCCTGCCACAAGGCCAAGGCGCTTTTACGGGTGGCGATGCGGATTTCGCGAGAGGACATGGATCAATCCGTACTGAATAGATACGGCGGATAATAACAGCTCAGGCAAATACGCTTTGATTTGAATCAGGCAAGTGCGGGGCCTCCCTGGCCACATCGCACCGGGATAAGGAACGCAGACCGCGCCGCAGCCCTCGGGCTAAAGCTGCTGCATCATCTTGCGCACGCCAGCGACATGGCGTCGGCTGACGATCAACGCATCGCCATTGAGCCCCTTCAGGAATAGCTGAAAGTGCCCCAGGGGCGTGCGCTGCAGGCGCTCGATGCGTTCACGGGCGACCAGCGCGTTGCGATGAATGCGCACGAAACGTTCGCCAAACTCGTCTTCAAGGGCCTTGAGCGGTTCATCGAGCAACACTTCACCGGTCTCGTGGCGCAGGGTCACGTACTTGTGATCGGCAATAAAGTAGACCACCTGGCCGAGTGGGATCAGCTCGATGCCCTTGCGGGTACGCGCGCTGATATGGCTGCGCGGCCCGTTACCACTTTGCGCAGCCGGCTGCGTCAAGGCAGCCAGTTGGGCACGGCTGGGGCGCTCGGCTTTTTTCAGGGCCTTGAGCAAGGCTTCGGCCGTGGCCGGCTTGATGAGAAAACTGACACCGCTGTCTTCCAGCGTCTGTGCAGAAAACTCATCCTGCGCCGCACACAACACCACGGCGGGCGGCGATTCGCGTTCACTCAAGCGGGCGGCGACTTGCAGGCCGTCGAAACCGGGCATGCGGATATCGAGCAGCACTACATCCGGCTTGTGGCTGTCGATCAGCGTCAACGCCTCTTCGCCGCTGGTGGCAATCGGTTCAAGGACTGTATAACCCTCGAGTTCACTGACCAGACGGCTCAGTCGCTCGCGGGCTTGGGGTTCGTCATCAACGATCAGGACATTCATATTGCGCTGGATTCCTGCGTGAGTCTCGCACAAGGATAGCGTAGACAGGTGCGGTGACTGACGTCACAGCGATCCACGCTAAGACTAGCGCGAGCGGCAAAAAGTGCCGTGAGAATGGCACCCAAATTTACCCGGACCTGTTCAATAGCGCCCAAGACCCGCTGCCTCCGGGCATCGTCGTAGGGTTCACTGATAAACAATCCGAATACCCCCCTGTTTAATGGATAGTCTGGTTATGACCGCATCACCCGACTTTGGTGCATTCACACACTATCAGTCCAACTGTAGACGCTCACCGAGGCGACATTGCTCAATCGTCAAATATCGTTTCAATAAGTACCTGCCCCCAGTCTCGTCCCGGATGCGGTCGGCGGCAAGGCACTTAGCCATCTCTTACACAAATAAAATTGCCGGCCACCCGCAGCACCGCGTCCACGGGCAACCCTGTTATGATCGCCAGCACACCTTCATGCCTCTTTTAAGCAGATCACGAGCGAATCCATGAGCACCGACAAGACCAACCAGTCCTGGGGCGGCCGCTTCAGTGAACCCGTCGACGCCTTCGTCGCGCGCTTCACCGCCTCCGTCACCTTCGATCAACGCCTGTACCGCCACGACATCATGGGCTCCATCGCCCACGCCACGATGCTGGCCAAGGTCGGCGTGCTGACCGATGCCGAGCGTGACAGCATCATCGACGGCCTGACCACCATCCGCGGTGAGATCGAGGCAGGGACGTTCGACTGGCGCGTCGACCTCGAAGACGTGCACATGAACATCGAGGCACG
Source organism: Pseudomonas sp. MF6394 (assembly GCF_002018845.1). Classification (NCBI taxonomy): domain Bacteria; kingdom Pseudomonadati; phylum Pseudomonadota; class Gammaproteobacteria; order Pseudomonadales; family Pseudomonadaceae; genus Pseudomonas; species Pseudomonas sp. MF6394. Next base: position 70,358 of record NZ_MVOJ01000032.1, read on the forward strand.
CCTCACCGATCGCATCGGCGTGACCGGCAAAAAATTGCACACTGGCCGTAGCCGTAACGATCAGGTCGCCACCGATATCCGCCTGTGGCTGCGCGATGAGATTGACCTGATCCTGGGCGAAATCACCCGCCTGCAAAAAGGGTTGCTGGAGCAGGCCGAGCGCGAATCGGACACCATCATGCCCGGTTTCACTCACTTGCAGACCGCACAGCCTGTGACCTTCGGCCACCACCTGCTGGCCTGGTTCGAAATGCTCAGCCGCGACTACGAGCGCCTGGTCGATTGCCGCAAGCGCGCCAACCGTATGCCGCTGGGCAGCGCTGCACTGGCCGGCACCACCTACCCGATCGACCGTGAGTACACCGCACAACTGCTGGGTTTTGACGCCGTGGGCGGCAACTCACTGGACGGCGTGTCGGACCGGGACTTCGCCATCGAATTCTGCGCCGCGGCCAGCATCGCGATGATGCACCTGTCGCGCTTCTCCGAAGAGCTGGTGCTCTGGACCAGCGCGCAATTCCAGTTCATCGACCTGCCGGACCGCTTCTGCACCGGCAGCTCGATCATGCCGCAAAAGAAAAACCCCGACGTGCCAGAGCTGGTGCGTGGCAAGAGTGGCCGTGTATTCGGCGCACTGATGGGCCTGCTGACCCTGATGAAAGGCCAACCACTGGCCTACAACAAGGACAACCAGGAAGACAAAGAGCCATTGTTCGACGCCGCCGACACCCTGCGCGACTCGCTGCGCGCCTTTGCCGACATGATCCCGGCGATCAAGCCCAAGCACGCGATCATGCGTGAGGCGGCCCTGCGTGGGTTCTCCACCGCGACCGACCTGGCGGATTACCTGGTGCGCCGTGGCCTGCCGTTCCGTGACTGCCACGAAATCGTTGGCCACGCCGTGAAGTACGGTGTGGACACCGGCAAAGACCTGGCGGAAATGAGCCTGGAAGAACTGCGCCAGTTCAGCGACCAGATCGAGCAGGATGTATTTGCCGTGCTGACCCTGGAAGGCTCGGTGAATGCCCGTAACCACGTGGGCGGCACTGCGCCAGCACAGGTCAAGACAGCGGTCGTGCGCGGCCAGCAATTGCTCGCCAGCCGCTAAAAGCATCGCAGGCAAGCCAGCTCCCACACTTGATTGGGTTCACACATCAAAATGTGGGAGCGGGCTTGCCCGCGATGGTGCCCTTACAGCTGCCAAAGATTTATTTTTTGGCTGCAATCATCGCCATGAACGCTGGCATCGCCGCCTGCCTGTCCGCCTCTACCTTCTGCGCGTTGGGCATCTCATTCAGGCGCGCCAACAACGCCTTCGCTTTCGGCAACTGCGCCAGCAGGTCCAGCCCAAACAGCTTCTCGCCCACACCGCAGGCCAGGTTCAAGCTGTACATGAAATACAGGTCCGCGAGGGTGAAGCTCTCCCCTGCCACATAAGGCGCGAACTTAGCGTGCCGGCCTAACGTACCGATCCCAAGCAACAGCTCGGCCCTGGATTTTTCCTTGATCGCCTCCGGCACCGACATGCCGAAAAAAGCCTCGGCGAAACACGCCCGTGCAGGCAGTTCGATGTACAGCTCGATCTCACGGCACAGCGCCAGCACCTGTGCCCGCGCAAACGGGTCGGCGGGCAGCAGCGCAGGGCCTTCCTGGCTCTGCTCCAGGTATTCGAGGATGACGCTGGTTTCGTTGATGAACCCCTGCTTCACACCCAGCACCGGCACTTTGCCGCGGGGGCTGACCGCCAAGGCTTCGGGGGTTTGCCCGGCGTAAAAAGGCACTTCTTCGAAGGGCAGTCCTTTCTCCAACAGCGCCAGCTTGACCATGTTGTAGTAGTTGCTGACCGAAAATCCGTAAAGCTTGAGCATCGCAAAGCCTCCAGGCCGGGTGCGGGGTTGGCTGCAAGAGTTATAGATCCTCGAGGTCTCCCTGACCAGCAGCATCACCCACCTGAATGGGGGTAGACTGACGCCCTTTCCTTGAGGAGCCTGCCATGAGCGAGCCGACCGATATCGACAACGACGAAGAAGAATTCACCGAAACCACGCTGATCGAAGCCATCGAGAACCAGATCGAGAGCGATAACCCGCCAGCGGCGAAGGCTACGTTCAATAAACTGACCCTGGTGGGTTACGAGCGCGAAGAGATCCTGAATCTGATGGCTCACGTTCTGGCCTTCGAGATCGACGCCATGCTGGACGAGGACCGCGCCTTCAATACCGAGTGGTATGAAACAGCACTGCGGGCACTGCCCGAGCTGCCGCCGGAAAAGCAATAACCCCGGCACGCAGCAACACGCTGGACAGTTCGGCAAAGTGCGTTCACCTTATGGCCTGCTAGCCTCTAATAAATTTTAGAAAGTCTGGAGTCCTTATGTCGTATACCCCTGAGTTGGTTGCCGAACTGGAAATCCTTGTACTCTTCCCCTTGGACAGCACCAAGGAAGGCTTGAAAGTCCATCAGACTGCCGCCCCTACTGCCATCGCCGCTGCCAAGCGCCTCCATGCCAAAGGGCTGATCGACCAACCGGACGGGGGCTATCTGACGAGCCTTGGCCGGGACGCTGCCGAGCAAGCCCAAACCCTGCTGACCATCCTCACCACTGCCAGCACCAAAGAAGCCGCCTGATACCTGATACCGCCCATGGAGTCCGCCGCCTGCGGATTCCGCGGGCATTGCTGCGCGGCCTACAAAATTCTGACGCCAAAAAGCCACTTCCCTCTAAAACTCCTACGCTACTGTCTGTAAACTCCTGCATGGCCGCCCGCGTCGGGCCCTGCGAGCCAACGAGTTCGACATGACCCGCACCCATGAAATCCGCCCCGATCTGGACGAAGGCATCGACCGCAAGGTGCTGACCCAACTGCGCGCGCGTTTCATGACCCTCAATCAAGGCCGCATGGCCCGGGCCGTCGAGGGGCTGACGCCACGCCAGCAAAGCGTGCTGGCTTTGTTGCCGCTGTTTTTCCACGTCAATCACCCGCTGTTGCCAGGCTACGTCTCCAGCAGCACGCCGGCCGGGTTGTCGAATTTTGAACCGGACGCCCAGGCCCTGGCCGATGCCCAGCGCCTGACCCGCTCGTTTTCCTATAAACCGCGCCACGGTAACCCGCCTACGCCGATACACGGTTTGTTCCTGATGGGCAGCCTGGGCACGCTGGCCCAGGCCGATCAAAGCGATATGGATGTGTGGGTGTGCCACGCCCCCGACCTGAGCGAGACCGAGCTGGCCGAGCTGCGCAAAAAGTGCCAACTGCTGGAAACCTGGGCCTTGGGCATGGGCGCCGAGGCGCATTTCTTCCTGATCGACCCGACGCGCTTTGTGTTGGGTGATCGCGATACACAATTGAGCTCCGACGACTGCGGCACCACCCAGCACTACCTGCTGTTGGATGAGTTCTATCGCACCGCGATCTGGCTGGCCGGACGCACGCCCATCTGGTGGTTGGTGCCGGTCTACGAAGAAAACCGCTACGCCGAGTTTACTCACGCACTGATTTCCAAGCGCTTTATCCGCGCCGATGAAACCCTCGACCTCGGCCATTTGGCTCATATTCCTCCGGGGGAATTTATTGGCGCGGGGCTGTGGCAACTGTTCAAGGGCATCGAGTCGCCCTATAAATCGGTGCTCAAGCTGCTGCTGACCGAGGTCTACGCCAGCGAACACCCGAAGGTGCAGTGCCTGAGCCTGCGCTTCAAACAGGCGGTGTTCAGCCATCAGGTAGACCTGGATGAGCTGGACCCGTACATCATGGTCTACCGCCGTATCGAGGAATACCTCAAGGCCCGCAACGAGCTGGAGCGCTTGGAACTGGTGCGCCGCAGCCTGTACCTGAAGGTCAACCGCAAACTCAGCGCCGGCCAGCGCACTGCTGGCTGGCAACGGCAGCTACTGGAACGCCTGGCGCATGAATGGGGGTGGGACACACGCCAACTGGCCCTGCTGGACAGCCGCAGCCAATGGAAAGTGCGCCAGGTCGCTTCCGAGCGCCGCGCCCTGGTCAATGAGTTGAACTACAGCTACCGCTTCCTCACTCAGTTCACCCGCAGCGAACAGTCCGCCAGCCCGATCAATAAACGCGACCTCAATGTACTGGGCCGCCGTTTGTACGCAGCGTTCGAGCGCAAGGCCGGCAAGGTCGAGTTTATCAACCCCGGCATCGCCCCCGACCTGGCCGAAGACACCCTGACCCTGGTGCAGTCGCCCAACCGCAAGGAGCCGGGCCAACACCATTGGGGCCTGTATAACGGCAACCTTACCGCCCTGGAATGGGAACACTTCGCGCCGATCAAACGCAGCCGCGACCTGCTGGAAATGCTCACCTGGTGCCATCGCAACGGCGTGATCGACAGCAGCACCCGCCTGGCGCTGCACCCCGGCACCAGCGACATGACCGAGTTCGAGTTGTTCAACCTGCTGGGCAGCCTGCAACAGACCATCGCCTTGCCCCTGGCCAGTGTCGATGAGAGCCGTTTGCTGCGCCCGGCAGTGCCAGAAGAGGTGCTGCTGCTGATCAACGTAGGGGTTGACCCGCTCAAGCATCATCGCGACCTGAATATCCTGATGACCACCGAGCGCACCGACTCCCTGAGCTATGCCGGCGTGCGCGACAACCTGGTGCTGACCCTGGACCAGGTCACGCTCAACAGCTGGAACGAAGTGATGGTCAGCCGCTATGACGGCCCGCACGCCCTGCTCGACTGCCTGCGCGACTACCTCAACCAACTGCCATCGAACCATCTGCCACGCCTGCGGGTGCGCTGCTTCTGCCACAACCGGGCGCAGTTCATTGCCCAGCGGGTGGAAGAGGTATTCGACACCGCGCAGCATCTGCTGCTCGGCCAGGGCAACCATCGCTACCTGCTCCAGGTGCAGCAGCATTACCACGTCATGGAACTGGTGCCGGGCCAAGCCACCCATGTATCGCTGCCGACCCAGGACGCGCTGATCGCTTACCTCAACGAGGAGTTGGCCAGCTACAGCCCGTGGCACCTGGACGCCATGGCCCTGGAAGACCACGACCTGGCGCTGCTGCTGCCCATGGGCCAGGCCGAGTGTGTGCAGGTGTTCTACCGGGTCAATGAAGGCTTCGCCGACGTGTACGTGCTCGACGAATTCAACGCGCTCTGGCAACAGCGCTTGCCGTTTCATGATGAGCAAAGCCTGCTAGCGCCGCTGCAGCGTTTTTTGCAATCGATCCTGTACCGCCGCGAAGCGCTATCGTCCCTGGACGCCCAGCAACCCGCGGGCGAGTTACAGATCCTGTACTACCAACTGTTGCCATCGGGCAACGGCCGTGCGCGAGGCGTGGAGCCACGGCCGGCCCCGCAAGACCCTGCCAACAAAGCGTTTTATGACGTGCAGGCGATTATCGGCAAAGGCGCGCCAGGCCACGTAGGGATCACCCTGTACTGCAATCAGCGGGAGTTTTCCGAGCTGGAATTTGGCGACCAGCTGTTTGCGGTGGTCGCCCGGGAGATCGTCGGGCAACGTCGGGAAACCGAGCGTTACCGCTGCTATATCACTGACCTGGATCTGTCAGGGCTGCTCGGTGATGTGCAAAGCCCAAGCAATCTGTACCTGCGTTATAAAGCCGAACTGGAACAGTCACTCAATGCGGCCTTGAATCAGGTTTAGAGCGGGAAGGCGCCGCCATCTTTGGGCTGGCCTTCGACGCTGAGCAATTCCAGCTTCAGGGTCTTGCCGCCAGGCGCCGGCCAGTCGATGTGCTGGCCCACTTGCAGGCCAAGCAATGCGCTGCCTACCGGCGCCATGATCGAAATCTTGCCTTCGTCGGCGTTCGCGTGCTTGGGGTAGACCAGCGTCAGGTGATAGTCCTTGCCGCTGCCTTGCTCACGGCAATGCACGCTGGAGTTCATGGTCACGACACCCGCAGGCACTTCATCGTGACCAACCACGTCTTCGGCGCGGTCGAGTTCGGCTTGCAACGCTTCGGCGCCGGGAGACTCGTCGCCCAAGCGGTCGATCAGTTGCTCCAGACGCTGCACGTCAAGACGGGTAAGAATGATGGACGGTGCGGTGGTCATGATTCAGGCAGACTCCTTTTTTCTGCACACAAAAGCAAAACCCCGCCAGGAAAAGGCGGGGTTCTCACGGACCTCGATGAATGGAGGTGTATCCGGACACTACCACAGCGACACAAATAAACAAGACGCCGTCAGGTGCTCGCCTTGCGCTGCTCGGCCTCGGCGCAGATCACCCGGCGCCGCGCATCGTCGGCAGAGCGCCATTCCCGGATGTCTTCCACATGGCGGAAGCAGCCCAGGCAGACTTTCTGCTCGTCCAGGCGACACAAACTGATACAAGGTGACGGCACCGCCGGGCTGACATTGCTGAACAGCGGCTTGGGCGGGCGTACGGTTGCAGGCTCACTCACCATCAGATCTCGTCGAAATCCAGTTCGTCGCCGGTGTATTCCTGGACCAGGCGGGCGAGCATCTCACCCAGCAACTCTTCACTCTTGTCGCACTGCCATTTGCCGCTTTCTTCGTCGTAATCGAAGTGAACGCCACCGGAGCGCGCCGCCAGCCACAGCTGACGCAGCGGCTCCTGGCGGCTGAAGATCAGTTGCTGGCCGCTCTCGAACTTGACGGTCAGCACACCGGCCGAGTTTTCCAGGTCCACGTCCAGGCCGCTGTCGTCGAAAATATCTTCCAGCCCCTGCTGGGTGGCATCCACCAGGTCGTGAAAACGGGCTTCGGTCAAACTCATTGTGGCAACCTCAAAAGTGTCTGGTTTTGCTCAAGCGCCGCACGATACGGGCGAGCTTCGCCGATTGCAAAGGATACTGATTTGATTACGGATCACGGTACGAAATATCCCCAGGCATCGTAGCCTGCTTCCCTACTGTCTCAGCAAACCCCCGCCGGACGGGTGTTGCGGCGCATAGGCAAGCTGGCGGGTGGTCGGTATACTCGGGCGCAATTAATGCATATTCAAGGATTTCGCCATGAAGCGCCTGATCTCTTCCCTTGCTGCGCTCGTCGCGGTCGCTTGCCTCGTTAGTGCCTGTGGCCAGAAAGGCCCGTTGTACCTGCCGGATGACAGCAAAGATCCAAACGAACAGGCGCAATCGTCGCAAAAGCCGTCAAAAGCCCATAAGCACGACACCTACTAAGCCAAGGGAAACTTATGGACGCTTTTAACTACCGGGACGGCGAGCTGTTCGCGGAAGGCGTGGCCTTGTCCGCGATTGCCCAGCGCTTCGGCACCCCGACCTATGTGTACTCGCGTGCGCATATCGAAGCCCAATACCGCTCGTTCACCGACGCCCTCGACGGCGTGCCGCACTTGGTGTGCTACGCAGTCAAGGCCAACTCCAACCTGGGTGTACTCAATGTCCTGGCGCGTCTTGGCGCTGGTTTTGACATCGTGTCCCGTGGCGAGCTGGAACGCGTACTGGCCGCCGGCGGCCAGGCGGACAAAATCGTCTTCTCCGGCGTCGGCAAGAGCCGCGAAGACATGCGTCGCGCCCTGGAAGTCGGCGTGCATTGCTTCAACGTCGAATCCACCGACGAGCTGGAGCGCCTGCAAGTGGTCGCCGCCGAGATGGGCGTGCGTGCGCCGATCTCCCTGCGCGTCAACCCGGACGTCGACGCCGGCACCCACCCGTACATCTCCACCGGTCTCAAAGAGAACAAGTTCGGCATTGCCATCGCCGACGCCGAAGACGTGTACATCCGCGCCGCCCAACTGCCGAACCTGGAAGTGCTGGGTGTCGACTGCCATATCGGTTCGCAACTGACCACATTGCCACCGTTCCTGGATGCCCTCGACCGCCTGCTGGCGTTGATCGATCGCCTGGGCGAGTGCGGCATCTACCTGCACCACATCGACCTCGGTGGTGGCGTGGGTGTGCGTTATCGCGATGAAGAGCCGCCGCTGATTGCCGACTATATCCAGGCCGTGCGCGAGCGCATCGAAGGCCGCGACCTCACGCTGATGTTCGAGCCGGGCCGCTACATCGTCGCCAACGCTGGCGTGCTGCTGACCCAGGTCGAGTACCTCAAGCACACCGAACACAAGGATTTCGCCATCGTCGATGCGGCGATGAACGACCTGATCCGCCCGGCGCTGTACCAGGCCTGGATGGATGTCACCGCCGTGACGCCGCGCGCAAGCAAAGCCCGCGCCTATGACATCGTCGGGCCGATCTGCGAGACCGGCGACTTCCTGGCCAAGGATCGTGAGTTGGCGCTTGAGGAAGGTGATCTGCTGGCCGTGCATTCGGCCGGTGCCTACGGGTTTGTCATGAGTTCCAACTACAACACCCGTGGGCGTACCGCCGAGGTGCTGGTGGACGGTGATCAAGCATTTGAAGTGCGTCGCCGCGAGACGGTAGCCGAGTTGTATGCTGGCGAAAGCCTGCTGCCGGAGTAAGCCATGCTGCTGCGTTTTACCAAGATGCACGGGCTGGGTAATGATTTCATGGTCCTCGACCTGGTCAGCCAGCACGCGCACATCCTGCCCAAGCACGCCAAACAGTGGGGCGATCGCCACACCGGGATCGGGTTCGACCAGTTGCTGCTGGTCGAGGCGCCGAGCAACCCGGAGGTGGATTTTCGCTACCGGATCTTCAACTCCGACGGTTCTGAAGTGGAACAGTGCGGCAACGGCGCGCGCTGCTTTGCGCGTTTTGTGCTCGACAAACGCCTGACTGCCAAACGCCAGATTCGCGTCGAAACCAAAGGTGGCGTGATCGAACTGGACATCCGCAACGATGGCCAGATCAGCGTGAACATGGGCGCGCCGCGCCTGGTGCCGGCGGATATTCCGTTCCAGGCCACCGAGCAGGCCCTCAGTTACGCGTTGGACGTGGATGGCAAAACCGTAGAGATCGCCGCCGTGTCCATGGGCAACCCCCATGCAGTGCTGCGGGTCACCGACATCAATAACGCCCCCGTGCACGAACTGGGGCCGAAGATCGAACATCACCCGCGCTTTCCGGCACGGGCCAATGTGGGCTTTTTGCAGGTGATCGACCGTAACCGTGCGCAATTGCGCGTATGGGAACGCGGCGTCGGCGAAACCCAGGCTTGCGGCACCGGTGCTTGCGCCGCTGCCGTGGCCGCGATCAGCCAGGGGTGGATGGATTCGCCGCTGTTGATCGACCTGCCCGGTGGACGTTTGTCCATCGAATGGGCAGGCCCTGGCCACCCGGTGATGATGACCGGGCCGGCCACGCGTGTATACGAAGGACAGGTCCGTCTATGAGTGAGCCAAGCTAATGACCGATAAGCCTCAAGTACCCGCACACGCAACCCCGAGTGAAAGCCTGGAGGCCGCTGCTGTCGCGGCGTACCTTGAGGCTAACCCGGACTTCTTCGTCGAACACGAAGAGTTGCTGCCGGCCCTGCGCATCCCTCACCAGCGCGGCGATACCGTATCGCTGGTGGAGCGGCAGATGAAGATCCTGCGCGAGCGCAATATTGAAATGCGCCACCGCCTCTCTCATCTGATGGACGTGGCCCGCGACAACGACCGCTTGTTCGACAAGACGCGCCGCCTGATTCTGACCCTGATGGATGCCACCAGCCTGGAAGAAACGGTGATCGCCGTGGAAGACAGCCTGCGTGAGGATTTCCAGGTGCCCTTCGTCAGCCTGATCCTGTTCAGCGACAACCCGATGCCGGTGGGCCGCTGGGTCACAGGTGGCGAGGCGCAGACGGCCATCGGCGGCCTGTTGTCCGAAGGCAAGACCGTCAGCGGCACCTTGCGCGAGCATGAACTGGACTTCCTGTTTGGCGCCGAACAGCGCAAGCAGATCGGCTCTACGGCCGTCATCGCCCTCAGCCATCAAGGCTTGCACGGGGTACTGGCCATCGCCAGCCGCGATCCGGCGCACTACAAAAGCTCGGTGGGCACGTTGTTCCTGACCTATATCGCCGAAGTGCTGGGCCGCGTCCTGCCACGCCACACCACCACCCTGCGCGCGGTGCGCTGATCATGGAGCGGCAACTGGACGCTTACTGCGCTCACCTGCGCAATGAGCGCCAGGTGTCGCCCCATACGCTGGAAGCCTATCGGCGGGACTTGAACAAGGTCCTAGCCTATTGCGAAAAACAGCACGTCAGCAGTTGGACGGCCCTGGATATCCAGGCCCTGCGCAGCCTGATCGCCCGGTTGCACCAACAAGGCCAGTCCTCACGCAGCTTGTCTCGCCTGCTGTCGGCGGTGCGCGGCCTCTATCACTACCTCAATCGCGAAGGCCTGTGCGACCACGACCCGGCCAATGGCCTGTCGCCGCCCAAAGGCGAGCGGCGCCTGCCCAAGACCCTGGACACCGACCGCGCCCTGCAACTGCTCGACGGTGCCGTGGAGGATGACTTCCTGGCCCATCGTGACCAGGCAATCCTTGAGCTGTTCTACTCCTCGGGCCTGCGCCTGTCCGAGCTGACGAGCCTGAACCTCGATCAACTGGACCTCGCCGATGGCTTGGTGCAAGTGCTCGGCAAAGGCAGCAAGACCCGCGTACTGCCCGTGGGCAGGAAAGCCCGTGAAGCCTTGCAGCTATGGCTGCCGCTACGCTTGCTGACCAACCCGGCAGACGATGCCGTATTTGTCAGCCAGCAAGGCCGGCGCCTGGGGCCACGGGCGATCCAGCTGCGGGTCAAGGCCGCCGGCGAGCGGGAGCTGGGGCAGAATCTGCACCCGCACATGTTGCGTCACTCCTTTGCCAGCCACCTGCTCGAATCCTCCCAAGACTTGCGCGCCGTGCAGGAATTGCTCGGGCACTCGGATATCAAGACCACGCAAATCTACACCCACCTCGACTTCCAGCACCTGGCAACGGTGTACGACAGCGCCCATCCACGGGCCAAACGCATCAAGGGCGGCGACTCATGAGTATCAAGCTGATCACCTTCGACCTGGACGACACCCTCTGGGACAACGTACCCGTCATCATCAGCGCCGAAGCGTCGATGCGCGAATGGCTGGCGACCCACGCGTCCAAGGTCGGCGACCTGCCCCTTGAGCATTTTGCCAGCCTGCGCCAACAGGTGCTGCAGCGTCATCCCGAACTCAAGCACCGCATCAGCCTGCTGCGCCATCGCGTGCTAATGCATGCGCTCGAGGAGGCCGGTTATCCCCAGCCTGAGGCCACAGAGATGGCGGACGTCTGCTTCGAAGCGTTCATCCACGCACGTCACCAACTCACCGTGTTCCCGGAAGCCGAGCCGATGCTCAAGGCGCTGCGCCAGCACTTCCTGCTGGGGGTGATCACCAATGGCAATGCCGATGTGCAGCGCGTGGGCCTGGCGGACTATTTTCACTTTGCCCTGCGCGCTGAAGATATCGGCATCGCCAAGCCGGATGCACGACTGTTTCAGGAGGCGCTGCAACGTGGCGGTGTGGACGCCAGCGCGGCTGTGCATGTGGGCGATCATCCTGGGGATGATATTGCCGGCGCGCAGCAGGCGGGGCTGCGGGCGGTGTGGTTCAACCCCACGGGCAAGGCCTGGGAGGGAGACAAGCACCCGGATGCGCAGATTCGCAGCCTGACGGAGTTGCCGGAGTTGCTGCATAGCTGGCAGTAACACCATAGATCAAAAAATGTGGGAGCGGGCTTGCTCGCGAATGCGGTGGGTCAGTGATGAAGGTATCAACTGACACTGCGCATTCGCGAGCAAGCCCGCTCCCACATTTGATTTGTGGTGACCTGAGAGATTTAATTCCAGGCATGAAAAAGCCCGCAGCGACGGCGGGCTTTTTCTTACAAGCAGGAGGCAGACCTCAGATAGGTCGGCTGCCGTACTTGTTATCCGGCTTCTTCGGTGGATCAGCCACCACGTTGGCCTCGACTTCCTGCACTTTGCCACCTTTAGCGAGGAACTCTTCCATCGCACGGGCCAGGGCATCGCGCTCTTTGTTCTTGGCTTCAACACTCGGCAACTCGTCTACCGAAACAGCCGCCTTGGCTTTGCCTTTGGCTTTGGGAGCCGCGTCATCGCCAACACTGTTATCGTCATCTTCCGCAACGTCGTCAGCCGCTACTGCTTCAAGACCGTCTTCGGTGTCGTCTTCATCACCTACTTCGAGGTCGTCTTGTTCCAGATCATCGTCGCTCATGTTCTACCTCATGACTTGCGAAAAGCAGATTAGTTATAGCCCAGCTTCACCCTCTGTCGAGGCCGCTGGAAAAAAATCAACATCCACAGGATTCCCTATGGCTTATGCCCCTTCACCGTGCAAGGTGGCGAGGACTTTACGAGCACCGCCATGATCACGGTGCTCGCCCAGATAAACACCTTGCCAGGTCCCTATCGCCAAGCGGCCGGCCTTGACCGGCAAACTCAGCTGGCAGCCCAGCAGACTGGCCTTGAAGTGCGCCGGCAGATCATCCGGACCTTCGTCGTTATGTTCAAACCCTGCGCGACCTTGTGGCACCAGCAGGTTGAAAAAACGCTCGAAGTCACGGCGAACCGCCGGGTCGGCATTCTCGTTGATGGTCAACGAGGCCGAGGTGTGCTGCAGCCACAGATGCAACAGGCCCACACGGCAGGCCTTCAATTCAGGCAAGCCGGCAAGCAACTCGTCCGTTACCAAGTGAAAGCCCCGGGGCTTGGCCCGCAGGGTAATCAGGGTCTGTTGCCACATACAGTTCTCCGCCCATCGGCGCGCATTCTAGCGCGCTCTGAGAAAAAACAAAGGGCCGAATACGCCTTCATGCCTGTAAGACATTTGCACCCTTAAAAGTACTGTGTGGATCCCATCACAAACTCGATAAAAAACCCATGCACCTTTAGCCACAGACAAACGCCAGGCAAAAAAATGCCCGGCAAGCCGGGCATGTTTTTTTCACGTAGTTACAAGTTGTAGCCGCGCTCGTTGTGCTGCGCCAGGTCGAGGCCAACCGCCTCTTCTTCTTCGGTGACACGCAGGCCCATGACCATGTCGAGCACCTTGAGGATGACGTAGGTCACGATCGCCGTGTAGATCACGGTGAAGCCCACCCCTTTGCACTGGATCCACACTTGGGCTGCGATGTCGGTCACGGTGCCGAAGCCGCCCAGAGCAGGAGCTGCGAACACACCGGTGAGGATCGCGCCGACGATACCGCCGATACCGTGCACGCCGAAAGCGTCCAGGGAGTCGTCATAACCCAGCTTGCGCTTGAGGCTGGTAGCGCAGAAGAAGCACACCACACCAGCGACCAGGCCAATCACCAGGGCGCCCATCGGGCCCACGGTGCCAGCCGCTGGTGTCACGGCGACCAGGCCGGCGACCACGCCCGAGGCGATACCCAGGGCGCTTGGCTTGCCGTGGGTGATCCACTCGGCAAACATCCAGCCCAAGGCCGCGGCGGCGGTGGCGATCTGGGTCACCAGCATCGCCATGCCCGCGGTGCCGTTGGCCGCCGCAGCGGAACCGGCGTTGAAGCCAAACCAGCCGATCCACAGCATGGCCGCGCCCACCAGGGTATAGCCCAGGTTATGCGGGGCCATCGGAGTGGTCGGGAAACCTTTACGCTTGCCGAGCACGATGCACGCCACCAGGCCAGCCACACCCGCGTTGATATGCACGACGGTGCCGCCCGCGAAGTCCAGCACGCCCCAGTCCCACATCAGGCCACCGTTGCCGCTCCAGACCATGTGCGCAATTGGCGCATAGACCAGGGTGAACCAGATAGCCATGAAGATCAGCATCGCGGAGAACTTCATACGCTCAGCGAAAGCACCGACGATCAGCGCTGGGGTAATGATGGCAAAGGTCATCTGGAAGGTGATGAACACGGCTTCCGGAAACAGCGCCGCCGGCCCAGTGATGCTGGCCGGGGTGACACCCGCCAGGAACGCCTTGCCCATGCCGCCGAAAAAGGAATTGAAATTGACCACGCCCTGTTCCATACCGGTGGTATCGAACGCGATGCTGTAGCCGTAGACGACCCAGAGGATACTGATCAGGCCAGTGATGGCAAAGCACTGCATCATCACCGACAGAATGTTCTTGGAGCGGACCATGCCGCCATAGAACAGCGCCAGGCCAGGGATGGTCATGAACAGCACCAGCGCGGTGGCAGTGAGCATCCAGGCGGTGTCGCCGGAATTGAGGACTGGAGCAGCCACTTCATCTGCCGCCATGGCCAGGCTTGGCATTACGATGGACAGCAGGGCTCCGAGCCCTGCGAATTTACGCAGAGTCATATTGTTTTCTCCTGGGGCGTTGGGGTTTGGCGGCTTAGATTGCGTCGGTATCGGTTTCGCCGGTACGGATGCGAATAGCCTGTTCCAGATTGACCACGAAGATCTTGCCGTCACCGATCTTGCCGGTGTTGGCCGCCTTGGTTATCGCCTCGATAACCCGGTCAAGATCCTTGTCGTCAATGGCGACATCGATCTTCACCTTCGGCAGGAAATCGACCACGTATTCCGCGCCGCGATACAGCTCGGTATGACCCTTCTGCCGACCGAAGCCCTTGACCTCAGTAACGGTAATGCCCTGCACGCCGATCTCGGACAGTGACTCGCGAACATCGTCCAACTTGAACGGCTTGATGATGGCAGTGACTAGCTTCATGAAAACTCTCTCCCGAATTTGGTGGACTTGCCCCAGGAAAACAAACCCGTCTCAAGTCTAAGCGCAGTGCCTGGCTTTGTAACGCATCGTCGCCTCGGCATTTGCCGTCGCGACGCCAGCGAACCACTGGTGACGAGCCCTGTACCCCGGATCCGTCGGCGCACTGCATTCGTCACAGCGACTGCATCAGTGCATGGGTCATGATCGTCTAAGCAGAAACCTTGCCAGCTCCGTAAAAACCACCGAAATCAATCCTTTGCCCGCTTGTGCTCACCTACGGGGCGCCTGCGCGGCCGCAATGCGCATCAAAACAGTGCGTGCCCGCCCGCCCCAATGCGCGAAAACCGTGCGCAGCAGGGCGTGAAAATGACTATAGACGCTGCGTGATACACTGCCGGCCAACTGTTTTCCGGAATATGTCCAATGCTCGCGCCCAAAGACTTCCTCGACGCCCTGAGCGGCCACGCCTCTCGCCTGTTCAGCGGCGACACCCCGCTGCCCCGCAATGAAATCGAAAGCCAGTTCAAGGCTTTGCTACAGAGTGGTTTCAGCAAGCTCGACCTGGTCAGCCGGGAAGAGTTTGACAGCCAGATGGTGGTGCTGGCCCGCACACGTGCGCGACTGGAGAGCCTGGAGGCGAAGGTGGCTGAACTTGAAGCACGGTTGACGCCACCCTCTGCTGAATAAACACGGTGAGTGTGGGAGCTGGCTTGCCTGCGATAGCGCCCTGACAGTCAACACAGCTGGATTGTGTGTAGATCCATTGCTGCGGTAACGGCCACTTGGGGTTCCGCCCTGACGGCGGCTCACTTTTGAACAGCGCAAAAGTAAGCAAAACGCTCTTGCCCCACCACTCGGCACCTCGCTTAGGCTCGGTGTGCCCG
>NZ_MVOJ01000033.1:0-84340 GCF_002018845.1 Pseudomonas sp. MF6394
ATCCGCCAGTGATTTGGGGGGCCGCCGCCACGCGCCATCCATGGCGCGGGGCGGCTAAACCGGCATCCCTGCCGGTTTACCCCCCAAATCCCTGTCGAATTCCGGCCAGCGTGGTTTGACGGGGCGCCTGAGATCCAGATCAAAAGCAGATCAAGATCAAGAGCGGCTCGCTTCGCATCGTGGTTACTGTCGATCGTGGACTACCCCTGCCGCTCCTGCTCCAACGCCTCTGCCAACTCAACGGCCTTTTGCCCCTTGGTCTTCAACTCGCTCACAATCACCGCCACCACAATCAACACCGCGCCCAGCATCGCAATCGGTGGGAACCGCTCCCCGGCGATTCGCCCAACAACGCCTGCCCACACGGGCTCACCGGCATAAATCAACGTTGCCCGGGTTGGCGACACACTTTGCTGGGCCCAGTTCATCGCCACTTGGATCACCGCACTGGTCAAGCCCAGGCCCACGGCACTGAACAGCAGCAGCCAGGAAAAGCCCGGCAACGCCTCGCCCATGGGCACCACCATCATGAATGACAGCACCGAAGCGGTGGCCAGTTGCACCACGGTCACCCGGCGAATATCCACCTGGCCGGCAAATGCGCTGATCAAGATGATCTCGGCCGCTATTGCCACTGCACCGACCAGCGTGGCGATTTCACCTGGGCTGAAGTTCAACGAAGCCCCCGCCGGGCCGGTCAACAGCATCAACCCGGCAAACGCCAGCATGATGCCGATGCTGGGCATCAACCCGGGGCGACGGCCCAATACCAACCACTGCAACAGCGGCACGAAGGGTACATACAAGGCGGTGATAAACGCCGACTGGCTGCTCAAGATGGTTTGCAGGCCGATGGTCTGCAAGCCATAGCCGAACATGATTGCCACACCGATAAACACCCCGGCCTTTAGTTCGAACAGGGTCAGGTCGCGCAGGGTGCGCAAGGAAAAGAGCCCCACCACAATCGTCGCCGCCGCGAAGCGCAGGCCGACAAAGAACATTGGCCCGCTGACGGCCATGGCGTGCTGCACCAGCAAAAAGGTGCCGCCCCAGATCATGGTGATCACCACCAGGATGCATTCGGCTTTACTGAAACGGTTGAAACGCGACGGGGAGTTGGGGGCGGTCATGGCGGCTCGGTCTTGCAAGGGGAAAGCACGGACCGCACAATGCGCCGCACGCTGGGCAGTATACTGCGCACACCCACCTATTGAGCAATATAGTGCACAAAGAAAATCCGCAACGGGCCTCGGTCCTGCAGCACGTCAGCCAGAACGTTCGTCGCCTGCGCCATGCCGCCGACCTGAGCCAGACCGCGCTCTCGGAAAAGTCCGGTGTCAGCCGGCGCATGCTGGTGGCGATTGAGGCAGGGGAGAAGAACGTCAGCTTGTCGACCCTGGACCGTGTCGCCGAAGCGTTGGATGTGGCATTCAGTGACCTGATCCAGGCGCCGGATGTGCGCGATCATAGCCGTATCAACGAGTTGGCCTGGGCGGGCGAAATTGCCGGTAGTAAGGCGGTGTTGCTGGCCAAGGCCACGGCACGGCGTGAGGTCGAATTATGGGAGTGGCGGCTTGAGCCCGGTGATCGCTATTGCCCGGACCCTGACTTGGAAGGGTGGAGCGAACAGCTGTTTGTGTTCGAGGGCAGACTGACGCTGGTGATAGGTGATCAGGAAAATGTGATCGAAGCTGGAGAGTTCTTTATGTTCGCCAGCCACCAGCCCCATGCTTATCGCAATGATGGGGACGCGGCTGTGCGATTTGTTCGAAATGTGGTGATTTGAACAACACTCAGGGGTGAGCCAGCATGAGTCAATCAACCCGCAATGCTGATGTACTGATCATCGGCGGCGGCCTGAGCGGTACGATGCTGGCCGTGCAACTGCTGCGCCTACCGGGCACGCGGCGCATCCTGATAGTCGAACCTCGCGCTGAACTGGGGCGTGGTGAAGCCTACAGCGCAGTCGAATTGGGCCATACGCTGAACGGCAATGCCGCCCGCATGAGCGTTGACCCGGACAATACCGACGACCTCACTCAGTGGCTCACCGACTACATCAGCGCCGGGGGATGGCCCGAGTCGTATCAACAGCATGTGCCCATCAGCGAACTGTTCCCGCCGCGGGGGATTTTTGGACTGTATGCCCAGCAGCGCTTGGCTGAAGCCAAGGCGCGGTCCACCTCGACCGTCGAGCACATCCGTGCCGAAACGGTGGACCTGCAAGTCGATGCAACCTCGGCGCTGTTGACGCTCGATAATGGCGAGCAACTGCGGGGCGCCTTTGCGGTAGTGGCCACCGGCATGTTCCCGGCGGCGCGTACCCCGCAAACCGAATCCACAGGTTTGAACGCCGCTGCGCTGGATCCTTGGGATGTACGCGCAATGACCCAATTGGACCCCCAATCGACGGTACTGGTCATCGGCTCCGGCCTGACCATGGTCGATGCCGTGGTCTCCCTGGAACAGGCCGGGCATCGCGGGCCTATCGAGGTTTTTTCGCGCCACGGCTTGTTGCCCCATGTACGCCGGCAACCGCCGAGCTGGAACGACTTCCTCGCCGCCGACCACAGCCTGAGCAGCCCCCGACAGTTGCTGCGTGAGGTGCGACGCCAATGCCAGCTCGCCTTGGGGCAAGGCACAGACTGGCAGGCGCCGTTGGACACGGTGCGCGGGCATATCGCGCGGCTGTGGAGCCAGGCCAGTGAGGCTCAGAAACGCCAGTTCGTGCGGCATGTGCGGCCTTGGTGGGAAAGCCATCATCACCGTTCGCCGCCAATGAGTGCGCAACTGGTGGAGCGCTTGCAGGGGGAAGGGCGGTTGCGGATCCGTGCGGCGTCGTTCAAGGGTTTGATGCCGTCGCAAGAGGGGGTCGCCATTGCGGTGCGCTACCGTGGCGAGGATGTGATCACCCAGGTGTGGGGCGCTGCGCTGATCAATTCCAGCGGCATCGAATACGACTGGCGCCGGGTGGCCCGGCCTTTGCCGCAGCAATTGCTCAAGCGCGGGTTGGTCCAGCCTGGGCCATTGGCGCTGGGGATTGCGGCGGATGCGTGCGGCGCAGTGCTGGATGCTCGCGGCCAGGTCAGCCCGCGACTGTTCGCCATGGGGCCGCCGTTGCGGGGCATGTGGTGGGAGAGCACGGCGGTGACCGATGTGGCCCTGCAGGCCAAGGCACTGGCCGCCAGGCTGGCACAGGCTTGAATGTGGGAGCTGGCTTGCCTGCGAAAGCGGTAGTGCAGTAACGGATGCAATGGCTGACACACCGCCTTCGCGAGCAAGCCCGCTCCCATCTTGATCTCCTTTTATCGTGAGATTTTCACAAACCCGGATTTCAGCCCAAACACCTCAACCCCCTGGGGCGTCGATTGCCCAGTGGTCACTTTTACCCGCTGCACCGGCTGATCCATCGCCGCCCGATACGCCACGGTCATGTCCGCCTGGATCGCCTGGCTGGGAATCACGATCGCCTGGTCATTGTTATAAGTGACGATGGTCAACCGCGCACTCATGCCCAGGCGCACCCGCTGCAACTGTTGGGGCGTCAGCTTGGGGATCGACAAGGTCACCGGAAACTGCGCGCTGCCCTGGCTGTCGCTGGCGATGGCCAAGCCGCTGACCACGCTGACCGAACCCGTCAGCCGTTCGCCGTCAAAGCCATCGCCCATCACTTCCACGGCCTGGCCCTGACGCAACTGGTTAATATCCAGCTCTGAGACCTTGGCGACGATTTTCAACTGTTCGATATTGGCCAGGCCGAACAGCACCTGGCCCTGGCTGACCTTGCTGCCGGCCTGCACCGGCGCGCTGTTATTGCCGCCAGCTTGAGCCGTGTTGTTGCTGCCGGGGGCCGGTACCACGATGCCGGAGAAGGGCGCCTTGACCTCCTTGCCTTCGAGCAGTGTTTGCAAGGCTTCGTACTTCACCGTGGCATTGGTCAGCTCCATCTCGGCGATCTGCCGGTATTCGCCCTGGCCTTGATTCAGGGCTTGTTGCAGCTCACTGCGCGCCGCCGCCAGGTCCAGTTGCTGCTGCTGAGTCTGCTGCTTGAGGTCATCCAGTTCGTTGCGCGGGATGATGCCGCGCTTGAACAGGTTTTCGCTCTCGGTGAGTTTGCGCTGGGTGTTGCCCGCGGTCATTTCCGCGGTGCGTAAACTGCGACGGGCACGGCTGACGGTGGGGCTGCTGCCCCAGTCCTGCATTTCCTGCACGGTGCGCCGGGCCTTGAGTTGCGCGGAGAGGGCGTCGCGCAGTTGCACTTCCAGCGTCGCCGGGTCCATGCGCAACAGGACCTGGCCGGCCTCGACGCGTTGGCCTTGTTCGACCAGGTTAGCCAGCACATTGCCGTCGAACGGTGCCGTCAGGGTGACGGTGGTCTGCGGCTCGATCTTGCCCACCAGGCCGATTTGGTGCACCAGTGGGTCGGGCTTTACGGCCAGCCACTGTTCGCCTGTACCCGCCTGCTCAGCCCCGCTGCGTTGACTGAGCAGGCCGGCGGCCGCGCCGGCCAACAGCAGGATCAAGGCAACGGCCAGCAGCGATTTTTTATTAATAGTCATTGAGGGCAATTTCCCAACTTTCCAGCGTCATGCCCAGGGTCAGATCGAGCTGGGTCTGGGCGTTCAAATAAGCGATCAGCGCATTGAGCTGGGCATTTTCGGCGTTGCGCAGGTCGGTTTCAAAGCTCAGCACCTGGAAGTTGGTGGAGCGCCCGGCACTGAGTTTTTCCCGCTCGATCTCGATCTTGCGCCGCGACAACTCCACGGCGCGCTTGGAGATTTCATATTGGCGCCAGCGGGTGCCGAGGTCACGCACCACATTGTTGACGTTGCGCTCCAGTTCCTGGCGAGCGTCGGTAATGCGGATTTCCTGGTCTTCTACATTCACCCGCGCACGCACTTCGGCCTGGCGCGTGCTGATATCGCCAATAGGGATCTGCACTTGCACCCCGGCGTAACTGTCCCAGGTGCGGTTATTGTTATGGCCGTCGTCGTTATCGGTGGCGGCGCGTATCTGGTTGGCGCCGGCCACCAGGTCCACCTGCCAGCGCCCGGAATCCTTGGCAATGACCAGGTTAAGATCGGCCTGCTGGCTGCCGAGCAGGGCGGCGAGGTATTCCGGTTGCTGGTTTTGCGCGAGGTTGAAGGCCTGGCGTTTGTCGATCTCCATGGGGCTGGCTTCCAGGGCCTCGGTGGCGCGCACCGGTGTCGACAGGTCCAGGGCCAGCAGGCGCAGCAAGGCCAGGCGGCTGGTGTCGAGTTGGTTGCGGGCTTCTTCCACGCCTAGTTGTTGGGTGGCGATATCGGCCTCGGTCTGCACGATCTCGAATTCGGCCATGCGCCCGGCGCTGATCAGCGCCTTGTTCACCTCCAGCAAGGTCGTGGAGCGCTTGAGGGCTTCCTGCACGATCACCAGTTGTTCCTGGGCGCGCAGCAACTCGCGGTAGGTGGCGATGATCTGGCTGATGGTCTGCGCCACGGTGGCCTTGAGGTTCAGGCGGTTGGCCTGCTCGGCCAGGCGCGACAGGCGCAGCGGTGCGGTGGTGGCATCCCAGCCGGCGCCACGCATCAGCGGTTGGATGAGCGCCAGGTCCAGGCCGTCGCTGCGGTAGCGACCGGCGCGGTTGGCGTTGTTCAACTGCTGGGTCCAGGCCATGCTCAAGCGCGTGCCGTATTCACCCAACAGGCTGCTGGTGGGCGCGACGTTGGCGTTGCGCGCGTTGTCCTGGGAGCCGCGGGTGCTGCGGTAATAGCTGTTGAGGGTGAGTTTGGGGTTGAACACGTCTTCGGCCACGCGCAGGTCGAACTTCTGCGCCACCCGTTGCAGGTAAGCGCTGCGGATCGCCGGGTTATTGCGCAGGCCCAGGTACACCGCGTCGCCCAGTGTCATGGTGGTTGCCTGGGCATTGAGCGAGACGCTGCGCTCGTAGCCGCTGCGGGTGGTGCTCGGTGCCTGGGGGTTGATGACCACGTCGGCGGCCATGCCCGGCAGGCTGATCAGCATCAGCACTAGCAGGTACTTATTCATCGCGCAGGGCCTCGACCGGCTGCAAGCGTGAGGCCGACACCGCCGGGTAAATGCCAAAGAACAAACCCACCAGCAACGTGCTGCCCACGCCCAGGGGCAGGGCGGCCACTGCCAAGGCAAAGGCCCAGCCCGACAGCCACGCATACAGCCAGGCAGCGGTCATGCCCAGCACCGCGCCGCACAGCGCACCCACGGCGGTGAGGGTGACCGCTTCGAGCAAAAACAGATTACGGATGTCTCGCTGGCGCGCGCCCAGGGCCATACGGATGCCGATCTCGCGGCGGCGTTCCGAGACGTTCATCAGCATCACGTTCATCACCCCCACACCGCCGCCCACCAGGGAGATCGCGCCGAGGGCCAGCAGCAGGTAGGCGAAGGTGCGGCTTTGGCGGGTCATGCCATCGATCATTTGCTGGGGCACCGTGATGTCGACGTCATGATCAGTGAGCTGGGGTTGCAGCGCGGCGGCAGTGTCCCTGGCGATACGTTCCATGTCTTGCCCCGGCGCCGCGCGGATGATCAGGTTGTTGATCTGTGGGGTAGCGTAGATGCGGCGCATGCCCTCGGCGGGGATAAACAACGATTCGTTGGCCTGCACCGGCATCAGCATGGCCCGGGGCTGGTTGTGCAGGATGCCCACCACCAGAAACAGGTAGTCGTTGATACGTACATGGTCGCCCAGTTGCAGCGGGTCACCCGGCGCGCCGAGGGCCTGGGCGAGTTGGTCGCCGATCACCCCGTAGGTTTCGTTGGCATCGAAGGGTGACAGGAAGCGCCCCTCACGCAGCGCCAGGCGCATGGCGTCCTGGATACCGGCAGTACTGCCGACAAAGCTGGCATTGGTGGTACGGCCATGAAACACGATGGGGCCGCTGAACAGGCTGAGCGCGCCAATATGGGCAATGCCTGGCACTGCCTGGCGCACCGCGTCGAGGTCCAGCTGTGTGCGCATCGGCACGTTGCTGCTGCCCTTGGGCGGGAACTGGGCGATGAGGGTGTCGGTGCCCATGTCCTTGAAAATCATCGCCGCATCTACCGCCGCGTTGTGGCCGATATTGATCAACGCCACCACGGAGGAGCTGCCGATGACGATCCCCAGGAGCGCCAGGATCGAACGCTTGCCCAGGGTACGCAGGCTGATAAAGGCTTCGTGCAGCAACTGGCTGAGGCTCTGCTCGACCCGCAGGCTCATGGGCGCCCGGCCTCATGCACCACACCATTGCGCACCAGGATCTTGCGCTCCAGGCGCTCGGCAATGTGGGGGTCGTGGGTGACGATGATCAGCGTCACCTGTTGTTCACGGTTGAGGTTCAACAGCAGGTCCATGATCTCTTGGGCGGTGGTGCTGTCGAGGTTGCCGGTGGGTTCGTCGGCCAGAATCACCGAGGGGTTGCCAACCAGGGCGCGGGCAATGGCCACGCGCTGGCGCTGGCCGCCGGAGAGGTCAGCAGGGCGGTGGTGGGCGCGCTCGGCGAGGCCGACCTGTGCGAGCATGCGCTGGGCATGTTCCACCGATTCATGCCGCGACACGCCGCGATAACTCAAGGGCAGCGCGACGTTGTCCAGGGCACTCAGGCGGGGCAGCAGGTTGAAGCTCTGGAACACGAAACCGATCTGCTGGTTGCGGATCACCGCCAGCTCATCGGGGGTGGCGTTGAAAATATCGTGGCCGGCAAAGTGGTATTGGCCGCAGTTGGGCAGGTCCAGCAGGCCGAGGATGTTGAGCAGGGTGCTTTTGCCGGATCCAGAGGCACCGAGAATGCCGCAGCTGTCACCGCTGGCGATGGACAGGCACACGTCATTGAGAATGCTCAATTCTTGCCCGGCGAGCTGATAGCGCTTGCCGATGCCTTGCAGGGAAATCAAGCCGGATTGCGCGGGGGTCTGTGTCATCATGACTACGCCTGCAGTCTCGACGGTGCCGCCTTGCTCCCGGAAATCCCTTGTAACAAGTTCGGAAGCTGCCTGTACGCGCCACGGACTGGTTTTATTTCTTGTTTTTAAAATATTGTTTGAATAGTAACTGCCTTCCTGACGCTTCGCCAGCCATGGAGGTAGAGCGGTTTTACCGGTTGAAACGATTTTCTCGCTGGGTGTGAGAGGCAGTTAAAAAACCTTCGATTTGCCTCAAAAGCCCGAATATACGGGCTTTGCAAGATATGGCGGAGTGTCACTACTTGCTTTCGACGGGCCGCCCCGGTATAAAAAATCAAATTATTTTTTAAAACAATATTTCCGCCGTGGAACCCATATGGTCGCGAAGAAACTCAGCGCTCCAAACGTTACCAAGACTCGACTGCTGGATGCGACAGAGGCTCTCTTCATCAAGTACGGCTATGACGCCGTGTTGTTACGGCAGATCACCGAACGTGCCCAGGTCAACCTGGCGGCGGTGAACTACCACTTCGGGGACAAGGACTCCCTGATGAAAACCCTGCTGATGCAACGCCTGGAGCCGCTCAACGAGCAGCGCCTGGAACTGCTGGCCCGCTGTGAAGCCGAATCCGACGGCCCGCTGGATTGCGACACGCTCCTGGGCGTGCTGTTTGCCCCGGCCATGGGCCTGGAGCGCAGCGACCCCGCCAGCGGGGAAGGGCGCTCGTTCATTCGATTCCTTGGCCGGGTCTACAGCGACACCTCGCCGTTCATCCAGGAATACCTCAAGGTGCATTACCAGCCGGTGTTCCAGCGTTTCTTCGAAGCCTTCGCCCTGGCCCTGCCGGATTTGCCGCGCAATGAACTGGGGGTGCGCCTGCAGTTTGCCCTCAAGGCCATTTCCGGGGTCATGGCCGGCACCGAACTGCGCCTGCTGATGAACTCCATGAGCCTGGGCCGCCCGGCCACGGATGCCGAGGTAATGGCCAAGCTGATCACGCTGGTGTCGGCAGCGATTCGCGTGCCGCAGCAGAGTGCCGAGGCTGAAACGGCGCTGGCCAAGGTGCTGGAAACCCAGCGCGCCATTCGCGAACAGGCCACACGCTGAAACCCATCCCCAACCCCCTGTAGGAGCGAGCTTGCTCGCGAAAAACGCAATGACACCGCGGTTAACCAGAATGCCCGCGTTATCGTTGACGTTCTTCGCGAGCAAGCTCGCTCCTACAGGGGGAGGCCGTTTCTTGACCAAAACCCCAGGCAAAAAAAAGCCCGCTGGGGCGGCGGGCTTGATATGCAACGTTTGTAACGGATGAGGCTTCACACTACGTCTCGGCTTGTGAATAAAACGTGAAAAATATGTAAGAAAAGGTGTGAATGTGCGGGCATTGTATTAACGGCACTTTCACTCGACCCACTATACCATTTGTCGCCACTGTCAATTCTCACAGCTAGACGCGGCTTCCCTCACCACTGTTTGATCTTCCTGGCCCCCACGCATAATTTCCTGTGCGTGTCCTTCAGCCAGGAGAACACTTCATGTCTGGTTACCCTCTTGATTCCGATAGTGATCGCGCGCCCTCTGCCTCTGACGACACTTCGTTGCCCATCGCCTGCCTGCCTCTCCAGAGGGAGTCTATTGCCGCCGGCCCACAGCGCGTGGAAGACCTGGACCATCCTTATTCCGCCTATCCGGATATACCTCTTCGGCATGTGCCCGGTGAGGTTGCGGTCTATGGCTTGGGCATCCGGCATGTGCGCCCTTACGCGCTCTATTCCTTTGAGAAGTGGGCCACTTTTAGTGCCAATGACTACTTCGCCATCTACTTTGACGATTTGGTTTACGCGGCCGCTGACGATCTCGTTGAGGATACCACCCTGGTGCGCCAGAACCTGGCCATTCCCGAGGAGCGTATGCCCGAGGGTGAGGTGGTGACCTATGGTCGAGTACGGCGGGCAGGCAGCGGCAACGAAAGCACATCCCCCCGCAGATTATTCTGATCAAGACTACCCGGCCGGGTGGCAACGATACCGACCCTGGCAGCACATGGCATACCGGGCTGGAGATGGACGTCGAAGGGTTCCCCGAAGGCGCTACCCTGCAGTGGAAAGATGTCGGGCTAGGCCTCGATTGCCTGATTTACCCGTACGAACACATCCGCAAGAACGATGTGATCGAATTGTCCTGGGATGGCATTGTTGTTGAGCATACCGTGACTCCCGATGAAGCGGCCGGAGCAGGGCCGATCCGCGTGTTTGTGGATAAATCGATCATCGCGCAGGGCGGGCAACGGGGCACATTGACCCTGCGTTTTCGTGTGCGGGATGTGGTGGAGAATTTTTCCGGCGAAAAATATCAGTACTCCAAACCCTATTTCCTCAAAGCCGAACTGGACCCCAACCTGTTGGAAGCGCCGATTTTTATCGTGGATGACGAAGAGCTTGATCCCATCACGAAACAGATCGACTTCGACACCCAGAGCGGCTCGACCTTCGAACTCCTCGTCTTGACCTATCGGCAGTTCCCGGCGCCTAACCCCAAGTATGAGATCACCGTTACCTTGCTCTGCACCCGCGACGACGGCACCAGTCAGACCATCACGTTAGGGCCTGTGCCAGATTCCAATTGGGGGTTTACCTATATTCCCATCGAGAAAGACATCATTGAGCTAGTCGTCGGTGGCTCACTTCGGGCGTCATTTACCTGGAAAACCGATGCGCCGCAACCGCGCGAGTCCGGTAGCATCACGATTACCGTGGTCGGCACCAAGGTTTCAATGCCCGTGCCCAGCGTCAGCCCTATCGAGTTGGGTTTGATTCCCGTAGGTGAGGACATCACGGTCACCATCCCGACTTACGAGCCGCATAACCGCGACTGGCTGGAAACGTTGTACATCACCCATGTACCGCCGGGAGGGGGTAATGCGCTTATTGTTAGTCAACAACAATTTGCAGGTTCGCAAGGTGGTACCTACACGGTCAAGGCCGCTGAGTTGGAGCAATTCAACGGGCGGGGTCCAATCCAGATCTATTACACCACCAATGACGGCGTTGCCCATACCCTGGGAGGCGGCGCGCTGGCGATTCGTCCATCGGCGGTGCTCGGGGCGCAAGTCGGTGAGCGCACCGCCGACATGCCGGCGCCACGCTTGCAAGGCGCTATGGGTAACAACGTGGACCCGGCTGACGTGCCTGGCAAAGATGTGCTGGTGACCTTCACCTACTTGGGAACACAAAACGGCGACACGCTTCACTGGTCGTGCATTGGCTCGAGTCTTGACGGTTCGGCCGATGGCACTATCGAGATCAATAACGCAACCGCCGGCAAAGAGCTGCCCTATCCGGTCAGCCGCGACATTCTTGATAAAAACCTTAACGGTAGCCTGCGCATTTCCTACAGCCTGGAGCGCGCTGGCCCGCCGAAAGTCGTGCTGCGGTCAGAAGTACTGATGCTCACCGTGGGCAAAGGTGTGGAGTTGGACCGGCCGATCATCGAGGGCGCCTCCACCTCTCCCGATGAACTCAACCCGTTGGCGGCAATAAGCGGCACACGGGTAATCGTGAAATTCCGGCCGATGTTGGCCAGTGACTTTATTACCGTGGACTGGATCACTGCCGATCATCACGGTAGCTTCGCAGATAATGTCGCGGGCGACCCAAGTACTCATGAAGTCAGCGTGTGGATCGACGCTCGCACCATTGCCCGCGGGATCCGTGAGGGCGGCAACACCATCAATGTGCAATATCACTTCCATCGCGGCACGTTACCGTACGAGTCCGTGATCGTGCCCCTGCGGCTGCAGCCGCTGACAGGGTTGCCGACGCCGACTATCGAAGGTATCAGCGGGCCAATTCTGGACTTTTCACAACTGAGCCCCACCGCGCGGACCTACATCCCAGTGTGGAGCTTCATCCATGCCGAGCAATTGATGTGGATGACGTACGAAAGCAAAGGCGTTGTATTTGAAGACACCTACACCGCCAACGAGGTCACGGAGGACGGCGTGTTAAAGGGTATCAACCCGCCCACCCCCGTGGATAAGATCAAGCTGCTGGAGGACGGTGCGGATTTGACGATCAAGTTCTGGGTCAACCTGGCAGAACGCCCTAACAAGAACACCGCCGTGCTATTCGGTGTGCGCCATTACACCATTCAGGCCTTGCCGGGAGTATTGCCTCATCCGTTTATCAATGGCATCACCGATACCGGACCAAGTGTGACGGTGGACCCGCTGCTGATTGAACACAATACGACGGTGACCGTCCGCTACACCGGTATGAGTGGTCAAGACCGCATCACGCTGGAATGGATTTTTGCCGACGGAACTAACCATACGGCGGTCGAGAATGGATTGGATGGAGGCACGGTGGCATTCAACCTGACTGAGAGTAAAGTCTTGCATCGCAGTGTGAACAGTACGGTGTGCTTGAAGTATTCGGTGGCGCGGCCGGGTGTGGCGGATCCGATTCCGTCGAATGTGCAGACGGTGACGGTCACTACCATTCCTGCTGCCAGTTTGCCGCAGCCGCGGATCAATGATGTTCCACCCGGTGGCACGCTGAACCTGAACAGCTTCGCAGGCAATGCCCTGGCATCAGTCATCAAATGGCCTTTTAGTTCAGAGTGGAATCGTGTGTGGCTCACCTGCAGCAGTTCGGGAGTGGCGCCCTTTCATGTACTCACGGCTAACGGGGCGTTGATCACCTCAACAGAGGCTGCCAATGGCCTTGTGAACAAAGCGGTACTACGGAGTTGGCTGGAGGCATTACCCAACAACAGGCAGATAACGATAACCTGTGAAGTGGAGTATGGCGGTAATACGGATAAAGCACGTGCCGTCGTATTTCCTACTACGTCATACACCGCTGCCTATCCAGCCTTGTATATCAATACAGCCACGATGACGTTAAGTGGAACCGCCTATATCGTAGCCGGCTGGCCAAAGAGAGCAGAATACCCCGGCAATACGCAAACCCGAGCGGCAACAGGTGGTCGGCCTCCTTATACCTACACCTCCCAAAACCCGTCCGTGGCGACGGTCACATCTACAGGGTTTGTGTCAGGGATGCGTAATGGCAGTACGAACATTGTTGTCACTGACAGGGCATATAACCAAGTGTTCTATACCGTCAGCGTCAGTAATGTATGGCAGGTACGTGAAGACCGTCGCGGAATGGATTGGGGCGCGGCAGTCAATTGGAGAAAGTCCCTGCCAGGCGCTATCGGCCATTACGGCGAGGCTATTCGCTTCATGGGCAACGCTTATGGTTGGCCACTCCCGGTGCCTTACGACTCTTGGTACTGGGTATGCACAGAGCCTGAGTGTGACGCCCTTACCGGAGTACTTTGGGACTCCATCGATCCAGAAGTAACCTGGTGTAATCGAAAGTGGGCGGTTGGATGGGCTTGGTGCTTGCAACCCTGAATACCGAAGTTCTGTAGAAAAAGGTGACGCAGGTTCATCGGGTTGTTGGACCTGCCTCCTACCAGCAGCTACTAAATTTTCCAATGTACCGAGCTTTTCAAAAGCCGCTCGCGCATCCCGTCGACATTCGCGGTCAGTTGCAGCGTCAACAGTCGGTAGCCGTCCAGCCCGTTGTGCACGGGGACCTCCAGCAACGTGACGTTCGCAGCGACACTGCCCGGCCGCTCCAACCGCTCCGTCACCCCCGACTTCAACGCCCGCGCCATCCCCACCAGTTGCACCCGAATCTGCCGATGCTCGGCCTTCAACATCAACCGCATCCTTGCCGTGGCCTGCTCATCGCGCGGGTCTGGCCGGGTATTGCCCAGAATCTCCAAAGTGCTGATGCACAGGCGCAGGTGCCGCTGGATCGCATCCAGTTCAGTCATGGAAATCCGCACTTCCTTGGACACCGACGGCATCAACGAACGTAGCTGCACCATTGCCCCGTTCAAGCGGTTGAGCAGCTTGAGGTGTTCGTCGTCGGTTACCGATTGGCCATTGATGATCCGGCTATAAATCTGCGCGCAGTCACGCAGGGCGCTGGCCAGGTTGTAGCGCCACGAATACACGGCGTACAACGGCAAGGCAAAGGAAAACGCCAGGGCCAGCACGATGCCAATGAGGATATCGACGGTGCGCCACAGGCCATCGGAGATCGGGTTGTCGCCGTGGCCGGCGACGATAAATACCGTGATCGCCGACAGCAGCGCGATGTAACCGCCTTTGCCGATGGCGTGATAGGAAAAGAACCCGCACACCACTGACATCAGCAGGTAGGTGAGCAATGGCAGGCCGAAGTATGCCTGTTGCACCACCAGCAGCAAGCCGACGCTGGCACCGATCAAGGTGCCGTAGGCGCGCTCGACGGCTTTCTTGCCGATATTGCCGTGGTGCTGCAACCCACCGATCACGATCAGCATGGTCACCGACGCCCATTCACCGTGGGGCAGGTTGAGGCCGGTGGTCAGCAGGATGGTTGCCAGCAAACCCACTGATACGCGCGCGGCATGGATCAGCTTGGCATGGCGAAAGCGGCGGTAGGGGTCAAGCAAGGGGCGCAGCAGGCGCCGGGCAAAGAAGGGCAGGTTCATCAGTATTAAAGTGGCCTCAGTAAGTAGGGCAGGCTCGGTCTGAATGGTGGGAGCGGGCTTGCTCGCGAAAGCGATGTATCAGTTAAAAGTTTGTTGACTGACACTCCGCTTTCGCGAGCAAGCCCGCTCCCACATTTTGTTCCGCGGCGCTCTTAAAAAATGTAGTCGGTAGTCAGGAAACTCGAATCGCGGTTGCGCAAAATGTCGCTGACCAACGCCTTGTTACTGTCCTGGAACTTGGTCGCCACCAAGGTGCGGATCGAGAACACGCGCAAGGCGTCATGTACCGACAGCGTGCCCTCGGCCGAGTTCTTGCGCCCGTTGAAGGGGAAGGTGTCCGGCCCACGCTGGCATTGGGCATTGATGTTGATGCGGCCCACCTGGTTGGCGAAGGTGTCCACCAGGCGTCCGACTTCCACAGGATCGGTGCCGAAGAGGCTCAACTGCTGGCCGAAATCCGAGTCCAGCACGTAGTCGATCACGGTGTCCAGGTCACGGTAGGGCACGATCGGCACCACCGGGCCGAATTGCTCTTCGTGGTAGACGCGCATCTGCGGGTTCACCGGGTACAGCACCGCCGGGTAGAAGAACGAACCACGGCTGCTGCCGCCCTCGGCATTCATCATCTGGGCGCCATGCCGGGCGGCGTCGGCCACCAGTTCGTTGAGGTAGTCGACCTTGCCCACTTCTGGCAATGGGGTCAGCGCCACGCCATCCTCCCAGGGCATGCCGGGCTTGAGCGTCGCCAGCTTGGCGTTGAATTTCTCGATAAAACGTTCCACCACGTCTTCATGCACGAACAGGATTTTCAACGCGGTGCAACGCTGGCCGTTGAACGACAGCGAGCCGGTGACGGCTTCGTTCACCGCATTGTCCAGGTCCACTTCGGGCAGCACGATACCCGGGTTTTTGGCATCCAGCCCCAGCGCAGCGCGCAAACGGTGCGGCTTGGGGTGCAGCTTTTTCAAATCACTGGCGGCCTTGTTGGTGCCGATGAACGCAAAGATGTCGATCTTGCCGCTGGCCATCAGCGCGCTCACGGTCTCGCGGCCGCTGCCGTAGATCACGTTGATCACCCCGGCCGGGAAGCTGTCGCGGAAGGCTTCCAGCAAGGGGCGGATCAACAGCACACCCAGCTTGGCCGGCTTGAACACCACGGTATTGCCCATGATCAGCGCCGGGATCAGCGTGGTGAAGGTCTCGTTCAACGGGTAGTTGTAAGGCCCCATGCACAACGCCACGCCCAGGGGCACGCGGCGGATCTGGCCGAGGGTGTCCTGCTCCAGCTCAAAGCGGCTGCTGCGGCGGTCGAGTTCCTTGAGGGCATTGATGGTGTCGGTGATGTAGTCGCAGGTGCGGTCGAATTCTTTCTGCGAGTCTTTGAGGTTTTTGCCGATCTCCCACATCAGCAGCTTGACCACCGCATCGCGCTGTTCGCGCATGCGCCGCAGGAACGCCTCGACGTGCTGGATACGCTCAACCACCCGCATCGTCGGCCATGCACCTTGGCCACGGTCGTAGGCGCGCACGGCAGCATCCAGGGCGGTGAGGGCGGTGTCGGCATCCAGCAACGGCGTGCTGCCGATGTGCACGCGCTCATCACCCAGTTGCACCGGGCTTTGCACGCGGGCAAGCGGGCCGTTCCACACCTGCAACTGGCCATCGACCAGGTATTCACGTTGTTCAATGGGCGCCGCCAGGCGAAATTGCTCGGGAATCTGCGCGGTGGAGGTGGGAAACAGCTGGGCGAGCAGGTTGCTGGTGGTCATGTCGCTACCCCTGGAATAGTTGCAAAACATGACTAGAGAGTCACCCAACAAGCGGCTCTAACGCAAGGCTTGCGCGCATTCTTGTTCGCAGCGCGGTGTCCGCCGGGTAAACTGCGCGGCTTTTCAGAAGGAGTTCACATGAGTCAGTACCAGCCGGGCATTCTTGCCGCACCGGTGCCTTTGCAGGCCCGCCATCTGTTTTTCGCCCTCGACTCGCTGCAAGCCGTGCCCGCTGCGCTGGACGCACTGGTGCAGTTGACGGATGCGGCGGCTGTGGTGGGGTTCGGTGAGCCGCTGGTCAAGGCGCTGGGTGCCCAGATCCCAGGGCTGCGCTCATTCCCGGCCGTTAGCGGCCCTGGCGCTCACAACCCCTCGACTCAACAGGCGCTGTGGGTATGGCTGCATGGGGTGGATCGCGGTGAGTTGCTGCTGCGCAGCCGTGCCGTGGAAAAAGCGCTGGCTCCGGCGTTTCGCCGGGTGCAATCGACTGAAGGCTTCCGCTACAAGACCGGCTTTGACCTGACCGACTACGAAGACGGCACCGAAAACCCCCACGACGATGCCGCCGTGGAAGCCGCGCTGACCGACAGCGGCGCCAGCTTCGCTGCTATCCAGCAATGGCAGCACGACCTTGACGGTTTCGCCGCGTTGCCTGCCCAGGAGCGTGACCACATCATTGGCCGCCGCCATGGCGATAACGAAGAGCTCGACGATGCCCCCGAGTCGGCCCATACCAAGCGTACCGCCCAGGAAAGCTTCACACCGGAAGCCTTCGTGGTGCGCCGCTCCATGCCCTGGGCCGAAAATGGCCACGCGGGGCTGATGTTCCTCGCGTTTGGTCATTCTTTCGATGCGTTCGAAGCGCAGTTGCGACGCATGAGTGGGTTGGAAGATGGGATTGTCGATGGCCTGTATCGCATCAGCAAGCCGTTGACGGGGGGCTATTACTGGTGCCCGCCGCTGAAGGACGGGCGCCTGGACCTGGGCGTGGTTTTTGAGACGCCGCTTCCTTGAGCGATTATTGCCCCCTGTAGGAGCGAGCTTGCTCGCGAAAAACGCGAAGGCGCCGCGTTGATTCTGGCGGCGCGCGTTATCGTTGACGCTTTTCGCGAGCAAGCTCGCTCCTACAGAAAGCTTAACCGAGCATTTTCACCTTGCCGCTGTGCAGCTTGTACACGCCGCCCACTATCAGCAGTTTTCCCGCCGCGACCGCATCGGCCAACAAGCTTGATTCAGCCATGAGCCGCGCCATGGTGTCGGCGACATTTTGTGCAATGGCGTTTTCCAGCAGGTCGCCGGGCGCTTTCAATACCTTGTTCACCGAGGGTTTGAAAGTATCGGCCAAGCCCTGGATCTTGCCGGGGAAGCGGGCGTTATCCTTGACCACCTTGACCCCTGCTGCGACGGCGCCGCACTGGTCGTGCCCCAATACCATGATCAACGGCGTACCCAATACGGCCACGGCATATTCGAGGCTGGCAAGCCCGTTATCGGTGACGAAATTGCCCGCGACCCGTACCGCGAAGAGGTCGCCCCGGGCGGTGTCGAAGGCGTACTCCGGAGCGATCCGCGAATCGGCGCAGCTCAACACCGCGACAAACGGATTTTGCCCGCCCACCAACGCTTCGCGTTCGCTCATAAAATCATGACGCTTGGTCACGCCATCGGCGTAACGCCGGTTGCCTTCCATCAGCCGCTGCAGGGCAAGCTGTGGGCTGAGGTCGTTGGTGGGCTTGGGCAAACTCGCGGGTGTCGGGGCTGCGTGCACCAGGGAGGGCATTGCGGCGGCAAGCAGGCTTGCACCTGCGCTGACGGCAGCCAGCTGCAGGAAGTGTCGTCGGTCTTTCATAGAGGGGTGGCGATCGCACATAGGCAAGGTTCTCAAACGGGTTTAGAGAGGGAGGTGCCTAGAGTGGGAATGGCCGCCTTGAAAGGATGTAAGAATTGTCTTGTTTTTTAGTCCAGGCGCTGACCGGCCTTATGCATTTTTCAGACTGTTCAGCCAGGCTGGGTCCAGCCGGGTTTGCGCAATATCGATGCCCAGCGCCTGCGTCTTTGCCTTGTGGGCCTCGATCTCGCCCACCAGTTGCGCCTGGGCGCTGGAGTTGGCGTCCAGCTCGTGCATCTGCGTCAGCCCCAGGTGATAGAAGCGCAACAGCTTGATGGCTGCCGGGTCGTTGGCCTGCACCCGCTCGCTGACCTTGTGCATCACATTGGTCACGCTCATCAGGCTGCGCTTGAGCTGCCAGCCATACACCGCCGACGCCATCCAGGGTTGGGTCCAGAACGGGCCACGCACCAGCGCGACCGTGATCAGCACGCCGGCGAATACGCCGCCGACGTTGAAGCGAAAATTATCACCGCCAGGCTCACCGAACAGCATCACTGCCAGGCTCGATAACAGCATGGCCAAGGCCAGGAACAGCACGGCAATGACCAGTGTGCTGCGGCGGGTCTGTTGGCGATAGGTGGCGGGGTCGCAGGGTTTGAGCTCAAACATCCGGGGCAGGTCTCCAGAAAGGGCGCTCATCTTCTCATGCTTGCAGCAATGAAGTTGAACGATGGCCGAGGGCGATTTCTCTAAAACGGTGAACCCTTCATGAGGTCAGCCGTCATGCCCGACTATAAACAGCCACCGCCTGGTACACCCGACCCGCACCGCACTCCCGGTGAAGAGGAGCGCGACAACGATGCGTTGCGCCCCAATGACCCGAAAGAACGAGGCCCGGAAGACGATGTGCAGCGCGTCGAAGAAGACCTGGAAAACCTCCACGACAAAGCCCGCCCGCTTTAACAGGAGAACCTGATGAACAAGCGTACCGATGGCCCCCATTCCAACGAACATGCCAGTGGCAAGGATGAACTGGGCTTCGACCCGGATTCGCCGGACGTCGCCGACCCGCAGGTCGATCCGATCGGCCCGGCCATTGCGCCGCTGGACAAAAAGGACGACGAGACCGCGAAAAAAAAGCCGCCCTACGATCCGTTGGGCGACTTGAAGCAGTGAACCGAGCCCCGCCTGTGTGCGGGGCTTTGTTTATCTGGGCGGGGACCAGCTGACGTCGCTGATGCCGTATTTTTCCGCCCAGGGCCGGGTGGTCTTTTTCACCTGCTCGTGACCCACGCGGCCGATGCGGCTGACATGGGCAATGTCGGCATCGACGGCCGCCCAATGCCAGGCCTCGGCGTTGTTCATCACCTCGGCGCGCACCACGAAAGACTTGGGTTTACCGTGTAGCTGATAGTGGACGGTGTAGATTTTTGCGGTACTCATGTTGCCTCCCAATCTTGTTATAGATGGATAGGCTGGCGCTCCAAAAGGTTCATTCAAAATGACAACGCACACAGAGGCGCGGCATAGTGACGCTCTCGCCCTGCGCCCAAGGATCGCGCCATGTACACACTCGCCAATAGCCGCCTGTACCTGCAACGCCTGGGCTATGCCTCGCCACCGCCGCCCACCCTGCAAACCCT
This sequence comes from Pseudomonas sp. MF6394, assembly GCF_002018845.1. Taxonomy (NCBI): domain Bacteria; kingdom Pseudomonadati; phylum Pseudomonadota; class Gammaproteobacteria; order Pseudomonadales; family Pseudomonadaceae; genus Pseudomonas; species Pseudomonas sp. MF6394. The sequence goes on from NZ_MVOJ01000033.1 coordinate 19,702, forward strand.
GCGGGACCTGCAACTGCGCCATGTGTGCACCTTCGCCTTTGAAAGCCTGTCGACCCTGATGCATGCACCGGTGCCGATCGACCTGCCCAGCGTCGAGCGTAAGGTGCTGCATGAGGGGCGTGGCGGCTATTGCTACGAGTTGAACCAGCTGTTCCTGGCGCTGTTGCTGGAACTGGGCTTTGAGGCCCGTGGCATCACCGGGCGCGTTGTGATCGGCGGCCCACCGGACGCCCACACCGGGCGAACCCATCGCTTGAGCCTGGTGACCCTCGACGGCGTGCGCTATATCACCGATGTCGGTTTTGGCGGCATGGTGCCCAGCAGTCCGTTGCAACTGGACACCGACGCGCCCCAGGCCACCGCTCATGAGCCTTATCGACTGACGCTCAATCAAGGCAGCTACACGCTATGGGCCCAGGTGGGCGAGGAGTGGCGCGGCCTGTACGTGTTCGACCTGCAAACCCAGGCCGACATCGATTATGAAATCGGCAACTGGTACGTCTCCACGCACCCTGGCTCACCGTTTGTAGGGCAGTTGAAAGCCGCGCTGCTTGCGCCCGGTAAACGTCATACCTTGGCCAACGCCCGCTATGCCCTTCATTATCTGGATCGACCCAGCGAAAAGCGCACGCTCAAGAGTGCCGATGAGTTACTGGGACTGTTGCGCGACACCTTCGGCATTCGGCTGCCGGAGCAGCCTCAACTTCGCGAAGCCGTTGAACACCTGATTCGCATGAATCCTGAAGAGTCTTGAGATAGAGCCTTCGCTGAACCGTTTTTTCTCCATTTTGGTGCAAATCAGTTCGAACTTTTCGCAAACGCCAGGGTTCGAACCGATTCCTGAATACTTTGCCCACCTTAAAATGGAGATGTAAAACGATGTCCAAACTATTCGGAAAACTCCTCAAGAACACCTCGTTGCTGGCCCTGGTGGCTGCGCCTGGCGTGGTGTTCGCAGCACCTTCCACCGACCCGATTTCCACGTTCGGGATCATGGGCAGCTACAACGACTTCAAACTTGAAGGCGGTAGCGAAAGCGACAAAGACCACATGCCTGAAGCCGGCCTGTTCTACAACTTCGGCAACAAGCTCACTGCCGAGTCGGGCTTTATCTACCAGGCCGGTATCGAAGCCAAGTACGGCGAAAAAAGCGATAACAAACTCAAGGAAGGCCAGGCCGACCTAGACCTCGGCTGGCGTGCCGCGCTGGATGCGCGCAATTTTGTCGACGTGATCGTGGGTGGTGGCTACAGCTGGACCCGCTACGAGCCGGACACCAATGGCTACGACATGAAGCTCACCAACAAGTCGCCGTTTGCCAAGGCCGCTTTGGGCTACAACCACCAGTTCGATGACATGACCCTGCGCGTTGAAGCCGGCGCCCGTCACACCATCGACGGCCGCGCCAAGCTCAAGGTCGACGGCGTCGGCAGCGACACTGTGGACCTCAAGGACCGCACCAACCCTTACGCCGAAGTCAGCCTGCTGATGAACCAGAAGGGCGACCTGCCAGTGATGGCGGGCCTGTACTACACCCGCACCGAGTACAAGCTCGATAACGACTCCTATGTGGCCGACAACACCAAGCTCAAGCGTGATGAGTATGGTTTCAAGGTGGGTATCGCGTTCTGACGCTGTTTGCGCTGCCAAAACGCCCCGAATGCTCGGGGCGTTTTTTTTCGGCTATTACAGGTCAGCCCAATGCGGCAAGTTGCGCCACGGTTTCCGGAAAGCGCGCCACCAGTCGTATCAACGTGACAGCCTGCGCATTCGGCTTGGCCCGGCCTTGCTCCCAGTTCTCCAAGGTGCGGGTGTTGGTGCGCAGGTACATGGCGAATACCGAGCGGGACAGGTTGAGTTGCTGGCGTACGGCGATTACCTCGTCAGCGCGCAGTGGCGCCAGCTTGTTGAGGTGCGCTTTGTGGGTGCGCAGGGTGATTTTGCCCTGGCGTTCATCAGCCAGGGCGTCGAAGCCTTCGACCAGCTCGGAAAAGATTTCACGTTTCATGGTGTGTTCTCGCTTTGATTTCCCTGTTTAGCATGTGTTTAAGGGCTTTCTTGTGTTGGGGTATCAGGTCGTTCTGTTCGTGTTTGCCGTACAAAGTGAATAACCAGAATTGCGTACCGCCTGACCACCAGTAGTAAATGACCCGCAGGCCACCGCGCTTGCCTTTGTTTCGTCGCTCATCGACGAAGCGAATCTTTCTCAACCCGCCCGTTCCTTCGATCACGTCTCCCGCTTCCGGGTTTTTCATCAACTCCTGCTGAAAACCGTGAAAAAGCTCATCACTCAGATAGTCCCTGCGATGCCGTTCGAATGCCGGCAGTTCGATAAATAGAGCATCCATGTTCTGTACGTAGCCTGCGTATAGTTTGGTGGCCCACTCGCGACGGGTCAAGTGCCCGAGCTGTGGGAACTTTCTTAAAACGCAAACACCTTAAGGCCGCATCCAGCGGGGAAGATGCCGGATGAGGAGGCAGATTGAAGAGGAAATTTCAGCGAGTAGAGAAGGGAAAAAGCCAGGCTACAGAAACGCAAAACGGCGCCCAAAGGCGCCGTTCTGTTTACTGCATCAACCTAAGCGATCAAACGCCCAGCACCGCGTGCTGCACCAGGGTGAGCAACGGTTGTGGGTACACGCCCAGGAAGAATGCGAGCAGGGCGATAGCCAGCAGCATCACGCCACCGGCTTTCTGTTCCCAGTGCAGCTCGGCATCCACCCGGCGCAGGTTTGGCTCGATCAGGTACAGGGTGACCATCACGCGCAGGTAGTAGAACACGCCGATGGCGCTGCCCAATACCAACGAGGCTACCAGCCACCATTCGTGGGCTTCGACACCGGTCGCGACGATGTAGAACTTGCCGATAAAGCCCGCGGTCAGCGGAATACCGGCCAGGGACAGCATCATCACGGTGAGCACGGCGGTCAGGTACGGACGGCGCCAGAACAGGCCGCGGTATTCGTACAGGGCGTCGGCGTCACGGCCTTTGTACGGTGACGACATCAGGGTGATGACGCCGAACGCACCCAGGCTTGTGATCACGTAGGTGACCAGGTACACGCCGATGGCTTCCACGGCCAGGCCTTTGCTCGCCACCAGGGCGATCAGCAGGTAGCCGAAGTGGGCGATGGACGAATAACCCAGCAGACGCTTGAGGTTGTTCTGGGTCAGGGCCAGCAGGTTACCGAACAGGATCGACGCGATGGCGATCACGGTCAGCACGTTGCTCAGCACGCCGGTGTTGGCGGCGGGGGAGATCTGGAACAGACGCACCATCACCGCAAACACCGCGACCTTGGACGCAGTGGCCAGGAACGCCGCCACCGGCGCCGGGGCGCCTTCGTACACGTCCGGGGTCCACAGGTGGAACGGCACCAGCGACAGCTTGAACGCCAGGCCGATCAGCATCATCGCCAGGCCCAGTTGGGCAATCGGCGCTGGGCTGTTGGTGGCGGCCAGGGCGTGGCCGATACCGGTGAAGCTCAGGCTGCCGGCTTCGGCGTAGAGCAGGGCCATACCGAACAACAGGAACGCGGAACCGGCAGCCGACAGCACCATGTACTTGATGCCGGCTTCCAGGGAGCGCTTGTTGAAGAAGGCGTAGGCCACCAGGCCGTAGGTCGGGATCGACAGCAGTTCCAGGCCGATGAACAGGCCCGCCAGGTGCTGCGCGCTGACCAGCACGATACCGCCGGCCGCAGCCAGCAGGATCAGCAGGTACAGCTCTTCCTTGTTGCCCGGGTAGCCGGTGCCGCCTTCGCCGAGGTAGGCGTGGGCGAGGGTGACGCAGGCCAGGGTCGCCACCAGGATCAGGGCGATGTACAGCAACGCGAAGTCATCGACCATCATCAATGGCGTGACCGCCAGTGGCGCGACCTTGAGGGCCGGGATGATCGACAGCAGGGCCAGGTTCAACCCGGCGCAGGACAGCAGGAACGTTTGCGAGTGATTGCGGCGCCAGGCGATTGCCAGCATCACCACCACGATGGTGAGGCTGGTAATCAGCAGCGGCGCAAGCGCGATAAAGTGTTGGATCGTGAATTCCATAGCGCTCTTACCGGGCCGAAGCGAGTTGGGAGAAGGCGGTGCCGAACCACTGCTGCACGCCATGCATCGTTGCGGCAGAAGTGTCCAGGAACGGTTGCGGGTACACGCCGATGAAGATCAGCAATACCGCAAGGCCGAGCACCATGATCAGTTCGCGCGCATCCATCCCTTGCAGGACGGTGTCGGACTTGGCCGGGCCGAAATAGGCGCGGTGGATCATGATCAGCGAGTAGACCGAACCGAACACCAGGCCGGAGGTGGCGATGGCGCTGATCCACGGCGTCTGCACAAAGGCACCCATCAGGATCAGGAACTCGCCGATGAAGTTACCGGTACCCGGCAAGCCCAGCGACGCGGCGGCAAAGAACAGGCTGATAGCCGGCAGGTACGCGATGCGCGACCACACGCCACCCATTTCCCGCATGTCACGGGTATGCAGACGCTCGTACAACTGGCCACTCAGGATAAAGAGGGCAGCGGCCGAAACACCGTGGGCCAACATCTGGATCACCGCGCCTTGCAGCGCCAGTTGGCTGCCGGAGTAGATGCCGATCAGTACGAAACCCATGTGGGAAACGGACGAGAAGGCAATCAGACGCTTGATGTCGGTTTGCGCGAAGGCCAGGAACGCACCATAGAAGATCCCGATCAGACCCAGGGTCATGGCGATCGGCGCGAATTCGGCCGAAGCATTCGGGAACAGCGGCAGGGCGAAACGCAGCAGGCCGTAGGCAGCGGTCTTCAACAGGATACCGGCCAGGTCCACGGAACCGGCAGTCGGCGCTTGGGCGTGGGCGTCAGGCAACCAAGAGTGGAACGGCACCACCGGCAGCTTCACCGCGAAGGCGATGAAGAAGCCCAGCATCAGCACGTACTCGGTGGTCAGCGACATCTTGGTTTTCAACAGGTCGGCGTAGTTGAAGGTAATCACGCCGGTGTTGTTGAAGTTGACCAGTACCAGGCCCAGGATCGCCACCAACATGATCAGGCCGGAAGCCTGGGTGAAGATGAAGAACTTGGTCGCCGCGTAGATTCGGGTTTTCTTGCCGTCCGAAGAACTGTGACCCCAGAGCGCGATGAGGAAGTACATCGGCACCAGCATCATTTCCCAGAAGAAGAAGAACATGAACAGGTCCAGCGCCAGGAACACGCCGACAACACCGCCCAGGATCCACATCAGGTTCAGGTGGAAGAAGCCCACGTGACGCTGGATCTCTTTCCAGGAGCAGAGTACCGAGAGGATACCCAGCAGGCCGGTCAGCAGGATCATCAACAGCGACAGGCCGTCGAGGGCCAAGTGCACGTTGATGCCGAAGCGCTGGATCCACACGTGCTTGAATTCAAGCGCGAAGGTGGGGTCGACACCCGGTGCCGGAGCGAATGAATAGTCACCATGGGCCCACAGCCAGAGGCCGAGCGCGAGTTCCAGGGACATGGTCAGCAACGCAATCCAGCGGGGGAGGGTGGCGCCGAAGCGTTCACCCATCCAGCAGAGCAGGCCGCCGATAAAGGGGATCAGGATTAGCCAGGGCAGAATCATGACGGGCTCGTTTCCTTTCGCAAGTTCGCAAAGTACGCAGTGCACTTAAACATAGTCAGACCGCTACCACGACGATGGCGCCGATCACCAGAACGGCACCCGCTGCCATGGACGCTGCATACCAACGCAATTGGCCGGTCTCGCTGCGGCTCAGGGCGGTGTGACCGGCCTTGGCGGCACGCGGGATCAAACCGATGGTCTGGTCGAGCGGGTCTTTGCGCAGCACGTGGCTGATCGCAAGGTAAGGTTTGACGAACAGTTTGTCGTAGATCCAATCGAAGCCCCAGGCGGCGAACCACCAGGCCGACAGGAAGCGACCAATGCCACTGTTGGCCACGGCGGTCACGAAGCGACGCTTGCCGAGGAATAGCAGGGCCGCCAGCAGGATACCGGCGATGGCGATGGCGCCCGAGGCGATTTCCAGGCTGTGCTGGGCTTCGCCGCCGGCATGGCCGACGCTTTGTGGCAACACACCGTGCAGCGGCGGGGTGATCATCGCGCCGACGAAGGTCGACAGTACGATCAGCACCGACAGCGGCAACCAGTGGGAGATGCCGTGGCCTGCGTGCGCTTCGGTCTTGGCTTCACCGTGGAAGGTGATGAAGATCAGGCGGAAGGTGTACAGCGAGGTCATGAACGCACCCACCAGGCCTGCGTACAGCAGGTTCTGGTTACCGCTGGCAAAGGCTTCCCAGAGGATCTCGTCCTTGGAGTAGAAACCGGCGGTCACCAACGGCAGGGCGGCCAGGGCGGCACCACCGACGATGAAGCTGGCGTAGGCCAGTGGCAGTTTCTTCCACAGGCCGCCCATCTTGAAGATGTTCTGCTCGTGGTGGCAGGCCACGATCACCGCACCGGAGGCGAGGAACAGCAGGGCCTTGAAGAACGCGTGGGTCATCAGGTGGAAGATCGCCGCGTCCCAGGCGCCAACGCCCAGGGCCAGGAACATGTAGCCGATCTGGCTCATGGTCGAGTAGGCGAGGATACGCTTGATGTCGGTCTGCACCAGCGCGGCGAAGCCGGCCAGTACCAGGGTTACGCCGCCGACGATGCCCACCAGGTGCAGGATGTCCGGCGCCAGGGTGAACAGGCCGTGGGTACGGGCGATCAGGTAGACACCGGCGGTTACCATGGTGGCGGCGTGGATCAATGCCGATACCGGGGTAGGGCCGGCCATCGCATCCGCCAGCCAGGTTTGCAGCGGCAGTTGCGCAGATTTACCCACGGCGCCGCCCAGCAACATCAGGGTCGCCAGGGTGATCCAGAAGTCACCGACCTGGAATTTCTGCGGAGCCAGCACCAGCAGTTCCTGGATGTTCAGCGTGCCCACCTGTTGGAACAGGATGAACAGGCCGATGGCCATGAACACGTCGCCGATGCGGGTGACGATAAATGCCTTGAGTGCCGCGTTACCGTTGTTGCGGTTGCTGTAGTAGAAACCGATCAACAGGTACGAGCACAAGCCCACGCCTTCCCAGCCGAAGTACAGGAACAACAGGTTATCGCCCAGCACCAGGAACAGCATGCTGGCGATAAACAGGTTGGTGTACGAGAAGAAGCGCGAGTAACCCGCTTCACCGCGCATGTACCAGGACGCGAACAGGTGGATCAGGAAGCCCACACCCACCACCACGCCGAGCATGGTGATCGACAGGCCGTCGATGTAGAGGGCGAAGTTGGGCTTGAAGCCCTCAACCGCCATCCACTGCCACAGCACCAGGGTGTAGTGACCGCCTTCAGGCGGGGCCACGTTGAATTGCCAGATGACGTAGGCGGCCACGATGGCCGACAGGCCGATGGAGCCCACGCCGATCAGGGCCGAGAGGTTTTCCGACCAGCGCCCGCGAGAGAACGACAGCAGCAGGAAACCGATCAGGGGGAATACGAAAGTCAGAAAGATCATGTTCATCCGCGCATCTCACTGGCAGCGTCGATATCAAGCGTGTGGAAGCGACGATACAGCTGCAGCAGGATCGCCAGGCCAATACTGGCTTCGGCGGCTGCCAGGCTGATCACCAGGATGAACATCACTTGCCCATCCGGCTGGCCCCAACGCGCGCCTGCCACGATGAATGCCAGTGCCGCGGCGTTCATCATGATTTCCAGGCTCATCAACACGAACAGAATGTTACGGCGAACCATCAGGCCGACCAGGCCAAGGCAGAACAGGATGCCGGCGACCGCCAGACCATGCTCCAAAGGGATAGCAGGCATCGTCATTGCTCCTTGGCTTCGTTGCGGCCCAAGTGGAAGGCAGTGATGGCTGCGGCGAGCAGCAGCATCGAAGCCAGTTCGACCACCAGCAGGTACGGGCCGAACAGGCTGATGCCCACGGCTTTCGCGTCTACGGTGGTGTGGCCGATGGCCTGGCCGCTCTGGTGAGCGAACAGCACATACAGCAGTTCACCCAGCAGCAGGGCTGCGAGGACAACCGGGCCGAGCCAGATGCCGGGCTTGAGCCAGACGCGCTCCTGGGCGACCGAAGCCGGCCCCAGGTTGAGCATCATCACCACAAACACGAACAGCACCATGATGGCGCCGGCGTAGGCGATCACTTCCAGCACACCGGCGAACGGTGCGCCGAGGCTGAAGAAGGTCATGGCCACGGCGATCAGCGAAATGATCAGGTAGAGCAGGGCGTGCACGGGGTTAGTGTTGGTGATCACGCGAAGCGTGGACACCACTGCAATACCCGATGCGAAATAGAAAGCGAATTCCATCTTTCTTCCTTAAGGCAGCAAGCTCTTCACGTTGATCGGCTCGGCTTCGTTTTGTGCGGCGCCTTTTGGCTTACCGGCAACGGCCATACCTGCAACACGATAGAAGTTGTAATCAGGGTTTTTACCGGGACCAGAGATCAAAAGATCTTCTTTCTCGTACACCAGGTCCTGACGTTTGAACTCGGCCATCTCGAAATCCGGGGTGAGCTGGATCGCGGTGGTCGGGCAAGCTTCCTCGCAGAGGCCACAGAAAATGCAGCGCGAGAAGTTGATGCGGAAGAAGTCCGGGTACCAGCGACCGTCTTCGGTTTCAGCTTTCTGCAGGGAAATGCAACCCACCGGGCACGCCACGGCGCACAGGTTGCAGGCTACGCAACGCTCTTCGCCGTCGGGGTCGCGGGTCAGTACGATGCGGCCGCGATAGCGCGGCGGCAGGTACACCGCTTCTTCGGGGTATTGCAGGGTGTCGCGTTTGCGAAAGCCGTGACCGAACACCATCACCAGGCTTCGCAACTGGGTACCGGTACCCTTAACGATGTCGCCAATATATTTGAACATGGGTCAAATCCTCACTGAACCGCGGCAGCGGGCGTGTTCAACAACACGACGGCAGCCGTCACCAGCAAATTGATCAGGGTCAGCGGCAGGCAGAATCTCCAGCTGAAATCCATCACCTGGTCATAACGCGGGCGCGGAATCGAGGCGCGCAGCAGGATGAACAGCATGATGAAGAACGCGGTCTTCAGGAAGAACCAGAAGAAGGCCAACTGCGGCAGGATGCCAAACGGACCGTGCCAGCCGCCGAAGAACAGCGTGACCAGCAGGGCCGAGATCAAGATGATGCCGATGTACTCACCGACGAAGAACATGCCCCACTTCATGCCGGCATATTCAATGTGGTAACCGTCGGCCAGTTCCTGTTCCGCTTCCGGCTGGTCGAAGGGGTGACGGTGAGTCACGGCCACGCCAGCGATGAAGAAGGTGCAGAAGCCGAAGAACTGCGGAATGATGAACCACAGGTTCTGTGCCTGGTACTCGACGATGTCGCGCATGTTGAACGAGCCAACCTGCACCACGATGCCCATCAGTGCCAACCCCATGAACACTTCATAGGATACGGTTTGCGCCGAGGCACGCAAGCTGCCCAGCAGGGCGAACTTGTTGTTGCTTGACCAACCGGCGAATAGCACCGCGTATACCGACAAACCGGCCATGGCGAAGAAGAACAGCAAGCCGATGTTCAGGTCCGCCACGCCCCAGGTCGGGGTGATCGGGATGATCGCGAACGCAATCAGCAAGGCGCTCATGGCCACCACCGGTGCCAAGGTGAAGATCACCTTGTCGGCAAACGGCGGAGTCCAGTCTTCCTTGAAGAACATTTTCAGCATGTCGGCAGCGATCTGGAACATACCGAACGGGCCAACGCGGTTCGGACCGTAACGGTCCTGCCACCAGCCCAGCAGGCGACGTTCGACGAAGCTGAGCAGGGCGCCCGCGACGACCACGGCCAACAGGATCACGATGGCCTTGACCACCGAGATGATCACGTCAATTACTTCCGGCGTGAACCAAGTCATTGCGCTGCCTCCTGCAGACCGTCAACGGTTTTGCCGAAAATGGCAGGCGGAATACCGGCGATGCCTTTAGGCAGTGCAACCAGGCCGGCACCCAGCTCGTCATTGATACGCAGCGGCAGACGCAGGGTCTGGCCGGCCACGTTGAGGCTGAGCAGGGCACCGTCGTTGACGCCCAGGCGGTCGGCTTCGGACTTGGCCACGGACACGTAGGCGGCAGGAATGCGCTCTTGCACCGGCGCGGCTTTGGAAGAAGTTTCTTCGCTGCCGAACAGGTGGAAGAACGGCACGACTTGCCAGGTGCCCGGCGCCGGGTTGAACGGACGCGGTACCGCAGCGAACCAGTTCAGCGAGTCACCGCTGGTTTCGATCAGGCGAGTGCCCGGGTCGCCAGCGCGGATGTGACCACCGACTTCGTCCTGGAACTTGTTCCAGGCCTGCGGCGAGTTCCAGCCCGGCGACCAGGCAAATGGCACCTGCTGACGCGGTTCGGCCGAACCCGAATAACCTTCCATGGAGAAGGCAAACGCTGTGTCGTTGTCCTGCGGGGTGCGCGGTTCGTGCACGCTGATGTCAGCACGCATGGCGGTGCGGCCGGAGTAACGCAGCGGCTCACGGGCCAGTTTCAGGCCCTTGATGCGGAACGCTGCGGACGGCGCGGCATCGACGATGCGGGCAAGCTGCGGCGCGCTGGCGGCGGTGGCAGCCGTCACGTGGTCGAGCTGGGTCCAGTCGATCGGCTGGTTCAGCAGGGTGGCGCGCAGGGCATGCAGCCAGCGCCAGCCTTCGTGCACCAGGATGCTGGCGTCCATGTACTTCGGATCGAACACCTGGAAGAAGCGCTGGGCGCGGCCTTCCTGGCTGACCAGAGTACCGTCGCCTTCGGCGAAGGTGGCGGCTGGCAGTACCAGGTCGGCGCGGTCGCTGGTGGCGGTCTTCTGGTGGTCGGCGACGATCAGCACCTTGGCAGCGTTGAGCGCAGCGTCAACCTTGGCCGCAGCGGTGCGGGTGTACAGGTCGTTTTCCAGTACCACGATGGCGTCGGCGTTGCCGTCGATCACCGCTTGCAGCGCAGCGTCCACGGACTCGCCACCGAGCATGGCCAGGCCCAGACTGTTGGCTTCCGGCACTACCAGGCTGATGGAACCGTTTTTGTCGCGCAGCTTCAGGGCCTTGGCGATGTTGGCGGCGGCTTCGATCAGCGCCTTGGAACCCAACGAGGTACCGGCAATGATCAACGGACGCTTGGCCGCCAGCAGGGCGTCGGCGATGCGCTGGGCCAGTTCGACGGCTTCAGCGTCCAGGCCTTCAACCGCAGGTGCGCTGGCGTCGAGGGCGTGGGCCACGGCGAAACCGAGGCGGGCCAGGTCGTCCGGCGCAGCGTGCACGCATTCTTCGGCGATGTCGTCGAGCTTGGTTTCAGCCAGAGAAGCGATAAACAGCGGGTTCAGCGCGTGCTGGCCGATGTTTTTCACGGCCGCGTCGAGCCACGGCTGTACGCGCATGGCGTCGGCCATTTCCTCGGCCTTGCCTTTGACCGATTGACGCAGGGACAGCGCGATACGCGCGGCGGTCTGGGTCAGGTCTTCACCGAGCACGAAGATCGCATCGTGGTCTTCGATGTCGCGCATGTTCGGCACGGGCAGCGGGCTGTCGTTCAGTACTTGCAGGACCAGGCGAATGCGCTCCAGCTCGCCGGCTTCGATACCGCAGTAGAAGTGCTCGGCACCTACCAGCTCGCGCAAGGCGAAGTTGCTTTCGAGGCTGGCACGCGGCGAACCGATACCCACGATAGTGCGGCCGCGCAACAGGTCGGCGGCTTTATCCAGCGCGGCGTCCAGGCTCAGCTTGGCGCCATCGGCCAGCAGGGGCTGGCGTGGGCGGTCTTCGCGGTTGACGTAGCCATAGCCGAAACGGCCACGGTCGCACAGGAAGTACTGGTTGACCGAACCGTTGAAGCGGTTTTCGATACGACGCAGTTCACCGTAACGCTCGCCAGGGGAGATGTTGCAACCGCTGGAGCAGCCATGGCAGATGCTCGGTGCGAATTGCATGTCCCACTTACGGTTGTAGCGCTCGGAGTGGGTCTTGTCGGTGAACACACCGGTGGGGCAGACCTCGGTGAGGTTGCCGGAGAACTCGCTCTCGAGCACGCCGTCTTCAACGCGACCGAAGTACACGTTGTCGTGGGCGCCGAACACGCCCAGGTCGGTGCCGCCGGCGTAGTCTTTATAAAAGCGCACGCAGCGGTAGCAGGCGATGCAGCGGTTCATTTCGTGGGAAATGAACGGGCCGAGGTCCTGGTTCTGGTGGGTACGCTTGGTGAAGCGATAACGGCGCTCGTTGTGGCCGGTCATCACCGTCATGTCTTGCAGGTGGCAGTGACCGCCTTCCTCACAGACCGGGCAGTCGTGGGGGTGGTTGGTCATCAGCCACTCGACAACGCTGGCGCGGAACGCCTTGGATTCTTCATCGTCGATGGAGATCCAGGTGTTGTCGGTGGCTGGGGTCATGCAGGACATGACGATACGACCACGGGTGTCGTTCTCGTCGGTGTATTGCTTGACCGCACACTGGCGACAGGCACCGACGCTACCAAGTGCGGGGTGCCAGCAGAAATACGGGATGTCGAGGCCGAGTGACAGACACGCCTGTAACAGGTTGTCCGCCCCATCGACTTCGAGCGCTTTGCCGTCTACGTGGATAGTGGCCATGGTTCAAAGTTCTTCGTTGGCCCGTTGTCAGCGGGCGTGGCTAATGGAATCTTGTTATTCATGTGCATCTACACAGCCTTGAAGGCGTCAGCACATGAGCAGGCGAAGGGCACGGACCCTTCGCCTGTTTAAGCGTTACGCGCCGACTACGATCGGCTTCGCCAGAGGCGGGACGGCGGCGCTGGTGGGCGCGATGCCGGCTTCGAACTCCGAGCGGAAGTATTTGATTGCGCTGCCCAATGGCTCCACGGCGCCCGGTGCGTGAGCACAGAAAGTCTTGCCTGGGCCGAGGAAGCCGACCAGGCCGAGCAGGGTTTCGATGTCACCCTCGCGGCCTTCGCCATTTTCCAGGGCCATCAGCAGCTTGACGCTCCACGGCAGACCGTCGCGGCATGGGGTGCAGAAACCGCACGATTCACGGGCAAAGAACTGCTCCATGTTGCGCAGCAACGAGACCATGTTCACCGTGTTGTCGACTGCCATCGCCAGGCCAGTACCCATCCGGGTACCCACCTTGCCAATGCCGCCGGCATACATCTGTGCATCGAGGTGCTCAGGGAGCAGGAAGCCGGTACCGGCGCCGCCTGGCTGCCAGGCTTTCAAGGTGTAGCCGTCACGCATGCCGCCGGCGTAGTCCTCGAACAGCTCGCGCGCGGTCACGCCGAACGGCAGCTCCCACAGGCCAGGGTTCTTGACCTTGCCGGAGAAGCCCATGAGCTTGGTGCCCATGTCTTCGCTGCCTTCGCGCGCCAAGGATTTGTACCAGTCCACGCCGTCGGCGATGATCGCCGGCACGTTGCACAGGGTCTCGACGTTGTTCACGCAGGTCGGCTTGCCCCACACGCCCACGGCGGCAGGGAAGGGCGGCTTGGAGCGCGGGTTGGCGCGGCGGCCTTCGAGGGAGTTGATCAGTGCGGTTTCTTCACCGCAGATATAACGCCCCGCGCCGGTGTGCACGAACAGTTCGAAGTCGAAACCGGAACCGAGGATGTTCTTGCCCAGCAAGCCTGCGGCCTTGGCTTCTTCCACGGCGCGGTTCAGGTGCTTGGCGGCGGTGGTGTACTCGCCACGCAGGAAGATGTAGCCGCGGTAGGTCTTGAGCGCACGGGCACTGATCAGCATGCCTTCGATCAGCAGATGGGGCAGTTGCTCCATCAGCATGCGGTCTTTCCAGGTGTTGGGCTCCATTTCATCCGCGTTGCACAGCAGGTAACGGATGTTGATGGATTCGTCTTTGGGCATCAGGCCCCACTTCACGCCGGTGGGGAAGCCCGCACCGCCGCGGCCCTTGAGGCCGGCGTCCTTCACGGTCTGGACGATATCGTCCTGGGCCATGTCGGCGAAGGCTTTGCGCGCCGCCGCGTAACCGTTCTTGGCCTGGTACTCGTCGAGCCATACCGGCTCGCCGTCGTCGCGCAGGCGCCAGGTGAGGGGGTGGGTCTCGGCCGAACGCTTGATCAGGTTGGCCGGGCCGAAGGAGGTCAGGGTCATGGGTAGCCCTCGAGCAATTGGGTGACGCCAGCGGGCTGTACGTCACCGAATGTGTCGTCGTCGATCATCAACGCCGGCGCCTTGTCACAGTTGCCCAGGCAGCACACCGGCAGCAGCGTGAAGCGGCCGTCCGGGGTGGTCTGGCCGAGGCCGATGCCCAGCTTGTTCTGGATCTCGCTGACCACGGACTCATGGCCGCCGATGTAGCAGACCATGCTGTCGCACACACGAATGATGTGGCGACCCACCGGCTGGCGGAAGATCTGGCTGTAGAACGTGGCCACGCCTTCAACGTCGCTGGCGGGGATGCCGAGGATCTCGCCGATGGCGTAGAGGGCGCCGTCGGGCACCCAGCCACGTTCCTTCTGGACGATCTTCAGGGCTTCGATAGACGCCGCGCGCGGGTCTTCGTAGTGATGCAGCTCGTGCTCGATGGCCGAGCGCTCGGTTTCACTCAAGGTGAAACGGTCTGTCTGGATAAGCGTGCTGTTCATGCTTAGCGGTCCACGTCGGCCATAACGAAATCGATACTACCCAGGTACGCAATCAAGTCCGCGACCATCTCGCCTTTGATCACCGAAGGGATCTGCTGCAAGTGGGCAAAGCTTGGGGTACGAATCCGGGTGCGGTAGCTCATGGTGCCGCCATCGCTCGTCAGGTAATAACTGTTGATACCCTTGGTCGCTTCGATCATCTGGAAGGATTCGTTGGTCGGCATCACCGGGCCCCACGAAACCTGCAGGAAGTGCGTGATCAGGGTTTCGATGTGCTGCAGCGTGCGCTCTTTGGGCGGCGGCGTGGTCAGCGGGTGATCCGCCTTGTACGGGCCGGCCGGCATGTTGCGCATGCACTGCTCGATGATCTTCAGGCTCTGGCGCATTTCTTCGACGCGCACGATGCAACGGTCGTAGGCATCGCCATTGGCCGCCAGCGGTACTTCGAACTCGAAGTTCTCGTAGCCGGAGTATGGGCGCGCCTTACGCAGGTCGAAGTCGCAACCGGTGGAACGCAGGCCGGCACCGGTGACGCCCCATTCCAGGGCCTCTTTGGTGTTGTACTGCGCGACGCCGATGGTGCGGCCTTTGAGGATGCTGTTGTCCAGGGCGGCTTTCTGGTACTCGTCCAGACGCTTGGGCATCCAGTCGATGAATTCCTTGACCAGGCGCTCCCAGCCGTTCGGCAGGTCGTGGGCTACGCCACCGATGCGGTACCAGGCCGGGTGCAGGCGGAAACCGGTGATGGCTTCGATAACCTTGTAGGCACGCTGACGGTCGGTGAAGGTGAAGAACACCGGGGTCATGGCGCCGACGTCCTGGATATAGGTGCCCAGGAACAGCAGGTGGCTGGTGATCCGGAAGAACTCGGCCATCATGATGCGGATGGTGTCGACGCGGTCCGGTACCTTGATGCCGGCGAGCTTCTCGACCGAGAGCACGTACGGCAGGTTGTTCATCACGCCGCCGAGGTAGTCGATACGGTCGGTGTACGGGATGAAGCTGTGCCAGGACTGGCGCTCGGCCATCTTCTCGGCGCCACGGTGGTGGTAGCCGATGTCCGGGACGCAGTCGACGATTTCTTCGCCGTCCAGTTGCAGGATGATCCGGAAGGCACCGTGGGCCGAAGGGTGGTTCGGGCCCAGGTTGAGGAACATGTAGTCCTCGTTGGTGCCGGAGCGCTTCATGCCCCAGTCTTCGGGGCGGAAGCGCGCGGCTTCTTCTTCCAGTTGCTGCTTGGCCAGGTTGAGGCTGAACGGGTCGAATTCGGTGGCGCGGGCAGGGAAGTCCTTGCGCAGCGGGTGACCTTCCCAGGTCGGCGGCATCATGATGCGCGTCAGGTGCGGGTGGCCGGGGAAGTCGATACCGAACATGTCCCAGACTTCACGCTCGTACCAGCTGGCGTTCGGCCAGATACCGGTCACGGTCGGGATGCTCAGGTCGCTCTCGCTCAGGGCAACCTTGATCATCACGTCGCTGTTACGTTCCAGCGACATCAGGTGGTAGAACACGGTGAAATCGGCGCCGCTCGGCAGCCCCTGGCGCTTGGTGCGCAGACGCTCGTCCACGCCATGCAGGTCATAGAGCATGACGTACGGCTTGGGCAGGTTGCGCAGGAAGGTCAGGACTTCGACGAGCCTGGCACGCGCCACCCACAGCACCGGCATACCGGTGCGTGTGGCCTGGGCGGTGAAGGCGTCAGGGCCAAAACGGTTATTGAGTTCGACAACCACATCCTGGTCGTCTGCCTTATAAGGCGGGATGTACAGAGCACTGCCTGTAGTCATGGTTTTTTATCGCTTTCGGTCAACGTAAAGAATGAAGCCAGGTTTTCGTTCTATAGAAAGAAGCGGGCTGGATCAGACTTCGTCGGGGCTGCGCAGGTTGGTGACTGCGATTCGCTGTTCGCGGCGCTGTTCCTTTTGAGACGGCATCTCGGCGCGATAAACGCCTTGATCACCGACCACCCAGGACAGTGGGCGACGCTCCTTGCCAATCGATTCCTGCAACAGCATCAAGCCTTGCAGGAACGCTTCGGGACGGGGCGGGCAGCCAGGCACGTAGACGTCCACGGGCAGGAACTTGTCCACCCCTTGAACGACCGAGTAGATGTCGTACATGCCACCGGAGTTGGCGCACGAACCCATGGAGATAACCCATTTTGGTTCGAGCATTTGCTCATAGAGACGCTGGATGATCGGCGCCATCTTGATGAAGCAGGTACCGGCGATAACCATGAAATCCGCCTGGCGCGGCGAGGCCCGGATCACTTCGGCGCCAAAGCGCGCGATGTCGTGGGGCGCCGTGAAGGCGGTGGTCATTTCCACGTAGCAGCACGAAAGGCCGAAGTTGTACGGCCACAGGGAGTTTTTACGCCCCCAGTTGACCGCGCCACTCAGCACGTCTTCCAGCTTGCCCATGTAGATGTTTTTGTGGACTTGGTCTTCTAACGGGTCGGAAACGGTTTCCCGTTCGCCGATGGGGTACTGCTCGTTAGGAGCATCCGGGTCGATCCTGGTGAGATTGTATTGCATTGCCAAAGCCTCATTGTTTCAGCTTCGCCTGCCGCTTGCGACGAGCTTCCGGAGCCCAGTCAAGGGCGCCCACTCGGAACAGGTAGACAAGACCTGCCAACAGAATTGCTATGAAAACGAGAGCTTCGACGAATCCGGTCCAGCCGCTTTCGCGGACGGACACAGACCATGCAAAGAGAAAGAGGGCTTCGATATCGAAGATCACGAACAACATCGCGACCAGATAGAATTTGGCTGAGAGCCGCAAGCGGGCGCCACCTGTAGGCAGCATGCCGGATTCAAACGGTTCGTTTTTGCTGCGGCCCCAGGCTTTTGACCCGAGGAGGCTGGACACGCCGAGCATGAAGGCGCAAAGGCCTACAACACCGAGAAGGAAAATGGCAAAGCCCCAGTTGTGGGCCATGAGTCCTGTCGCGTCGGTCATGCTGGAAATCCTTAACAGAGAGCAAAGGTCTCTGAGCTCGAAAAAGTAACGATGCAGTGACGATATGTCGCACTGCAATCAATCGCGGTGATTTTATGGCTAAACACCGGGCAAGTAAAATTCCCAGGGCGAAATTATTCGGTGGAATAAGCACATAGTGCACCTTCTTGGGGCTGTAGCCCTTGTGGTGTGGGCATTAGCGGGCTTTTCATCAATTATGTTTTGTTTAAGCTGTAACGAAGTTTTCAGGTGCCAAATGATAATGAATATTGTTTGCGCGGGGTTTAAGCGAGTGTTTCTCATGTGGCGCGGGAAGTTAGCGTTACTTGCTTGAGTGTCGCTTAGTTGTCGCAACGGCTCTTTTACCCGATTGGGCTTGTGCGGATACCGCTCTGGATCAATGTTTTTAGCAAAAAACTATGGATAGGGTGCGGTCAATGTGGGAGCTGGCTTGCCTGCGATGGCGGCGGATCAGCTGAAACACCTGCCTCTGACCCACCGCCATCGCAGGCAAGCCAGCTCCCACCATTGATTTTCGGTGATTCCCAGGCAAAAAAACGCCCCGAACCAGTCGGGGCGTGATTGTTGCGCGGCACTGCGGTTAGGTCTTCCGTGGGGCCGCAGTGGCCGTGTACGCGGTACTTAGTGGAACTGTTCTTCTTCGGTCGAACCGGTCAGCGCAGTCACGGACGAGGTGCCGCCCTGGATCACGGTGGTCATGTCGTCGAAGTAGCCGGTGCCCACTTCCTGCTGGTGCGCCACAAAGGTGTAGCCTTTGGCGGCGTCAGCGAATTCCTGCTCCTGCAGCTTCACGTAGGCCGTCATGTCGTTGCGGGCGTAGTCGTGCGCCAGGTTGAACATGCTGTGCCACATGTTGTGGATACCCGCCAGGGTAATGAACTGGTGCTTGTAGCCCATGGCCGACAGTTCGCGCTGGAACTTGGCGATGGTCGCGTCATCCAGGTTCTTCTTCCAGTTGAAGGAAGGCGAGCAGTTGTAGGACAGCAGTTGGTCCGGGTATTCCTTCTTGATCGCTTCGGCAAAGCGGCGTGCTTCGTCCAGGTCCGGCTTGGCGGTTTCGCACCAGATCAGGTCGGCGTACGGGGCGTAGGCCAGGCCGCGGGCGATGGCCTGGTCGAGACCGGCGCGCACTTTATAGAAGCCTTCCTGGGTGCGTTCGCCGGTGACGAACGGCTGGTCGTACGGGTCGCAGTCCGAGGTCAGCAGGTCTGCTGCGTTAGCGTCGGTACGCGCCAGGATGATGGTCGGCGTACCGGCCACGTCAGCAGCCAGGCGAGCAGCGGTCAGCTTCTGTACGGCTTCCTGGGTCGGTACCAGTACCTTGCCGCCCATGTGGCCGCATTTTTTCACCGAAGCCAACTGGTCTTCGAAGTGCACGCCGGCAGCGCCTGCCTCGATCATGCTCTTCATCAGCTCGTAGGCGTTGAGTACGCCGCCGAAACCGGCTTCGGCGTCGGCCACGATTGGCGCGAAGTAGTCGATGTAGCCTTCATCGCCCGGGTTCTTGCCGGCTTTCCATTGGATCTGGTCGGCACGACGGAACGAATTGTTGATGCGCTTGACCACGGTTGGCACCGAGTCCACCGGGTACAGCGATTGGTCGGGGTACATG
Source organism: Pseudomonas sp. MF6394 (assembly GCF_002018845.1). Taxonomy (NCBI): domain Bacteria; kingdom Pseudomonadati; phylum Pseudomonadota; class Gammaproteobacteria; order Pseudomonadales; family Pseudomonadaceae; genus Pseudomonas; species Pseudomonas sp. MF6394. The sequence goes on from NZ_MVOJ01000033.1 coordinate 38,876, forward strand.
GATTCAGCGGAGTTGTTGTCCGCTGCCACTTGCCAGCCGGACAGGTAGATCGCCTGGATACCGGCTTTTACCTGCTGGACTGCCTGGCCGCCAGTGAGGGCGCCCATGCAGTTGACGAAATCTTTGTCGGGACGGAAGGACGGCTTGGCGCCTTGGGTGACCAGGTTCCACAGCTTCTCGGCGCCGAGTTTTGCAAAGGTGTGCTCAGGTTGAACCGAGCCACGCAGGCGGACGACGTCAGCAGCGGAATAAGCGCGGGTTACGCCTTTCCAGCGTGGGTTTTCAGCCCAGTCTTTTTCAAGGGCTGCAATTTGCTGTTCGCGTGTCAGTGCCATGGGGAAAAACCTCGTCGCGTCTTGTTTGAAGTATCCGTTTGCCAGCCCGGCATTCGTTGCCTGGGTAGGGTTGCTCGCTGACCAGAAGCTTTGGTGTTCAAGTCAAATCTGACGGAGGGAGGCGACGGGATGAACGATGGGGCTCAAAGGGGGAGTTGAGCAGGTAAGGGCAAACTGCGAACGGTCTTCGGGCGTCGTGGGCCTTTGTACGATCCATCAGTGTGTAGCCGGGTTACCTGGTTAGCTTCCGTCCCTCGGGACAACTTCGTTCCAGTCGCAACCAACGTCAAACACACCTTGTGGGCGGTACAGACACGAATCGGCTCAGGTGGGTAGCTTAGAGCGACGATCCGAAGGCCCTTGCCAGGGCCTCTGATTAGCGGGAGCGAGGCCATCATGCCCATGCTTTTTTGGCTCGTCAAATGTTTTGTAGTGCTTTTTTTCAAGCACTACATCTTTAGTCTAATGCGACTTGCCAGTCAGTTTTCGGTGCTTCAGTTCAGGGTGTCGACCTTGACCCGTAAAGTCAGGTCGTCGCGGCCCTGAGTAGAGTAGCTGCGGGTTGTAGAGGATTTGTCCGCCTGTGTTTCACGATTGATGCCGGCCAGGGGGATCCACTCGCCCAGGCGGCCGCTGACCGTTGTGTCGGTGCTTTGCACGTTCACTACATCGGGACGTTCCTGGCTCATCCGGTCACGGTTGGTACTGATGGCCAGGTGCACGGTTTCGCCAGTGACGCTGGCGGTCACGTAAAAGCCTTGGGTGACGTTGCGATACTGGGTCTGGTTTTGCAGGCGGCCATAGCTGTCCTGCTGCGTGGTGGTCAGCGGCACGCTCTGGCCGACCTGTATGAGCGCGGGCACGCCTTCGCTGGCCTGAATCTGCTGCACGCCACCGTCGCGGCTGGCAGTGCCGTAGCTGATGATGCGGGTCTGGCCGTCGTCGCTGTTCTGCTGGTTGTTCTCGTTGGTGTCGACGGTGATCAGCAAGCGTTTGGCCGGGGTGTCCAATTGGCCGAGCAGTGCGCGCAAGCCCTCGATCTTGGCGGGCTCGGCGTTAACGATAAGCTGGTTGCCGTAGGCGCTGACGGTGCCGTCCTTGCCGATGAAGTTTTGCGCGACCGGCAACAGGTCGGCACTGGTACGGTTGTTCAGGTTGACGACTTCGGTGGCGGCCATGGCGCAAGCGCTGACGGTCATCAGGAGGGCGGTGAGCAGGGTGCGTAGGGACATGTCCGTTATCTCTGCGAGTCATTTGCTTGATAGTGCCAGTTTGTCGGCCTGGCAGGGTGCAAGTTGAATCGTAGACGGCAAAATGCCCTGGCAGGCAGGGCATTTTGTGGTGTTACTAATGACGCCTTCGCGAGCAAGCCCGCTCCCACATTTGACCGAGTACATCCTTTGGAATGCGGTTGAATGTGGGAGCGGGCTTGCTCGCGAAGGGCGCGACTGGGTCTCGAATCAGCCCCCGCGCACCATATCCACATGCGGAATCCCGACTTCAAGAAACTCATCGCTGACAATCTTGAAACCCAGCCGCTCATAGAACGGCGCCGCATACACCTGCGCACTCAGGAACTGCCGGGTCTGGCCACGTTGCTCGGCCACACCAATCACCGTTTCCATCAGCTTGTCGCCGACTTTCAGCCCGCGCCAGTCCTTGAGCACCGATACACGGCCAATCTCGCCGCTGGGCAGCAGTCGAGCAGTGCCAATCGGGAAATCGCCTTCGAATGCCAGAAAATGCACCGCATCGGCATCGTCCGCGTCCCACTCCAGTTCAGGCGGGACCGATTGTTCGGCGATAAATACCGCTTCACGAATGCGCCGAATCTCGTCGATATCCTTTCGCCAGTCCGCGACACTTACGTGAATTTTATTCATCCGCGAACCCCAGGCTGCCTTGCTTGACCAGTTCGCACAGCAGGTCGCGACCGTCTTCGTCGGCCAGCCACTCGCCCAGGTTTTCGCTGTGCAGTGCATCGGCCGAGCACACCAGCTTCAACAGTTCACGCAGTTTGCCCGGCAGGTAACGGCTCTGGCCGCTGGCGAACAGCAGTACGTCGTCGTCCACTTCGGACCAGGCCAGGCGCGCGCTCGGGTTGCGCACCAGGATCGCGCCGTCTTGCAGGCTGTTGATGAAGTCTTCTTCGCCCAACTCTTCGCCGGCTACCAGTTCCGGGTAGCGTGGTTCGGTCATGAACTGGCCGAACCAGGTCAGCAGCATGCGCTCATCGCTCATGTGCTCGGCGAGCAGGCCCTTGAGGCGGTCCAGTGCGTCGCCCTGGATCTGGTGCGGGTCGCTGACTGGCTGGGCGTCCGCGTCGGTGTAGCGCTCTTCGTCGGTCAGGTACTGGCTGAGGAAGTCGGTGAAGTGGGTCAGCACTTCAGCGGCGCTCGGTGCACGGAAACCTACGGAATAGGTCATGCAGTCGTCTTCAGCAATACCGAAATGCGCTAGGCGCGGCGGCAGGTAGAGCATGTCGCCCGGTTCCAGCACCCATTCGGCGCTTTCTTCGAATTCGGCGAGGATGCGCAGGTCTGCGTGTTGCAGCAATGGGCTTTCGGAATTGCACATCTGGCCGATCTTCCAGTTGCGCTTGCCTTGGGCTTGCAGCAGGAACACATCGTAGTTATCGAAATGCGGACCGACGCTGCCACCCGGTGCGGCGAAGCTGATCATCACATCATCGATACGCCAGCTCGGCAGGAAGCGGAAGTGCTCCAGCAGCTCAGCCACTTCCGGCACGAACTGGTCGACCGCCTGCACCAGCAGGGTCCACTCGCGCTCGGGCAGGGTGCTGAAAGCGTCTTCGGCGAACGGGCCGCGGCGCAGTTCCCACGGGCGCTCGCCGTGTTCGATCACCAGGCGCGACTCGACTTCTTCTTCCAGGGCCAGGCCTGCCAGTTCGTCGGCGTCGATCGGGCTTTCGAAGTCAGGGATGGCCTGGCGGATCAGCAGCGGTTTTTTCTGCCAGTAGTCGCGCAGGAATTCCCGTGCCGTGATGCCGCCCAGAAGTTGAAGAGGGATATCAGGATTCATGTGTAACCTATTGAAAAAAAGCACTTTTAAGACAGGAATAAAAACGCCCGGCGCGGCCGGGCGTCTCAAAGGAGCTTGCTTGGATCAGATGCGCTTGGCTTGCTCTACAGCGTTGCCGATGTAGTTGGCCGGGGTGAGCAGCTTCAGCTCGGCCTTGGCCGCGGCTGGCATGTCCAGGCCGTCGATGAAAGTTTGCAGCGCCTCAGGGCTGATACCCTTGCCGCGCGTCAATTCTTTCAGCTTCTCGTAGGGGTTTTCGATGTTGTAGCGGCGCATCACGGTCTGGATCGGCTCGGCCAATACTTCCCAGCACGCGTCCAGGTCAGCGGCAATTTTCTGCTCGTTGAGCTCCAGCTTGCTGATGCCTTTGAGGCTGGCTTCGTACGCGATCACGCTGTGGGCAAAGCCGACACCGAGGTTGCGCAGTACGGTGGAGTCGGTCAGGTCGCGCTGCCAGCGGGAGATCGGCAACTTGCTGGCCAGGTGCTGGAACAGGGCGTTGGCGATACCCAGGTTGCCTTCGGAGTTTTCGAAGTCGATCGGGTTGACCTTGTGCGGCATGGTCGACGAACCGATTTCGCCGGCAATGGTGCGCTGCTTGAAGTAGCCCAGGGAGATGTAGCCCCAGATATCGCGATCGAAATCGATCAGGATGGTGTTGAAGCGTGCAATCGCGTCGAACAGCTCGGCGATGTAGTCGTGGGGTTCGATCTGCGTGGTGTAGGGGTTGAAGCCCAGGCCCAGCTCGTCTTCGATGAAGGCGCGGGCGTTGGCTTCCCAGTCGATCTCAGGGTAGGCCGACAGGTGGGCGTTGTAGTTGCCTACGGCGCCGTTGATCTTGCCCAGCAATGGCACGGCGGCGACTTGGGCGATCTGGCGCTCCAGGCGGTACACCACGTTGGCCAGTTCTTTGCCCAGGGTCGTCGGCGAGGCCGGCTGGCCGTGGGTGCGCGACAGCATCGGCACGGCAGCGAAACGGATCGCCAGCTCGCGGATGGCTTCGGCGGTCTGGCGCATCAGCGGCAGCATCACGTCATCACGGCCTTCACGCAGCATCAGGGCGTGGGACAGGTTGTTGATGTCCTCGCTGGTGCAGGCAAAGTGGATGAACTCGCTGACCTGAGCCAGTTCCGGCAGTTGGGCTGCTTGCTCTTTGAGCAGGTACTCGATGGCTTTTACATCGTGGTTGGTGGTGCGCTCGATCTCTTTCACACGCTCGGCGTGCTCCAGGGAGAAGTTTTCCGCCAGGGTGTTCAATACAGCGTTGGCCTCGGCGGAAAACGCCGGCACTTCGCTGATGGCGCGGTGACTGGCCAGGCGCTGGAGCCAGCGCACTTCAACCAAGACACGGGCACGGATCAGGCCGTACTCGCTGAAAATAGGGCGCAGGGCCTGGGTTTTGCCGGCGTAGCGGCCGTCAACAGGGGAAACCGCAGTGAGCGAAGAGAGCTGCATGGGGTGTTCTCGGACAGTCGGGCAACGAAATGGGGCGCGTATCATACATGAAAAAATCCGCCGGTCCGTCGCCAACTGACCGGCGTATTACGCGTAATGGCTTGAAAACAGCCTGTTGGTGCGACTTATTCGTTGCGCATCAACGGGTAAAGCTCTTTGAGCAATTTGCGCCGGCTGATCACCAACTGCCAGCGATGACCGCCCAGCTGGCGCCATAGGCGTGCCGAACGAATACCGGCCAGGAGCAGGGCACGGATTTTTGACGCGTTGTTGGGTTGCTGCAGGTTGCGCATGTCGCCGTGCACCTGGATGCGCTGGCGCAGGGTGCTCAAGGTGTCCTGGTACAGCGCACCACAGGCTGCGATCACGTTTTCGTGAGCCGGGCCGAAGTGTTCTACCTGGGACTGGATCTGTGGCAGGCGCTTGCCGATGGTGTCCAGCAGGTCGTCGCGCTTGGCCAACTGGCGCTCAAGGCCAAGCATCGACAGGGCGTAGCGCAACGGTTCACGCTGCAAGGTGCTAGGGTCGCGCTCCAGGGCGCCGATCAGGGCGCGATAGCCTTCGCGCAGGGCCAGGTCGTCGCCGCCATAAACCTCAAGGGTGTCCTTGGGGTCGCGGATCAGCAGGCTGCCGAGCATGCAGGTCAGGCCGGCTTCCGTGACCTGGCCGGTCTTGGCGATCTTGTCCACCAGTACTGCAGCGAGAAAGACACCGCCAAGGGCCGTCAATTGCTCCTGGGTCGGGCTCATGCCGGGTGGCTCCAGGCTTGCGCGACTTCAATCACGCCGCCGCCCAGGCAAATTTCGCCGTCATAGAACACCACGGACTGGCCTGGGGTGACCGCGCGTTGCGGATCATCGAAGGTGGCGCGGTAGCCGGTGGCGGTCTTTTCCAGGGTGCAGGGCTGGTCGCTCTGGCGATAACGCACTTTGGCGGTCAGGCGGCGCGGGCTGCTCAAGTCGATAGGGTTGACCCAATAAATTTCGGAAGCGAGCAGGGCGCCGGAGAACAGCAGCGGGTGCTCGTTACCCTGGCCGACCACCAGCACGTTGTTCTCCAGGTCTTTGACCAGTACGTACCATGGCTCTTCACCGGCGTCCTTCAAGCCGCCGATGCCCAAGCCCTGGCGTTGACCGATGGTGTGGTACATCAGGCCGTGGTGGCGGCCGATCACTTCACCGTCGGTGGTCTTGATCTCGCCCGGTTGCGCCGGTAGGTATTGCTTGAGGAAATCGCTGAAGCGCCGCTCGCCGATAAAGCAAATGCCGGTGGAGTCTTTCTTCTTGGCGGTGGCAAGGCCGTGTTTCTCGGCGATCCTGCGTACTTCGGGCTTTTCCAGTTCGCCGACCGGGAATAGAGTCTTGGCGATCTGTTCGCCGCCCACGGCGTGCAGGAAGTAGCTCTGGTCCTTGTTCGGGTCCAGGCCCTTGAGTAGTTCGGTGCGGCCATCGATATCGCGACGGCGCACGTAGTGGCCGGTAGCTATCAGGTCGGCGCCGAGCATCATGGCGTAGTCGAGGAAGGCCTTGAACTTGATTTCGCGGTTACACAGGATGTCCGGGTTCGGCGTGCGGCCGGCCTTGTATTCGGCCAGGAAGTGCTCGAACACGTTGTCCCAGTACTCGGCGGCGAAGTTGGCGGTGTGCAGCTTGATACCGATCTTGTCGCACACGGCCTGGGCGTCCGCCAGGTCGTCCATGGCGGTGCAGTATTCGGTTCCATCGTCTTCTTCCCAGTTCTTCATGAACAGGCCTTCCACCTCATAACCCTGCTCCATGAGCAGAACGGCGGAAACGGAAGAGTCCACGCCGCCGGACATGCCGACGATGACGCGCTTCTTTTGTGTGTCAGAAGGGGCTGTATCACGCATAGGGTTTCAACGGGTGTCTTGAAAAAGGACGCGATTCTAGCAGGCCTGGGCCCGCAAGGCTAAAGAGAAGGGCGGATCAATTCGAGACTGTGGCGCTGGCCGGCCAGGTAATCATCGATGCAGCGGATAATCAGCTCGCTGCGCCAGTCGTCGCGCACCGCCATTAGCTCGTCACGGGTCAACCAGCGGGCGCGCAGGATGCCTTCGTCGAGCTGATACTCCGGGTGGTGTCTCAGGGCTTTGGCGATAAAGCAGACGCGTTGATAGGTCACGCCATTGCTCGGTGCGGTATACAGGTAGATGCCGACGATGCCGGTGGCTTCCACGTCCCAGCCGGTTTCTTCCAGCGTTTCGCGCACGGCGGCTTCGGTCAGGGTTTCGTTCGGGTCCAGATGGCCGGCGGGCTGGTTGAGCACGGCGCGGCCGCCCTTGAGTTCCTCAACCATCAGGAACTTGCCGTTGTCTTCGACGATGGTGGCGACGGTGATGTGGGGGAGCCAGGTCATTGCAAGCCTCGGTATCAGGAAGGTGACTCGGTCAATGTGGGAGCTGGCTTGCCTTAATGCCAGTCAATTAAGGCTTTTTTGTAGGAGCGAGCTTGCTCGCGAAAAACGTCAACGATAACGCGTGCTTGCTGAATGAACGCGGCGCCTTTGAGTTTTTCGCGAGCAAGCTCGCTCCTACAGGCTGTAATCGCAGGCAAGCCAGCTCCCACATTTGATTGGGTTTCTTCAATGAAGTCCCTACAAACAGAAACCCCGGCACTTGGCCGGGGCTTCTTTGCATCCTTACAACCTTACTTCAACTTGGCAATCGCCGCATTGAGGGTGTTGCTTGGGCGCATGGCTTTGCTGGTCAGCTCTGGGTTCGGCGCGTAGTAGCCGCCGATGTCCACTGGCTTGCCCTGTACGGCGTTGAGCTCGGCAACGATGGTTGCTTCGTTCTCGGCCAGGGTTTTGGCCAGTTCGCCAAATTGCGCTTGCAGTGCAGTGTCTTCGGTCTGGGCGGCCAGGGCTTGTGCCCAGTACAGCGCCAGGTAGAAGTGGCTGCCGCGGTTGTCGATGTTGCCGACTTTGCGCGATGGCGACTTGTTGTTGTCCAGGAACTGGCCGGTGGCCTGGTCCAGGGTCTTGGACAGTACCAGGGCTTTCGGGTTGTTGTATGTCACACCCAAATGCTCAAGGGACGCGGCCAGGGCCAGGAACTCGCCCAGGGAATCCCAGCGCAGGAAGTTTTCTTCCAGCAGTTGCTGCACGTGCTTTGGAGCCGAACCGCCAGCGCCGGTTTCGAACAGGCCACCGCCATTCATCAGCGGCACGATCGACAGCATCTTGGCGCTGGTGCCCAGTTCCATGATCGGGAACAGGTCGGTCAGGTAGTCGCGCAGTACGTTGCCGGTCACCGAGATGGTGTCCAGGCCCTTGCGGGTGCGCTCCAGGGTGAACTTCATCGCATCGACCGGGGCCATGATGCGGATGTCCAGGCCTTCGGTGTTGTGGTCTTTCAGGTAAGCCTGAACTTTCTCGACCACTACGCCATCGTGGGCGCGCTTAGGGTCCAGCCAGAAGATGGCCGGGGTGTTGCTGGCGCGGGCACGGTTGACGGCGAGCTTGACCCAGTCCTGGATCGGCGCGTCTTTGGTCTGGCACATACGGAAGATGTCGCCAGCTTCGACGTTCTGTTCCATCAGCAGGTTGCCCTGGCTGTCGGTGACGCGGACAACGCCGTCAGCCTTGATCTGGAAGGTCTTGTCGTGGGAGCCGTACTCTTCGGCTTTCTTGGCCATCAGGCCAACGTTTGGCACGCTGCCCATGGTGGTTGGGTCGAAGGCGCCATGGGCCTTGCAGTCTTCGATGACCGCCTGGTAGATGGTGGCGTAGCAGCGATCCGGGATCACAGCCTTGGTGTCGTGCAGTTGGCCGTCGGTGCCCCACATTTTGCCGGAGTCACGGATCATCGCTGGCATCGAGGCGTCGACGATCACGTCGCTCGGCACGTGCAGGTTGGTGATGCCTTTGTCGGAGTTGACCATCGCCAGGGCAGGGCGAGCGGCGTAGACCGCCTGGATGTCGGCTTCGATCTGCGCCTGCTGGTCGGCCGGCAGGGCCTTGATGCGGGCGTACAGGTCGCCGATGCCGTTGTTCAGGTTGAAGCCGATCTGTTCCAGCACGGTGGCGTGCTTGGCCAGGGCGTCTTTATAGAACTCGGCAACGATCTGGCCGAACATGATCGGGTCGGAGACCTTCATCATGGTGGCTTTCAAGTGAACCGACAGCAGCACGCCTTGCTTCTTGGCGTCTTCGATTTCAGCGGCGATGAAGCTGCGCAGGGCTTTCTTGCTCAGCACGGCGGTGTCGATGATTTCGCCGGCTTGTACGTTGGTCTTTTCCTTCAGAACGGTGGTGGTGCCGTCCTTTGCAACCAGCGCAATTTTGACAGCGTCAGCGGCTTCGATCTGCACGGCTTTTTCGCTGCCGTAGAAGTCGCCGTTGTTCATGTGGGCAATGTGCGACTTGGAGTCGGCAGCCCAGGCGCCCATCTTGTGCGGGTGCTTGCGTGCGTAGTTCTTGACCGACAGCGGTGCGCGACGGTCGGAGTTGCCTTCGCGCAGGACCGGGTTCACGGCGCTGCCCTTGACCTTGTCGTAACGTGCACGGGTTTCTTTTTCCGCGTCGGTGGTTACGGTTTCAGGGTAGTCCGGCAGGGCGTAGCCCTGGGCCTGCAGTTCCTTGATTGCGGCTTGCAGCTGCGGGGTCGAGGCGCTGATGTTGGGAAGCTTGATGATGTTGGCTTCAGGCGTAACGGCCAGGTCGCCCAGTTCGGCGAGGTGGTCCGGGATGGCCTTGGTGCCCAGTTGCTCGGGGAAGCTTGCGAGGATGCGCCCGGCGAGGGAAATGTCGCGGGTTTCCACGGCAATATCAGCGGAAGCGGTGAAGGCCTCTACGATAGGCAGCAGTGAATAGGTGGCGAGGGCTGGGGCTTCGTCGGTGAAGGTGTAGATGATCTTCGAGCGGGTGGGCATATTCGGATTAACTCTCTTCTTTGCTGAAAGCGTGCGCAGAAACGCGAGATGCGCCGGGTAGAGCGCGTTCGTTCAAAGTCATCCATGAGCGAAATGTCGAGGTTTCTTCGCGGTGATGTTGGTTTGCATCAGTCGAGCGTCAAGCGGGTGGGCTATGGTAATAGTCCGGCTTTCTGGCGAAAGGCTACGTTCTAGAGCGGTCCGCCGTCGTGACTCTTTGGTCAGCGGCGGCATTATACATAGGTCGCTATGCTTACGCTGAGCCTTCATGAAAAAGGAGGCTCGTCCATTGGTCTAAAGGTCGCAGGCGCACAGGGTAGTGGGATGTGCTCAAGATTGGCGCTTTTCCCTTTGCTTTCAGGCTTGTAGGCCACCAAATATGCTGTTTTCGATGCAAATGAGCATGGCGTGAGGTTTCAGTCGCCATTTATCTGGAGTAGGCTCGAACGCAGCCAGATGTTCAATCCATAGATGGAGTTCAGCATGGGATACAAGAAGATTCAGGTTCCGGCAGTCGGCGACAAAATCACCGTCAATGCAGACCATTCTCTCAATGTTCCTGACCAACCGATCATCCCCTACATCGAAGGTGACGGTATTGGCGTCGACATCAGCCCGGTGATGATCAAGGTGGTCGACGCCGCTGTTGAAAAGGCTTACGGCGGCAAGCGCAAAATCTCCTGGATGGAGGTGTACGCTGGCGAAAAGGCCACTCAAGTCTACGACCAGGATACGTGGCTGCCCCAGGAAACCCTGGATGCGGTCAAGGATTACGTGGTGTCCATCAAGGGCCCGCTGACCACGCCGGTGGGTGGCGGTATCCGCTCGCTGAACGTGGCCCTGCGTCAGCAGCTCGACCTGTATGTGTGCCTGCGCCCGGTGCGCTGGTTTGAAGGCGTGCCCAGCCCGGTGAAAAAGCCTGGCGACGTGGACATGACCATCTTCCGTGAGAACTCCGAGGATATTTACGCAGGCATCGAGTGGAAGGCCGGTTCGCCGGAAGCGATCAAGGTGATCAAGTTTCTCAAGGAAGAAATGGGCGTTACCAAGATCCGTTTCGACCAGGATTGCGGGATTGGCGTCAAGCCGGTCTCCAAAGAGGGCACCAAGCGCCTGGCGCGCAAGGCCTTGCAGTATGTGGTGGATAACGACCGCGACTCGCTGACCATCGTGCACAAAGGCAACATCATGAAGTTTACTGAAGGGGCCTTCAAGGAGTGGGCCTACGAGGTGGCGGCTGAAGAGTTCGGCGCGACCCTGCTCGACGGCGGGCCGTGGATGCAGTTCAAGAACCCCAAGACCGGCAAGAATGTAGTGGTCAAGGATGCCATTGCCGACGCCATGCTCCAGCAGATCCTGCTGCGCCCGGCTGAATATGACGTGATCGCCACCCTCAACCTCAATGGTGATTACCTGTCCGACGCCTTGGCGGCGGAAGTGGGCGGCATCGGTATTGCCCCAGGGGCCAACTTGTCTGACACCGTGGCAATGTTCGAAGCCACCCACGGTACTGCGCCTAAATATGCGGGCAAGGATCAGGTCAACCCTGGGTCATTGATCCTGTCGGCGGAAATGATGCTGCGGCATATGGGCTGGGTCGAGGCGGCTGATCTGATCATCAAGGGCACCAACGGCGCGATTTCGGCCAAGACCGTGACCTATGACTTCGAGCGTCTGATGGATGGCGCTACGCTGGTGTCGTCGTCGGGCTTTGGTGATGCGTTGATCAAGCATATGTAAACAGGCATAGAAAACCGGCCGCCCTGATGATTCGGGGCGGCCGGTTTGCTTTCAATGCTTTGTTCAGTGATTGGTGATGCCTGTTTCTTCTTTTGACTTTTGACCGGCTGTTGCGACTTTTTCTGTGGCCGAAGGGGTTGTGACTAACTTGATATCCACCGCATGCAAGCCCTTTGGGCCCTGTTTGATATCAAAGGACACCGGTTGACCCGCCTTCAGCGTTTTGTACCCATCCATATCGATCGCTGAAAAGTGCGCAAAAAGGTCTTCATCCTTGCCGTCTTCAATAATGAATCCGTAACCCTTGGCATTGTTGAACCACTTGACCTTACCACTTAGCATCGCCATATCCCTCTGCACCAGACTCCATCACTGGAGTATCATCCTGTCTATCCGTCCTAACCCGAATAAATAAGGTTGACTGCGCGGACCTTTTTTACCCACTGTGGGCTCTATTCGTTGTAACACCGTTTCGCCGATAGTCAAGGTGACCAAAGGGTCAGAGTTGAAATTCTGACAGGTCGCCCCCACCACTGTAATTGAACCACTGACGAACCTTTCTTTCCCATGCATGCAAACAGCCAGATTCGACTAACATTCAATCAGGATCGCCCGGATCAGGAACATGACGACGACGGTTCTGCAGGCATTGCTGTTCAGGAGGCGAAGCCTGCTTTACAGGCGCCGCCGATGTACAAGGTGGTTTTGTTTAATGATGACTACACACCGATGGATTTCGTCGTCGAAGTGCTCGAGGTGTTTTTCAACCTGAACCGCGAGTTGGCGACCAAGGTAATGCTGGCCGTTCACACAGAAGGACGGGCAGTATGTGGAGTGTTTACCCGCGACATCGCCGAGACAAAGGCCATGCAGGTCAACCAGTACGCCAGGGAAAGCCAGCATCCGCTACTCTGTGAAATCGAGAAGGACGGTTAACGCCGACCACTTGGGTATGAGGTGAAGCTATGTTAAACCGCGAGCTCGAAGTCACCCTCAATCTTGCCTTCAAGGAGGCTCGTTCGAAGCGTCATGAATTCATGACCGTCGAACACCTTTTGCTGGCACTTTTGGATAACGAAGCTGCCGCCACCGTTCTACGTGCGTGCGGCGCCAACCTTGACAAGCTCAAGCATGACCTGCAGGAGTTTATCGATTCCACCACGCCACTGATCCCCGTGCATGACGAGGACCGCGAAACCCAGCCAACCCTGGGCTTCCAGCGGGTATTGCAACGTGCTGTGTTCCACGTACAGAGCTCCGGTAAGCGTGAGGTCACAGGCGCGAACGTGCTGGTGGCGATTTTCAGCGAACAGGAAAGCCAGGCCGTGTTCCTGCTCAAGCAGCAGAGCGTTGCCCGTATTGATGTGGTCAATTACATCGCCCACGGTATCTCCAAGGTGCCTGGGCACGGCGATCATTCCGAGGGTGAGCAGGACATGCAGGACGAGGAGGGCGGTGAGTCTTCTTCTTCCAGCAACCCGCTGGATGCCTATGCCAGTAACCTCAATGAAATGGCGCGCCAGGGGCGGATCGATCCGCTGGTGGGGCGTGAGCATGAGGTTGAGCGTGTAGCGCAGATCCTGGCGCGTCGTCGCAAGAACAACCCCTTGCTGGTGGGCGAGGCGGGCGTGGGTAAAACCGCGATTGCCGAAGGCCTGGCCAAGCGCATTGTCGACAACCAGGTGCCAGACCTGCTGGCCAGCAGTGTCGTCTACTCCCTTGACCTGGGCGCGTTGCTCGCCGGGACCAAGTACCGGGGCGATTTCGAGAAGCGCTTCAAGGCGTTGCTCGGCGAGCTGAAAAAACGCCCTCAGGCCATCCTGTTCATCGACGAGATCCACACTATCATTGGCGCCGGTGCGGCTTCCGGTGGGGTGATGGACGCTTCCAATCTGCTCAAGCCGCTGCTGTCCTCCGGTGATATCCGCTGCATTGGCTCGACCACGTTCCAGGAATTTCGCGGCATCTTCGAAAAAGACCGTGCCCTGGCGCGTCGCTTCCAGAAAGTCGACGTGTCCGAGCCCTCGGTTGAAGACACCATCGGCATCCTGCGCGGGCTCAAGGGGCGTTTTGAAGCGCACCATGGCATCGAGTACACCGATGAAGCCTTGCGTGCGGCGGCTGAGCTGGCGTCGCGCTATATCAACGACCGGCACATGCCAGACAAAGCCATCGATGTGATCGACGAGGCGGGTGCCTACCAGCGCCTGCAGCCAGTCGAGAAGCGCGTGAAGCGCATCGACGTGCCTCAGGTCGAGGATATCGTGGCCAAGATCGCGCGGATTCCGCCAAAACACGTCACCAGTTCCGACAAAGAGCTGCTGCGTAACCTGGAGCGCGACCTCAAGCTCACCGTGTTTGGTCAGGATGCGGCCATCGACTCGTTGTCCACGGCGATCAAGTTGTCCCGTGCGGGCCTCAAGTCGCCGGACAAGCCAGTCGGTTCGTTCCTGTTCGCAGGCCCGACCGGCGTCGGCAAGACCGAGGCGGCTCGCCAGTTGGCCAAGGCCATGGGTATCGAGCTGGTCCGTTTCGACATGTCCGAGTACATGGAGCGCCACACAGTGTCGCGCTTGATCGGCGCGCCTCCGGGCTATGTCGGCTTCGACCAGGGCGGCCTGTTGACTGAGGCGATCACCAAGCAGCCACATTGCGTATTGTTGCTCGATGAAATCGAAAAGGCGCATCCGGAAGTCTTCAACCTGCTATTGCAGGTCATGGACCACGGCACCCTGACCGACAACAACGGGCGCAAGGCGGATTTCCGCAACGTCATCGTGATCATGACCACCAACGCCGGTGCTGAAACCGCGGCGCGGGCTTCGATCGGCTTTACGCATCAGGATCACTCGTCTGATGCCATGGAAGTGATCAAGAAGAGCTTCACGCCGGAGTTCCGCAACCGCCTGGACACCATTATCCAGTTTGGTCGCCTCAGCCATGAGGTCATCAAAAGCGTGGTGGACAAGTTCCTCACCGAGCTTCAAGCGCAGTTGGAAGACAAGCGCGTGCAGCTGGATGTGACGGAAGCGGCCCGCAGTTGGATCGCAGAGGGCGGCTACGATGCGGCAATGGGTGCACGCCCAATGGCGCGTCTGATCCAGGACAAGATCAAACGGCCATTGGCCGAAGAGATCCTGTTCGGCGAACTCTCCGACCATGGCGGCGTGGTGCACATCGACCTCAAGGACGGCGAGCTGACCTTCGAGTTCGAGACCACAGCGGAAATGGCCTGATAGCAGGCTGCAACACACCAAAAAGGCGCCGAAAGGCGCCTTTTTGCTGCCTGCAATACGATTTGCGAGACAATGACGGTCAACTGTGGCTTGCCTGCGATAGCGGTGGTTCAGTTAACGATGCAGTGACTGACGCACCGCTTTCGCGGGCAAGCCCGCTCCCACAGGGGACCTGTGCCAGGCGCTGATTCTTTGGGCAATACATAACCAGTGTGGGAGCTGGCTTGCCTGCGATGACAATCCTTCAATAGCACATCTTTAGCTGGCCCGCCGCTATCGCAGTATCTGTATTTACACAGCTTTGTGGGTTGTAACCGTCAACGGTAACCACGATGCGAAGCGAGTCGCTCTTGCCCTTGCTTTTGATCTTAGGCGCCCCGTTAAACCACGCTGGCCGTAATTCGACAGGGATTTGGGGGGTAAACCGGCAGGGATGCCGGTTTAGCCGCCCCGCGCCATGGATGGCGCGTGGCGGCGGCCCCCCAAATCACTGGCGAATTACGGGCACACCGAGCCTAGGCGAGGTGCCGAGTGGTGGGGCAAGAGCGTTTTGCTTACTTTTGCGCTGTTCAAAAGTGAGCCGCCGTCAGGGCGGAACCCTAAGCGGCCGTTACCGCAGCAATGGATATGTACACCATCCAACTGTGTTGACTGCCAGGCCGCCTTCGCGAGCAAGCCCGCTCCCACAGTTGGGTCGTGGGGTGTCAGATAGATATGGGCCGGCTGTCAGGCGGCCATCGCAGGCAAGCCCGCTCCCACAGAGTCAAGTGGTGACTGTTAAATCCTGCGCACACAAAAACGCCCGGCATAACCGGGCGTTTTGTATTGACTTGCTTAGCGAGCGCGGTAAGTGATGCGCCCTTTGCTCAAGTCATAGGGCGTCAGCTCGACGCGCACTTTGTCACCGGTAAGAATACGAATGTAGTTCTTGCGCATCTTGCCGGAGATATGCGCGGTTACGACGTGCCCATTTTCCAACTCCACACGAAACATGGTGTTGGGCAGGGTGTCGACGACAGTGCCTTCCATTTCGAAGCTGTCTTCTTTCGACATGCAGTAAAGCCCTCGGTATCCAGTGAATGGCCCGGTGCAACTGCGCCAGGCAAAAGCGGCGTGCATTGTGCCCGAAAAAGGGTGTTCAAGCCAAGGGGTTCTAGTTAAGCGTGACCCATCTTTGATTAATCAGCAGCTCAATGGGCCGATATTGGGTCTTGTAGTTCATCTTTTTGCAGTTCTTGATCCAGTATCCGAGGTACACCGCTTCCAGTTCCAGGCGCAGCGCTTCGCCTATTTGCCACAGGATGGCGAAGCGCCCGAGGCTGCGGCGTTCTTCGGTCGGTTCATAGAAGGTGTACACCGCCGAGAGGCCGTTGGGCAGCAGGTCGGTGACCGCCACGGCCAGCAGGCGGCCGTCGAGGCGGAACTCGTAGAAGCGCGAGAAGGGCAGGTCACGCACCAGGAACGTGGAAAACTGGTCGCGGCTGGGCGGAAACATATCGCCGTCGGCGTGTCGCTGTTCGATATAACGTTGGTAGAGATCGAAATATTCTTCGCTGTATTGGGGTTTAGTGGCGTGTACGGTCAAGTCGGCGTTGCGCTTGAGAATGCGTTTCTGGTTACGGTCGGGCGAAAACTGCGCCACCGGGATGCGCGCAGGCACACACGCATTACAGTTCTGGCAATGGGGGCGGTACAGGTGGTCGCCGCTGCGCCGAAAGCCCATCTCGGACAGGTCGGCATACACATGCACGTCCATGGGCTGGCTGGGATCGAGGAACAGCGTGGTGGCCTGCTCGTCGGGCAGATAGCTGCATGAGTGGGCTTGAGTGGCATAGAACTTCAAGCGCGCCAGCTCGGTCATGATCAACCCTCGGGATAAGCTTTGAAATAAGTGTAAGCCACGTGCGCGAAAGTCGCCTAGGAAACCCACGGCCCGGCGTTGGGCTGGTCCAGATGTTTGTGCAGGAATTCAGCGAAGACGCTGCGCGGTATGCCGCGGGCACCCAGGCTGTGCAGGTGATCGTTGGGCATCTGGCAGTCGATCAGCACAAACCCCCAGGCTTGCAGTTGCCGGGTCAACGTGGCGAAACCGAATTTGGAGGCGTTGTCGGCGCGGCTGAACATGGACTCGCCAAAAAACAACTGGCCCATCGCCAGGCCGTACAGGCCGCCCACCAGTTCGCCCTGGTCCCAGACCTCGACGGAGTGCGCATAGCCGCGTTGGTGCAGCTCCAGGTAGGCCTGCTGGATGCCTTCGGTGATCCAGGTGCCATCGGCGTAGGCGCGGGGCGCCGCGCAGGCTTGGATGACGGCGGCGAAATCCTGGTCGAAGGTCACGGTATAGCGCTGCTGGCGCAGTAATTTGCCCAGGCTGCGGGAAACATGCAGCTCGTCGGGGAATATCACTGTGCGCGGGTCGGGTGACCACCAGAGGATAGGCTGGCCTTCGGAGAACCAGGGGAAGCAGCCATGGCGGTAGGCCTGGATCAATCGTTCGGCCGACAGGTCGCCACCGGCGGCGAGCAGGCCGTTGGGTTCGCGCATGGCCTTGGCCAAGGGAGGGAATGTCAGGGTGTCGCGTTGTAACCAGGTCAGCATGGCATCCAGGCTTAGGGAAGGGGAGGGGAGTGGCAGGTCATTCGCCTGCGCCGCAAGCGTTGATTATTGACGACCCGGCGCCATGGGGCCAGCCCGAATAGGCTATTGGACAGGATTAGCATAAGCGGGTGTTTCTGCAACTCTGCACACAGGGTGTGGTCGTAATCGGGTCTGGCGCATGCCGGCCCTTTGCCAAGCTTGCCTGGATTGCTAAATACAGCTCATAAGCCTTTGTCAGCAAAGGCAATGCATGCTCAAATTGTGCCTGCAGTCAGGTGAGCGGCAAGTGTGTGGCATCGCGCACGCAAACCCGTACAATGCGGCCATTGTGGCGTTATCGCCATTTCACCTATCCGTCACCGGGTGTTAAAAGTAGATTCAGCAACATTCGTTCATTTTTCAGCTGCTCCGGATAGAGCAGTCGTGTGTAGTCATTCAACAGATGGACGCGCTAAAGGCGCAGGAATAGACCCGTTTTGAAGAAATCCGCCGCAGCACCTAAAGCAGCAGTCGTACCGGCCTGGCGCCAGCACCTGCATTACCGACTCAAGGAAGGCGCACTGATTGCCATCGGTGCGCTGTGCCTGTTCCTGATGATGGCCTTGCTCACCTATGGCAAGGACGATCCGGGCTGGAGCCATAACAGCAAGATCGATGATGTGCAGAATTTCGGCGGCCCGGTGGGTTCCTACAGCGCCGATATCCTGTTCATGATCCTGGGTTACTTCGCCTACATTTTCCCGCTGTTGCTGGCGATCAAGACCTGGCAGATCTTCCGCCAGCGTCACGAGCCGTGGCAGTGGAGCGGCTGGCTGTTTTCCTGGCGCCTGATCGGCCTGGTGTTCCTGGTGCTGTCGGGCGCGGCGCTGGCGCATATCCACTTCCATGCCCCCACCGGCCTGCCGGCGGGCGCGGGCGGGGCCCTGGGCGAAAGCCTTGGCGACCTGGCGCGCAGGACCCTGAATATCCAGGGCAGCACCCTGATGTTCATCGCGCTGTTCCTGTTCGGCCTCACGGTATTCACCGACCTGTCATGGTTCAAGGTGATGGACGTGACCGGCAAGATCACCCTCGACCTGTTCGAATTGTTCCAGGGCGCCGCCAACCGCTGGTGGGCCGCCCGTGTCGAGCGCAAGCAAATGGTGGCGCAGCTGCGTGAAGTGGACACCCGTGTCAACGAGGTAGTGGCCCCAAGCACGCCGGATCGACGCGAGCAAGCCAAGGTCAAGGAGCGCTTGATCGAACGCGAGCAGGCCCTGAGCAAGCACATGTCGGACCGTGAAAAGCAGGTGCCGCCGGTGATCGCCCCGGCTCCGCCCAAGGCGCCGGAGCCCAGCCATCGCGTGCAAAAAGAGAAACAGGCACCGCTGTTCATCGACAGCGCCGTCGAAGGCACATTGCCGCCGATCTCGATTCTGGACCCGGCCGAAAAGAAACAACTCAACTATTCCCCGGAATCCCTGGCGGCCGTCGGCCACCTGCTGGAAATCAAGCTCAAGGAATTCGGCGTCGAAGTGTCGGTGGACTCGATCCATCCTGGCCCGGTGATTACCCGTTACGAAATCCAGCCGGCCGCCGGGGTAAAAGTCAGCCGCATTTCCAACCTGGCCAAAGACTTGGCGCGTTCCCTGGCCGTCACCAGCGTGCGTGTGGTGGAAGTGATCCCGGGCAAGACCACCGTGGGTATCGAGATCCCGAACGAAGACCGGCAGATCGTGCGCTTCTCCGAAGTGCTGTCGACCCCTGAATACGACAACTTCAAATCGCCGGTCACCCTGGCACTCGGCCATGACATCGGCGGCAAGCCGGTGATTACCGACCTGGCGAAAATGCCGCACCTGCTGGTAGCCGGTACCACTGGTTCCGGTAAGTCGGTGGGTGTGAACGCTATGATCCTGTCGATCCTGTTCAAGTCCGGGCCGGATGACGCCAAGCTGATCATGATCGACCCGAAGATGTTGGAACTGTCGATCTACGAAGGCATCCCGCACCTGCTGTGCCCGGTGGTCACCGACATGAAGGACGCCGCCAACGCCCTGCGCTGGAGCGTTGCCGAGATGGAGCGCCGCTACAAGCTGATGGCGAAGATGGGCGTGCGTAACCTGTCGGGCTTCAATGCCAAGGTCAAGGAAGCCCAGGACGCCGGCACACCGCTGACCGACCCGCTGTACAAGCGCGAAAGCATTCACGATGAAGCACCACTGCTGACCAAACTGCCGACCATCGTGGTGGTGGTCGATGAATTTGCTGACATGATGATGATCGTCGGCAAGAAGGTTGAAGAGCTGATCGCCCGTATCGCCCAGAAGGCGCGGGCGGCGGGTATCCACTTGATCCTCGCGACCCAGCGGCCGTCGGTGGACGTGATCACCGGTCTGATCAAGGCCAACATTCCGACGCGCATGGCGTTCCAGGTCTCCAGCAAGATCGACTCGCGTACCATTATCGACCAGGGTGGCGCCGAGCAACTGCTGGGCCACGGTGACATGCTCTACATGCCGCCGGGCACCAGCCTACCGATTCGCGTTCATGGCGCCTTTGTTTCCGATGACGAAGTGCACCGCGTGGTTGAAGCCTGGAAACTGCGCGGGGCGCCAGAATATAACGACGACATTCTCGCTGGCGTGGAAGAGGCCGGCAGCGGCTTTGACGGTGGCAGCAGCGGTGGCGACGATGATGCTGAAACCGACGCGCTCTACGACGAAGCCGTGGCTTTCGTACTGGAAAGCCGCCGCGCCTCGATTTCGGCAGTGCAGCGCAAGCTGAAAATCGGCTACAACCGTGCTGCCCGCATGATCGAAGCCATGGAAATGGCCGGCGTCGTGACCGCAATGAACACCAATGGCTCGCGTGAAGTCATCGCCCCCGGGCAGATGCGCGACTGATTCCGCGCCGCGTGGCAACACGCGGCGTGCCCTGACTACTCAATGAGGACTCCCATGCGCTTTATCCGCATGCTGTTGTTGCCGGCCTTGGCCCTGACCGCTGTTTCGGCTCACGCTGACCCGGCCTCCGTCGCCAGCCTGAAGAACCTGTTGGACAAATCCCAGACCCTCACCGCGCGCTTCTCCCAGCTGACCCTGGATGCCGGCGGCACCCAGTTGCAGGAAACCGCCGGTGAAATGGCCGTGCAGCGCCCAGGGCTGTTCTACTGGCATACCGAAGGCAAGGCGGAGCAGACCATCGTTTCCGACGGTAAGAAAGTCACGCTGTGGGACCCGGACCTGGAACAGGCGACCATCAAGAGGCTCGATCCGCGCCTGAACCAGACCCCGGCACTGCTGCTGTCGGGTGATGTGTCGAAAATCAACGACAGCTTCGACATCACCTCCAAGCAGACCAGCAACGTCATCGAGTTCACCCTCAAGCCAAAATCTAAGGACACGCTGTTTGACACGCTGTCGCTGTCGTTCGGCAACGGCGTGATCAACAATATGCGCCTGGTCGACAGCGTCGGCCAGCGCACCGATATCCTGTTCTCCGGGGTCAAGGCTAACCAGCCGGTGCCCGCGTCCAAGTTCAAGTTCGACATCCCCAAGGGTGCCGACGTGATCCAGGAATAAACTGCCCAGAGGTTTCAAACGCTGCCCATGGATCTGTTTCGAAGTGACCCGATTGCCCAGCCATTGGCCGCGCGCTTGCGTTCGACCAATCTGGATGAGTACGTCGGTCAGGAACACCTGCTCGCTCGGGGCAAGCCCTTGCGTGAAGCCCTGGAGCAGGGTGCGCTGCATTCGATGATTTTCTGGGGCCCGCCGGGCGTGGGTAAGACCACCCTGGCGCGGTTGCTGGCGAAAGTCTCGGATGCGCACTTTGAAACGGTCTCGGCGGTGCTCGCCGGGGTCAAGGAGATCCGCCAGGCGGTTGAAGTCGCCAAGCAGCAGGCCGGGCAGTACGGCAAGCGCACTATCCTGTTCGTCGACGAAGTGCATCGCTTCAACAAGTCGCAGCAGGATGCGTTCCTGCCCTACGTCGAGGACGGTACGCTGATCTTTATCGGCGCCACCACCGAAAACCCGTCCTTTGAATTGAACAACGCCTTGTTGTCACGGGCGCGGGTCTATGTGCTCAAGAGCCTGGATGAAGCGGCGATGCACAAGCTGCTGCACCGTGCCTTGAGCGAAGACAAGGGCCTGGGCAAGCGTCAACTGAGCCTCAGCGATGAAGGCTTCAAGATTTTACTGACCGCCGCCGATGGCGACGGGCGGCGCTTTCTCAACCTGCTGGAGAACGCCTCCGACCTGGCCGAAGACGGCGGCGAGATTGGCGTCGACCTGTTGCAAAGCCTGCTGGGTGACACGCGCCGGCGTTTCGACAAGGGCGGCGAAGCCTTCTACGACCAGATTTCCGCGCTGCACAAATCCGTACGAGGTTCCAACCCTGACGGCGCGCTGTATTGGTTTGCGCGCATGATCGACGGCGGTTGCGACCCGCTGTACCTGGCGCGCCGTGTGGTGCGCATGGCCAGCGAAGACATCGGCAATGCCGACCCACGCGCCCTGAGCCTGTGCCTGGCGGCCTGGGAGGTGCAGGAGCGCCTCGGCAGCCCGGAAGGCGAGTTGGCGGTGGCCCAGGCCATCACTTACCTGGCCTGCGCGCCCAAAAGCAACGCGGTGTACATGGGCTTCAAGTCGGCGCTGCGTGCGGCCGCCGAGCACGGCTCCCTCGAAGTGCCGCTGCACCTGCGCAACGCGCCGACCAAGCTGATGAAACAGCTGGGGTATGGCGACGAATACCGTTATGCCCACGATGAGCCGGACGCCTATGCGGCCGGCGAAGACTACTTCCCGGATGAGCTGGCGCCGCAGCCGTTCTATCAGCCGGTGCCTCGTGGCCTGGAGCTGAAGATCGGTGAAAAGCTCAATCATCTGGCCACCCTCGACCGTCTGAGCCCCCGGCAGCGGAGAAAATCATGATTCCTTTGGTGGTCGCGGTTTCGGCGGGAGGTATCGCCGGTACACTGCTGCGCTTTGCTACCGGCAATTGGATCAACGCCAATTGGCCGAAACACTTCTATACGGCGACGCTCGCCGTTAATATCGTGGGCTGCCTGTTGATCGGCGTGTTATACGGCCTGTTTTTGCTACGCCCGGAAGTGCCTGTCGAGGTACGTGCCGGCCTGATGGTTGGCTTTCTTGGCGGCCTGACGACTTTTTCATCCTTTTCACTGGATACCGTGCGCCTGCTGGAAAGCGGGCAAGTGCCGCTGGCGATTGGCTATGCGGCCATCAGCGTATTCGGCGGGCTGCTCGCCACCTGGGCTGGCCTGTCCTTGACCAAACTTTGATAACGAGAGACCGACATGCTCGATTCCAAACTGTTACGTAGCAACCTTCAGGACGTAGCGGACCGCCTGGCATCCCGTGGCTTTGCCTTGGATGTTGCGCGCATCGAAGCGCTGGAAGAACAGCGCAAGACCGTCCAGACCCGCACCGAAGCACTGCAGGCTGAACGTAATGCGCGCTCCAAGTCCATCGGCCAGGCCAAGCAGCGCGGCGAAGACATCGCGCCGTTGATGGCGGATGTCGAGCGCATGGGCACTGAGCTGTCCGACGGCAAAATCGAGCTGGAAGGCATTCAGACCCAATTGGACTCGATCCTGCTGGGCATTCCGAACCTGCCCCACGAATCCGTGCCGGTCGGCGAAGACGAAGACGGCAACGTCGAAGTGCGCCGCTGGGGCACGCCGAAAACCTTCGATTTCGAGATCAAGGACCACGTCGCCCTGGGCGAATTGACCGGTGGCCTGGACTTTGAAACCGCAGCAAAAATGTCCGGCGCACGCTTTGCCTTGCTGCGCGGCCCGATTGCGCGCATGCACCGTGCCCTGGCGCAGTTCATGATCAACCTGCACACCGGCGAACACGGTTACGAAGAAGCCTACACCCCGTACCTGGTTCAGGCGCCGGCGTTGATGGGCACCAGCCAACTGCCGAAATTCGAAGAAGACCTGTTCAAGATCAGCCGCGACGGCGAAGCCGACCTGTACCTGATCCCGACGGCCGAAGTGTCGCTGACCAATATCGTCGCCGGCGAAATCCTCGACGCCAAGCAACTGCCGTTGAAGCTGGTTGCCCACAGCCCGTGCTTCCGTAGCGAAGCCGGCGCGTCGGGGCGCGATACCCGTGGCATGATCCGCCAGCATCAGTTCGACAAGGTTGAGATGGTGCAGGTAGTAGAGCCGTCGACCTCCATGGACGCCCTGGAAGGCCTGACTGCCAACGCCGAGCGCGTGTTGCAGCTGCTGGAGCTGCCTTACCGCGTACTGGCCCTGTGCACGGGCGACATGGGCTTCAGCGCCGTGAAAACCTACGACCTGGAAGTGTGGGTGCCGAGCCAGGACAAATACCGCGAGATTTCGTCGTGCTCCAACTGCGGCGACTTCCAGGCCCGTCGCATGCAGGCGCGTTTCCGCAACCCGGAAACCGGCAAGCCGGAGCTGGTGCACACCCTCAACGGTTCGGGCCTGGCCGTAGGCCGTACCCTGGTGGCCGTGCTGGAAAACTACCAGCAGGCCGACGGTTCGATCCGTGTACCTGAGGTGCTCAAGCCGTACATGGCGGGCGTTGAGGTCATCCGCTAAATGGAATTTCTGCCGCTGTTTCATAACCTGCGCGGCAGTCGCGTGTTGGTCGTCGGTGGTGGGGAGATTGCCTTGCGCAAATCCCGACTGCTGGCCGACGCCGGCGCGGTGTTGCGGGTGGTTGCTCCCCAGATCGAAAGCCAGTTGCGTGAGCTGGTGCTGGGCAGTGGCGGGGAACTGATGTTGCGCGGTTATCAGGAGGCCGACCTGGACGGTTGCACCCTGATTATCGCGGCCACCGACGATGAGCCACTGAATGCGCAGGTGTCCAGTGATGCCAAGCGTCGCTGCGTGCCGGTCAATGTGGTGGACGCGCCAGCGTTGTGCAGCGTGATCTTCCCGGCGATTGTCGACCGTTCACCCTTGGTGATTGCCGTCTCCAGCGGCGGTGACGCGCCGGTACTGGCACGCCTGATTCGTGCCAAGCTGGAAACCTGGATTCCCTCCACCTACGGGCAATTGGCTGGGCTGGCCGCGCGTTTTCGGGCTCAGGTCAAAGGTTTGTACCCGGATGTGCAGCAACGCCGGGCGTTCTGGGAAGAAGTGTTCCAGGGCCCGATTGCCGACCGCCAGTTGGCCGGGCAGGGTGAGGAGGCCGAGCGCCTGTTGATCGAAAAGGTCAATGGCGCGCCGCCTTATGCGCCCGGTGAGGTGTACTTGGTGGGCGCGGGCCCAGGTGACCCGGATTTGCTGACCTTCCGTGCATTGCGCCTGATGCAGCAAGCCGACGTGGTGCTGTACGACCGTTTGGTGGCGCCGGCGATTTTGGAACTGTGCCGTCGGGATGCCGAGCGCGTGTACGTCGGCAAGCGTCGTGCCGATCACGCGGTGCCTCAGGACCAGATCAACCAGCAACTGGTCGACCTGGCCAAGCAAGGCAAGCGCGTGCTGCGCCTTAAAGGTGGCGACCCGTTTATCTTTGGCCGTGGTGGCGAAGAGATCGAAGAATTGGCGGCCCACGGCATCCCGTTCCAGGTGGTGCCGGGCATCACCGCAGCCAGTGGTTGCGCGGCTTATGCCGGGATTCCGCTGACGCATCGCGACTATGCCCAATCGGTGCGCTTCATCACCGGCCACCTGAAGAACAATACCTCGGACTTGCCCTGGCAGGACTTGGTCGGGCCGTCGCAGACCCTGGTGTTCTACATGGGCCTGATTGGCTTGCCGATCATTTGCGAGCAGTTGATCAAACACGGGCGTGCCGCAGATACCCCAGCAGCGCTGATCCAGCAGGGCACCACGTCCAACCAGCGCGTGTTCACCGGCACCCTGGCCGACTTGCCGCGCATGGTGGCGGAGCATGAAGTGCATGCGCCGACATTGGTGATCGTGGGTGAGGTGGTGGTACTGCGTGAGAAGCTCAAGTGGTTCGAGGGCGCCCAGTCCCAAGTCTGAACGACTGACCCACTGTAGGAGCGAGCTTGCTCGCGAAAAACTCAAAGACGCCAAGGGCTACCTGATAGCGCTGCGTTATCGTTGGCGTTATTCGCGAGCAAGCTCGCTCCTACAGGCGGTTTATGTCAGCTCCATACACCTTTGCCGTGCAATGCATGGCGATCATGCTCGGTATCAAACCCCTGCAACGGCCCCTTCGGCACAATTCCCGTCGGGTTGATCGTGCGATGGCTGGCATAGTAATGCCCCTTGATATGCTCGAAATCCACCGTCTCGGCCACCCCTGGCCACTGATACATCTCCCTTAGCCAGTTCGACAAGTTCGCATAGTCGGCAATCCGCCGCAGGTTGCATTTGAAGTGGCTGTAATACACCACATCAAAACGAATCAGCGTGGTGAACAGCCGCACATCGGCTTCGGTCAGGTACTCACCGGCCAAATAACGATGGCTGCCCAGGTGCTGTTCCAGATGATCCAGCTCGGCAAACACATCGTCAAACGCGCTTTCATACGCCTGTTGTGAGGTGGCGAAGCCTGCGCGGTACACACCGTTGTTCACGGCGGGGTAGATGCGTTCGTTGAGGGCGTCGATGGTCGGGCGCAGGGCTTGGGGGTAGAAATCCAGGGTGTTGCCGGTCAGTTCATTGAACGCGCTGTTGAACATGCGGATGATCTCCGCCGATTCATTGCTGACGATGCGCTTGAGCTGTTTGTCCCACAGCACCGGCACGGTGACGCGCCCGGTGTAGTCGGCGGTATCGGCGGTGTAGCGTTGGTGCATGAAGTTGAAACCGTCGAGGTTGTCGCCGCTGGAGCCGTGGGCCTTGTCGAAGGTCCAGCCGTTTTCCAGCATCAGCCAGCTGACCACCGAGACGTCGATCAGGCTTTCCAGGCCCTTGAGCTTGCGCAGGATCAAGGTGCGGTGCGCCCACGGGCAGGCGAGAGACACATAGAGGTGATAGCGACCGGCCTCGGCCTTGAAGCCGCCTTCGCCACTCGGGCCTGGCGCGCCATCGGCGGTCACCCAGTTGCGGCGTTGTGCCTGTTCCCGTTGGAAAGCGCCGTCTGCGCTACTTTCGTACCACTGGTCCTTCCACTGTCCGTCGATCAATAAACCCATGACTGGCTCCTTGGCTGATAAGCATTGGAGCCCAGTCTAAAGGGATGAGTTCGAACTAAAAGCGCAAAGAACCGGCGTGAATGATCGATTAAATCGATTTATTCCGTGCATCCCAGTACTGCTGAGCCAATTCGAACGCCTGTTGCCGTGGGTGGCCAAGGCCGCGCAGGGCCAACGCCATGGTGGCGATCAGCGCCAGTTGCGGGTAGCTGTCTTCAACGTCGCCGCGCCACAGCGCTTTGAGGTGCTCGGGCTCAAGCGTTGCCGGCTTGACGTGGCGCTGGTCGGAGAGGGCGGGCCACTCTTCGTCCCAGCTCTGGCCGCCAGTGGTGCCATACAAGTGACTGAGGGTGTCGGGGTTGATCTCGATCTCACCGCCGTCGCCCTTGACCACAATCACGTTGTCACCCAGCAGGCCGCTGGCATCACGATGCACGCCCTGGTAACCGGGGTGGAAAATGCTTTGCAGGCCACAGCGCGCATTCAGTGGGTTGAGCAGGCGCGCCAAGGAATGGATAGGCGAACGCAGGCCCAGGGTGTTACGCAGGTCGATCATGCGTTGCAACTGTGGCGCCCAATCACCCAGCGGGATAAACGCCAGGTTGCCGTGGGCAAAGGCGCTCTCGACCTGTTGCCAATCGCGGCACAGCGGGATGTTCAAGCTGTCCAGCAATTGTTCGGTGTACAAGCGCCCCGCGGTGTGGGCGCCGCCGCCGTGCATCAGGATGCGCACGCCGTTCTGTGCCAGGCATTTGGCTGCCAGCAGGAACCACGGCAGGTGGCGCTTTTTGCCGGCGTAGGTTGGCCAGTCGATATCCACGTTCAACGCAGGTGCGTGCAGGCGCTCACGGACCGCTTCGGTGAAACCGGCGAGTTCTTCCGGGCTTTCTTCCTTGTGGCGCAGCAGCATCAGGAAGGCGCCGAGCTGGGTGTCCTCGACCTTTTCGTCGAGCAGCATGCCCATGGCCTCCCGCGCTTCCTCACGGGTGAGGTTGCGCGCGCCGCGCTTGCCTTTGCCGAGGATGCGCACGAACTGCGCAAAGGGATGCTCTTGGGGTGTTACGAGAGTCAGGGGGGCAAAGTCGGTCATAAGCAATTCGTCGGCCTGGGCAGGCCCGCCAGCTTGGCGGCGAGTTTGGCGGGAGTGCCGTTGAACAGTTTGTTGAGGTGCAGGCTGTTGCCCTTATCCGGGCCCAGCTTCAAGGCGGTGTACTTGATCAGCGGGCGCGTGGCGGGAGACAGCTGGAATTCGGTGTAGAACTGGCGCAGCAGGGTGAGGATTTCCCAGTGTGCCGGGGTCAGCTCCAAGGCTTCGGCAGCGGCCAGGGCATTGGCCACTTCATCGGACCAGTCGTTGAGGTCGACGAGGTAGCCGTCCTTGTCCAGTTCCAGGGTGCGTGCGCCGACGGTCAGGGTGTTCATAGCCAGGTGTTGACCTTGTCGTAGTCGATGGACAGTTGCACGAAGCCTGGGTAATCGACGCTGTCAGCCCAGTCGGGCAGCGGCAGGTTGCGCGCCTGCATGTCTTCGGCCAGCACAAATACCTTCACGCCTTTGGTTTGCAGGGCGGGCGTGTGCAGGCCGTAGGCACCGTCACCACACAGCAGGATTGCGTCCTCGGCCCCACAGAGGCGCAGGCAACTGTCGAGGCGGCTGTCAGTAAACGGGGAATGAGACACCACATGTAGAGTCGACATCAGAGGGTAATCACCTGGTCGTAACGGTCAATCAGCTGGGAAATGGCTTGGCTGTCGAGCGCCTGCGCGTGGGCAGGCGGCGGCAACCCGCGTGCGGACAGGCTATGGCTGCACGCGAACACGTCGTCAATGCCGAACAAGCCCAGGGCCTGCAGGTTGGCACTCAGGTCTTTCTGTTGCACGGCTTTGGCGGCTTGGTTCGGCGCCAGTTGGAGCACACCGTCATCCAGAAACAGCAGGCCAATGGGCAGATCGAACGCGCCACCGGCCAGCACGATATCCAGCGCTTCCCGCGCACTCGGCCCGGACCACGGGGCCTGGCGGCTGATCACCAGCAAGGATTTGGACATGTCACGGCCCTCCAAAACAGATCAGGCGGTCGGCGTCCTGGATCGCGTCATGCAATTGGCCCAGGCCCGACAACGCCCAGGGGGCTTCCAGGTTGACCGCGCTGCGTTGATAGCGCGCAGCTTCCTCGGCATTCAGCACACCCCGGCGCAGAGCAGCGGCGATGCACACCACGCCGTCGAGCTGGTGCTGGCTGACAAACTCGCGCCATTGGCGCGCAGTGTCTTGCTCATCCTGGGGCGCGACAATGTTGTTGGACGCGCTGTACACGCCGTCCTGGTAGAAAAACAGCCGCACAATCTCATGCCCGCCGGCCAGCGCTGCCTGCGCGAACAACAGGGCGCGGCGCGAAGAGGGCGCGTGGGCGGCGCTATACAGTGCAATCGCGAACTTCATGGAAGACTCTGCCAACAAACGTCGGCTAATGATAAAGCCGCCGCCGCGAAAAAGCCCGCCGTGATCAAAACGGTCACTGTGGTTGATTGTTCTGACGATTGCCGGCAGGCGCCCGGCTGCCTAGTCTGTGGGTATTCGCAACCCAACTGGAGTCTCTATGTCAGGTCCCTTGGCGTCCCTCAAAGTGTTGGATTTTTCCACCTTGCTGCCCGGCCCATTTGCCTCCTTGATGCTGGCGGACATGGGCGCCGAGGTGCTGCGCATCGAATCGCCCACGCGGATGGACCTGTTGCGTGTGTTGCCGCCCCATGATCGTGGCACCTCGGCCAGCCACGCCTACCTCAACCGCAACAAACGCAGCCTGGCCCTGGACCTCAAGCAGGCCGAGGCGATCGAGATCGTGCGTGAGTTGGTCAAGGGCTATGACATCCTGCTCGAACAGTTCCGCCCCGGCGTCATGGAGCGCCTGGGCCTGGGCTATGAGGCGCTGAAGGCGATAAACCCGCGGCTGATCTACGTGTCGATCACCGGCTACGGCCAGACCGGCCCCTATAAGGACCGCGCCGGGCACGATATCAACTACCTGGCGCTGGCCGGTGTGGCCAGCCATACCGGGCGCCAGGACACCGGCCCGTTGCCCCTGGGCGTACAACTGGCGGATGTGGCGGGCGGTTCGCTGCACGCCGTGGTCGGCTTGCTGGCGGCGGTGATTGCCAGGCAGCAGAGCGGGGTGGGGCAATACCTGGATGTGAGCATGACCGATTGCTCGTTCAGCCTGAACGCCATGGCTGGGGCTGGTTACCTGGCTTGCGGGGTCGAGCCTGGGTGGGAGAACCATGTGCTCAATGGCGGGAGTTTCTACGACTACTACCGCACACGCGATGGGCGCTGGATGTCGGTGGGCAGTCTGGAGCCGGGGTTTATGCAGCAGCTGTGCGAGGCATTGGGGCGGCCGGAACTGGCGGCACACAGCGTGACGCCCGAACGCCAGGCCGTGCTCAAACAGGCGCTGCAGGTAGAGTTTGAAAAGCGCAGTTTTGACCAGTTATGTGAGTTGTTTGCCGGGGTGGATGCCTGTGTGGAGCCGGTGTTGAGTCTGAGTGAGGCGGTGGAGCATCCACAGTTGAAGGCGCGGGAGCTGGTCAGCCAGGTGCCCCGGGGGGACGGCTCGACACAAGCGCAATTG
Organism: Pseudomonas sp. MF6394; assembly: GCF_002018845.1. NCBI lineage: Bacteria > Pseudomonadati > Pseudomonadota > Gammaproteobacteria > Pseudomonadales > Pseudomonadaceae > Pseudomonas > Pseudomonas sp. MF6394. The sequence continues at coordinate 68,900 of NZ_MVOJ01000033.1, forward strand.
GCCTGCCCGCTGAAGTTCTCCGAGGGGTTGCCGGCGCCCAGGCATATTGGGGTGGCGGTGGGGGCGCACAGTGATGAGGTGTTGGTGGAGTTGGGGGTCGGTGTTGAGCGGATAAAGCAATTGCGCCAGGCCAAGGTTGTGGGTTGACTGAAAGGGCGCTATCGCAGGCAAGCCAGCTCCCACATTTTGATTGCGTTCACAGATCCAAATGTGGGAGCTGGCTTGCCTGCGATGAGGCCCTCATTCCACCCGAGTTTCCCCGGTAAACACCAGAGTCTGCCGACACCGCCGACACAAATACCGCCGTCCCTGGCCCACTAGCCCATGGCGCTGCGGTGAAAACGGAAAGTCACTGTCCGCACACGGGCAGCGGTAAATATAGCGAGTCACCTGCCGGCGCTTGACCTCGTAGGTGTGGCAACGGTCGGGCGGCAGTTCGTAAACCCCGCGCATGATCAGCTGCCATTCCTCGCCATGGGGCTGGATGCGCTCGCCAAACAACTGGTGGGCAATCAGGTGCGCCACTTCGTGGGCCACGGTCTGCTTGAGAAAGTGTTGGCTGTTTTCACGGTACAACTGAGGGTTGAAGCGCAGCAGGTTCTCGTGCAAATGCGCGACACCGGCTTTCTGGCCCCGCAGCTTGAGGCTGACCTGGGGGCGTTTGAAGCTTCGTTTGAAAAAGGATTCGGCTTGCAGGAAACAATCTTCGACGCGGGTATTGAGTTGCTCGGGCATGCTGTACATATCTCCAGAGACGCCCAGTATGCCGCAAAGCAGGGGGTTTCCGAATCTGTCAGGCGCCGAATGGTCATGCATAACGCACAAAGCCACCTTGCGGTGGCCTTTCCTGCGGTTTTTTTTGGTCAACTGGTGTAGATCGGCCCGACGCCCAGGCCCCAGACGATCACGGTAAAGGCCATGATCGCCACCAGCACCACCAGGCCGACGGCCAGTACCGAACTGGAAAACAGGAAGCCTTCATCCGGGTCGATACTCATGAAGGTCGGCAGCCCTACATACAACAGGTACACCGTGTAGCAGATCGCCGCCGTGCCCACCACCATGCCCAGCCACATATGCGGGTAGGGCGCCGCCAGCCCGCCGATAAACAAGGGCGTGGCGGTGTAGGTGGCAAACGCCACGCAGCGGGCCATGCTTGGGCTGGCGTCGTAGGTGCGAGCCATCCAGTGAATGAACGCGCCCATCACCGCCACGCCGCACAGCATGGCCGCGTAAGACATGAGGGTCATCCACAGCGCGCTTTCCTGGGTCAGCATCACCGGAGCGCGGTTGCCGATAACCCAGCCGACCTGGGTGGTGCCAATAAAGGCGGAAATGGCGGGAATCGCCGCGAGAATCAGGGTATGAGTGAGGTACATGTGGCCGATGCTTTCTTCTTTATCGCCACGGATTTCCCGCCATTCCTGGTCGGGATGGGTAAACAGCCCCACGACGTGATGGATCATGCCAGTCACTCCTGTCGTTATTACCATCGCCCCCCATCGGAGCGCCCACGGGCCAAATGGCCTGAAAGGTCTGGATAGAATGTGCGACCTCAAGTCGCAGTATAGGAAGGGATGACCGGAATAACCGTAGGGCCTTTAGAGCAAATTGCGCTGTAAACACGGGCGCTAATCGCGGTGCGGTCTGTCAGGATTCATGCGATCCAGCTCCCACATTGGAACTGGGCCAGTCTTGCCGGTAAAATGCTGCGCTTTTCGTCACACACCTTTGCGGATCCAAGCGCCATGGGCACTCTTACAGTCAACCAGAACAAACTGCAAAAACGCCTGCGTCGCCTGGCCGGTGAAGCAGTCGCCGATTTCAATATGATCGAGGACGGCGACAAGGTCATGGTCTGCCTCTCGGGCGGCAAAGACAGCTACACCATGCTCGACGTGTTGTTGCACCTGCAAAAGGTCGCACCGATCAAGTTCGAGATCGTGGCGGTCAACATGGACCAGAAGCAACCCGGTTTCCCTGAGCATGTGCTGCCGGCCTACCTGAAAGAACTGGGCGTGGAATACCACATCGTCGAGAAAGACACCTACTCGGTGGTCAAGGAGCTGATTCCGGAAGGCAAGACCACCTGCTCGCTGTGCTCGCGCCTGCGCCGTGGCACGCTCTATACCTTTGCCGATGAGATCGGCGCGACCAAGATGGCCCTGGGTCATCACCGCGATGACATCGTCGAGACCTTCTTCCTCAATATGTTCTTCAACGGCTCGCTCAAGGCCATGCCGCCCAAGCTGCGCGCCGATGATGGGCGCAACGTGGTGATCCGCCCGCTGGCGTATTGCAACGAGAAGGACATCCAGGCTTACTCCGACTTCAAGCAATTCCCGATCATCCCGTGCAACCTGTGCGGCTCCCAGGAAAACCTGCAGCGCCAGGTGGTCAAGGAGATGCTGATGGACTGGGAGCGCAAGACCCCAGGGCGTACCGAAAGTATCTTCCGCAGCCTGCAAAACGTGATCCCGTCGCAATTGGCCGACCGCAACCTGTTCGACTTCACCAGCCTGAAAATCGATGAGACCGCCGCATCGCGTTTCGTCAATGTAGTGAACCTCTGAGTCTTCCCAAGGCTCTAGTACACGGCGCTTGCGGGCGCCGTTTTCAATTCGACTGACAGGAGAGGGCATGCGCGATTACAAGTGGCTGCACGAATATTGTCTGAACCGTTTCGGTTCGGCGGCCAAGCTGGAAGCCCATCTGCCGGTGCCCAAGACCCCGGCGCAATTGCGCAAGATCACCGATGACCGTTACCTGTCGACCTTGGCGCTGCGAGTGTTCCGCGCCGGTTTGAAGCACAGCGTGGTCGATGCCAAATGGCCGGCGTTCGAGCAGGTGTTCTTTGGCTTCGACCCGGAAAAAGTCGTGCTCATGGGCGCCGAGCACCTGGAACGGCTGATGCAGGACACGCGCATCATTCGTCACCTGGGCAAGCTCAAGAGTGTGCCGCGCAATGCGCAGATGATCCTGGATATCGAACAGGAAAAAGGCAGCTTCGGCGCATTTATCGCCGATTGGCCGGTGACTGATATCGTCGGACTGTGGAAGTACCTGAGCAAGCACGGCCACCAGTTGGGCGGGCTGTCGGCGCCGCGATTTTTGCGCATGGTCGGCAAGGACACTTTCGTGCCGAGCGATGACGTGGTGGCGGCGCTGAATGCGCAGAAGATCGTCGACAAGGCCCCGACCAGCCTGCGCGATTTGGCGACGGTGCAGGGTGCCTTCAACCAGTGGCATGCCGAGAGTGGGCGGCCGATGTGTCAGCTGTCGATGATGTTGGCCTATACCGTCAACCATTGAAACCGCGGTGATGCCTTCGCGAGCATCTCCAGCACACCGAACCACTGGCGGTTCGGGTCATACGCCGCCAGCGCGCCCTTGATGAAATACAGGTTCACCACAAAACACATCCACGAATGCCCGCGTGCGCTGCCCATCAGTATGCCTGGCGCAAGTATCAGCAACGGCACCAGTTCGATCAGCAGGATGACCCACGGGCGCGCCCCATGCAGGTCGGCGACCAACAGGTAGTACACGCACAACAAGCCCACCAGGCCCAAAAACGCCAGCAGGCTCAGCGCGCGTGCCACCTTGACCCGTGGCTCCAGCCACTCTCGTGGCGGCAGGACCTTAGGCTTCCTGGCCACGGCCGTTCTCCAGCAGCGTGGCGGTCTTGGCCAAGCGCAGGCCCAGGGCCCGGCACAGGGTGATTTCATGTTGGTCGAGCATGCGCTTGCCATCTGGCCCGGAATGGTGGCTGGCGCCATATGGCGTGCCGCCGCCCTGGGTGTCGAGCAGGGCCTGTTCGCTGTAGGGCAGGCCGGTGATCAGCATGCCGTGGTGCAGCAGCGGCAGCAGCATCGACATCAGCGTGGTTTCCTGGCCGCCATGCAGGCTGGCGGTGGAGGTGAACACGCCGGCTGGCTTGCCCACCAACGCGCCGGTAAGCCACAGGTTGCTGGTGCCATCGAGGAAGTACTTGAGCGGCGCGGCCATGTTGCCGAACCGGGTCGGGCTGCCCAGGGCCAAGCCCGAGCAGTGCTTCAGGTCATCCAGGCTGGCATACAGCGCGCCTTCGTCGGGAATGCTTGGTGCCACCGCTTCGCACTCGGTGGAAATCGCCGGCACCGTGCGTAACCGCGCCTCCATTCCGCCTTGCTCGATACCCCGGGCAATCTGCCGGGCCATCTCGCTCACCGAGCCGTTGCGGCTGTAATACAACACCAGCACATAGGGCGTACTCACGGCAGAATCTCCAGCACGTTCTCGGGCGGGCGGCCGATGATGGCTTTATCGGCGGTTTCCAGGATCGGGCGTTCCATCAGCTTGGGATGGGCGGCGATGGCGGCGATCAACTGTGCTTCGTTCACGCTGGCATCGGCCAGGTTCAGGGTTTTGTATTCGTCTTCACCGGTGCGCAGCAGTTGGCGTGCGCTGATGCCCAGCTTTTTCAGCAGGGCCTTGATTTGCGCGGCATCCAGCGGGGTTTCCAGGTAGCGCACGACGGTCGGGGTGAGGCCGCGGGCTTCCAGCAGTTCCAGCGCACCGCGCGATTTCGAGCAGCGCGGGTTGTGATAAAGCGTCAGATCGGTCATGTGCGGGTCGCATCTTGCGTAAGGTGGCGGGTATTCTACCTGCGCTGGCGCCTGTCCTTAAACCGTAAGAGGCGATAGGCCGCAGCCAACGTTCATTTTTGCGAAGGAATACCCCATGACAAGGCGACTGATCGGTGCATTGGCGATCATCACAACCCTGCTGCTCAGCGGCTGCGGTAACGATTACGGCGTTGACCAATATGGCCAGAAAGTGGCGGCCGAACGCCTGGACAAACAGTGGCTGGTGGTCAACTACTGGGCCGAATGGTGTGGCCCGTGCCGCACGGAAATCCCCGAGCTCAATGCCCTGGCAGAACAGTTGAAAGGCCAGAATGTCGGGGTGTTTGGCGTCAACTTCGACAATGTGCAGGGTGAAGAACTCAAGGCCGCCAGCGACAAGCTGGGGATCAAGTTCACGGTACTGGCCCAGAACCCGGACGGAATTTTCGAGATTCCGCGCAGCGAGGCTTTGCCGGTGACCTACATCATCGACGATAAGGGCAAGGTGCGTGAGCAGTTGATGGGTGAGCAGACGGCGGAAGGGGTGTTGGCCAAGCTCAAGGCCTTGAAAGGCTAGAACTGTGGGAGCTGGCTTGCCTGCGATGGCCATAGGTATCTACACAACTTTGTGAGTTGTAACAGCAGACGGTAACCACGGTGCGAAGCGAGTCGCTCTTGATCTGCTTTTGATCTTAGGCGCCCCGTCAAACCACGCTGGCCGGAATTCGACAGGGATTTGGGGGGTAAACCGGCAGGGATGCCGGTTTAGCCGCCCCGCGCCATGGATGGCGCGTGGCGGCGGCCCCCCAAATCACTGGCGGATTACGGGCACACCGAGCCTAAGCGAGGTGCCGAGTGGTGGGGCAAGAGCGTTTTGCTTACTTTTGCGCTTTTCAAAAGTGAGCCGCCGTCAGGGCGGAACCCTAAGTGGCCGTTACCGCAGGAATGGATATGTACACAACACAACTGTGTTGACTGCCAAGCCGCCTTCGCGAGCAAGCCCGCTCCCACAGGTTGATCGCGGGGTGTCAGGGTAGATTGGCATCGGCTGTCAGGCCGTCACGGGAGCAAGCTCCCTCGCCACAGGTCCAGCGTCGCCTCGAAGTTGTGTAGATACCTATGCTGCGATGGCATCGCTGCGGTGTACCTGATACACCGCGTTGTCCGCATCGCAGGCAAGCCTGCTCCCACAGAACCAGAGGACACCGCGTTAATACAGGAGCGTGCGCCTAGGTCAGCCTTCTTCGAGCCATAAGCGGATTGGCTTGCCTTCGGCCGGCCAGAACCGCGTCTGCTCGATCGGCGAGATGTCCCAGCGCTGCACGCTTTGCAGGGCCTGGAAGAAGCGATGCTCTTGCTCCATCAGGGCTTCGGCGCACATTTTTCGGGTGCTGCCGACCGGGCCGAAGCTGAGCTTGTTGCCTTCGACGGTGTACGGTGCAAACCAGTGGTTGCAGCCGCCATTGCCATAGGCCCGGCCATCGGCACCCAGGGTGACGGTCAGGTGCGCGTAGTCCATCAACGGCCGCTCACCGATCCATTCCACTATGTAGCTGTGGTCGCGCTCGAGCTTGGCGCCATCGGCGGCGCAGCCTGCCAGGCTCATGCCGATTGCGGCGAGCAGCAGCCGGCCTTTCATTGCGCGGCCTGCTGGCATTTCGGGCAACGGTGCTTATCGCCTTCGCTGGCCCAGCCCAGTTCTTTGATACGCGCGTTGGCGGCCGGTTGCAGGGGTGCCTTGGTCAGCTTGGTTTCTACCGCGAATTCAAACTCCAGCACGGCGTCGCAGCTGTCGCAGTTGACCTTCCAGGTGTGAATCTCCAGTTCGCCGAACTTCGGCCCTTGGGCCATGGCGACCCACTGGCCCGCCGGGCGGATGGAGTAGCGCGCGTCACCTTCGACGGTCAGTCGCATCGACAGGGTTTTACTGCCGCGCAGGCTGACGATCAGGACGTCGCCATGTTTGATCGAACCACCGTTGCCGGTGACCTGGTAACGGCCCGGCACCAGGGCGCGGCATTCGATCAGGGTGTGTTGCGGGCTCAGCAAGCTGAAGCGGAAATCGTGTTCGGCCATGGATCCTCCAAATAGGCGCGGCATCCTATCACGGGTGCCGGCCTATCATGAGCCCGGTATGTGACCGCTGATCATCCCTCGACCAGGTTCTGCGCCCGACCATCGGCCCACGCGGCAATGTTGGCCAATGTGGTGCCGGCAATCGCCGCCAGGGCTTCACGGGTGAGGAAGGCCTGGTGCGCGGTGATGATCACGTTGGGGAAGGTCAGCAGGCGCGCGAGCACGTCGTCTTGCAGGGGCAGGTCCGAGCGGTCTTCGAAAAACAACTGCGCTTCTTCTTCGTAGACGTCCAGCCCGAGGTAGCCCAACTGGCCAAGCTTGAGTGCTTCGATCAGTGCTGGCGTATCGACCAGGCCACCGCGCCCGGTGTTGATCAGCATCGCGCCGGGTTGCATCTGCGCGAGCGAGCGGGCATTGATCAGGTGTTTGCTGTCGGCGGTCAATGGGCAATGCAGGCTGATGATCTGCGCCTCGGCCAATAGTTCAGGCAGGCTCACGTAGCGGGCGCCAAGGTCTTGCACCTGCGGGTTGGGGAAGGGGTCGTAGGCCAGCAACTGGCAGCCGAAGCCGGCCATGATCTTGGCGAAGGTCGCGCCGATCTGCCCGGTGCCGACCACGCCGACCGTTTTGCCGACCAGATCGAAACCGGTGAGCCCGTGCAGGCTGAAATCACCGTCGCGGGTGCGGTTGTAAGCACGGTGCAGACGGCGGTTGAGCGCCAGAATCAGCGCGACGGCGTGCTCAGCCACCGCGTGGGGCGAATAGGCGGGTACGCGCACGATGCTCAGGCCCAGGCGTTGGGCGGCCGGCAAGTCGACATGGTTGTAGCCCGCCGAGCGCAGGGCAATCAGGCGCGTACCGCCCTTGGCCAGTTGCTCCAGCACGGGGGCGCTGAGGTCGTCGTTGATAAAGGCGCAGACCACCTCGTGGTGTTCGGCCAGGGCCACGGTATCGAGGTTCAGGCGTGCCGGTTGGAATTGCAGTTCCAGGCCGGCCGGCAGCGGTTCGCCGAGGAAACTCTCGCGGTCGTAGGTTTGGCTGCTGAAGAGAATGACGCGCATTAAAAAGGCTCCCTGCAATTTACACATTGGAATGCTGACTGAATGTGGGAGGGGGCTTGCCCCCGATAGCGGTACATCAGCGATGGATTCGTCTACTGACACACTGCTATCGGGGGCAAGCCCCCTCCCACATTGTTGATTCGTTGCCCATGAAAACAGGGTCAGGCACTCACTCTGGCTTCACTGGCCAACCGCGCAATCGCCATGTCCAGTTCGTCCAGCGCGGCCATGGCCTTGGCGTCATCCTGTTTGAGCAGGGTTTCGGCGCGCTGGCAGGCCGCCCGCAATTGCGGTACGCCACAGTAGCGGGTGGCGCCGTGCAGGCGGTGAACGCGTTCGATCAAAGCATGGTTGTCATTGGCTTCGCGGGCGACGGTAATCGCCAGGCGATCAGCCTCCAGGGAGGCCAGCAGCATGGCGAGCATATCGGCGGCCAGGTCGGCCTTGTTGGCGGCCAGGCGCAGGCCTTCTTCGTGGTCGAGTACCAAGAGTTGCACGCCCTGGGCCGCACCTTCGTGGGTGCGCTCCGGGCCTTGGTTACGCAGCGCCAGGCCGGTCCATTTCAAGACCACCTGGGCCAATTGCCGCTCGCTGATGGGCTTGGTCAAGTAGTCGTCCATGCCGCTTTGCAGCAGGGCGCGTTTTTCGTTGGCCATGGCGTGAGCCGTGAGGGCCACCACCGGCAGCGGCGTGCCGTGGCGCTCGCTTTCCCACTGGCGGATCGCCTCGGTGCTCTGGCGGCCATCCATGCCGGGCATTTGCACGTCCATCAACACTAAATCGAAAGTTTCCTGCTTCACGGCGTCGACGGCCGCGTAACCGCTTTCCACCGCCTGCACCTTGGCGCCCATGTCTTCCAACAGGGTTTGCACCAGCAACAGGTTGGCCGGGTTGTCGTCCACGCACAGCACCCGTGGCGCACGGCTGGACAACGGCTCACCGGGTTCGCTGCGCGAAGGGCGCGGGCTGATCAGGTCGGCCAGGGAGCGGCGCAGCTTGCGCGTACAGGCGGGCTTGGCCTGCAATTGGCTGTTGGGGTTGGGCACCGATTGGTTGAACAGCATCTGCTCGGTGGTCGGGCACAGCACCAGCACCTTGCAGCCTAGGTGTTCAAGGTCCCACAGGTGTTGGTTGAGGCGCTCTGGCGGAATGTCATTGGCCGTGACACCGAGCACCGCCAGGCTGATGGCCTGTTCGGTCTGGTGGGCACTGGTGATGCCGTTGGTCAGGCTTTCCAGGGTATTGAAAGGCGTGACTTCCAGGCCGCAGTCTTCCAACTGATGTTGCAGGGCCTGGCGCGCCAGTTCGTGGTTTTCCAGCACGGCCACACGCCGCCCCAGCAGCGGCGCGGCGGGCAGGTCTTCGACGTCGTCGCGGGTTTTGGGCAGGTTCAGGCTGATCCAGAATTCGGAGCCTTCTCCCGGCGTGCTGTCGACGCCGATTTCGCCGCCCATCTGCTCGATCAACCGCTTGGAAATCACCAGGCCCAAACCGGTGCCGCCGGGCTGGCGCGACAGCGAGTTGTCGGCCTGGCTGAATGCCTGGAACAGGGCGCGCACATCCTGGTTGGACAGGCCGATGCCGGTGTCTTGCACACTGATGCGCAATTGCACGCTGTCTTCCTGCTCATCCTCGATCATCGCTCGGGCCACAATGGTGCCTTCGCGGGTGAACTTGATCGCATTGCTGATCAGGTTGGTCAAAATCTGCTTGAGCCGCAGCGGGTCGCCCACCAACGCCAGGGGCGTGTCGCGGTACACCAGGCTCACCAGTTCGAGCTGCTTGGCATGGGCGGCGGGGGCGAGGATGGTCAAGGTGTCTTGCAGCAAGTCGCGCAGGTTGAAAGGCACGCTGTCGAGCACCAGTTTGCCGGCTTCAATCTTCGAGAAATCGAGGATTTCGTTGATGATGCCCAGCAGGTTATCCGCAGATTTTTCGATAGTGCCCAGGTAGTCCAACTGGCGCGGCGACAGCTCGCTTTTTTGCAACAGGTGAGTAAAGCCGAGGATGCCGTTGAGCGGCGTGCGGATTTCATGGCTCATGTTGGCCAGGAATTCCGACTTGATGCGACTGGCTTCCAGGGCTTCCTTGCGTGCCAGGTCCAGCTCGATGTTCTGGATCTCGATGGTTTCCAGGTTCTGGCGCACGTCTTCGGTGGCCTGGTCGATGCTGTGTTGCAGCTCTTCCTGGGCATTTTGCAGGGTTTCGGCCATGCGGTTGATGCCCGACGCGAGTTGGTCCAGCTCCTGGCTGCCCAAGGGTGGCAAGCGTGTCTCCAGGTTACCGTCCTTGAGCTGGGCCACTGCTTGCTTGATCTGGCCGATCGGCGAATTGATGGTACGGCTGATACGCAGGGCGAGGGCGGCGGTGCACATCAGGCCGATGGCGATCAGTAGCAGGCTGGCGAACAGGCTGCGATAGCCACGCAGCAACATGCCATTGTGAGACAGCTCCACTTCGACCCAACCCAGCAGGCGGTCTGCCTCATCCGGAATCAACTCGCCCGCCAGGTTGCGATGGCGGCCAAACACCGGCAGTAAATAGCGAGTGGCATCGTTGCCGGTGCGCTGCAACAGGTGCGAACTGTTGCCGGTGGGCGGCTGGTTGAGCATGGTCGGGCCGGCGTGGGCCAGGGAAGAGCGGTCTGGCGCCAGGAACGACACCGCGCGCACATCCGGCTGCTCCAGGGACTGGGTCGCGATGCGCTCCAGCAGGTCGGTGTTCTTATGGCCCAGCGCAGGGGCCACCAAGGGGGCCAATTGCTCGGCGATCATTTCGCCGCGTTGCAGCAACTGGGTCTGCAGCTCCGAGAGCTGCATCCAGGTGAAATAGCCGCCCAACAACAGCGCCATCAGGCTGGTCGGTAATAAGGTCAGCAACAGTACGCGGCCTTTTATCCCCATTCTTCTAAGCACGCCACTCTCCTGCTACCACGTTGTTATCAATCATCCACGCCGGCATCCGGCCCGCGCCACCTGCGCAGTGTAGCCATTTGCGCGGCCTGGAATCTTGCAAATTAATGACATGCGGCAATCTTCGGGCCATTCGGCGCCGGGTGGCGATTGCCTGTGAACGTTTAATCTTGAATAATCAGTGATTGAGAATGACTTGCAGACGCTAATGACTCCCGCAGCAGTTGGCCTACCCAGTATCCTGACCATCGAAGACGACCCGGTGTTGGGCGCCTATGTGCACGAGCAGCTTGGCCGCAGTGGCTTCCAGGTGACCTGGTGCCGGAACGGTCAGCAGGGCCTGCAACTGGCCCGCGCCCAGGCCTTCGACCTGGTGCTGATGGACATTCTGCTGCCGGGGCTGGACGGTTTGTCGATCCTCACCCATTTGCGCCAGAGCCACGCCATGCCGGTGATCCTGATGTCGGCCCTGGGCGCTGAAGCCGATCGTATCAGCGGTTTTCGCCTGGGCGCGGACGACTATCTGCCCAAACCGTTCAGCATGGTTGAACTGTGCGTGCGTATTGAAGCGATCCTGCGCCGCGTCGCCCTGGACCGCCGACCCGAGCCGCCGCGTGCCCCGGCCCCCGAAGATACCCGGGTGCTGCACTTTGATGATGAGCGCTGCGATGTGTCCTGCCAGGACCAGTGGGCCACGCTCACGCGCAGCGAATACCGCCTGCTGGAAACCCTGCACCGCAATACCGAAGAAGTCCTCAGCAAAGCCTTCCTGTATCAGCAGGTGTTGCAGCGCGGTTATGCGCCCCATGACCGCAGCCTCGACATGCACGTCAGCCAGATCCGCCGCAAGCTCAAGGCCATCGGTTACATCGAGCGTGAAGTGCGCACCGTGTGGGGCAAGGGCTACGTGCTGAGTGGTCACGATGAAGGGCTTTGAGCGACTGCCCGGCAAACACTCGTTGTTCTGGAAGCTGGCCTGCCTGTTGATCGCCTTCTGTTTGCTGATGATTTGGCTCAGTTGGTCGTGGGGCCGCTACATGGAACAGCAGAGCGCGTACCTGTCCGACAAGTCGCGGGAGATTCTCACTGGTTATGCTGCGGGCGCCGAACTGGCGTGGAGCACACAAGGCAGCGCGGGCGTAGATGCCTGGCTGCAGCGGATGGCCGAGCGTGAAAGCACTTGGGTCGGGGTGATCGGTAATGACCTGCAGTCCCTGAGCAGCACGCCCTTGAGTGATAAGGAAAGCCAGCGCCTGACGTTCTTGCGTGGATTGGATTGGCCGGTCAGCCGGCATGTCATCGGTTTGCCCTGGATGAAGGTGCCGTTTCCGGTCGACCCTGGCGCGGGATCGCTGGTGATCGAGTTGCCGCAGCGTTTTATGCCAGGGCGCTATCAACTGTTCTGGCGAGTGGTCACCAATGGTGTGATTCCCGGTCTGTTTACCCTGTTGCTGTGCATCGGCCTCTATCGGCTGCTGATCATGCCCCTCAATCAATTGCGCGAGCAGGCCAATGCCTGGCGTGCCGACCAACTCAATACGCGGATGTCCCGGGATGCCACCAGCCGTCAGGATGAACTGGGCGAGCTGGGCCGCGCCTTTGACCACATGTCCGAACGCCTGCAGGGCACCGTGCGTTTGCAGCAGCAGTTGCTGCGCGATATGTCCCATGAACTGCGCACACCCTTGAGCCGCTTGCGGGTGGCCTGTGACAGTGAGCAAGACCTGGCCAAACTGCGCGAACGCCTGGGCCGGGAAATCGACGCCATGCAGCGCCTGGTGGAAGACAGCCTGCAACTGGCCTGGCTCGACAGCGAAACAACGCCGCTGCCCCAGGAAAATATTCAGCTCCAGGCGTTATGGGACATATTGCGTGAGAACGCGTGTTTTGAAAGCGGTTGGCCCGCATCGCGCTTGCCATGCCTGTTACCGGCGGACAGTTGGGTGCGCGGCAATCTGAATGCACTGGCCCAGGCCCTGGAAAATATCCTGCGCAACGCCATACGCCACTCGCCCAAGGGCGGCTGCGTGCAACTCGACGGCTGTCGTGAGGGCGACTATTGGCATATCTGGCTGCGGGATCAGGGCCCGGGGATTGCGGAGGGTGACTTGGAGCGCATCTTCGCGCCCTTTACCCGCCTGGACGGCTCGCGGCCCGGCGATGGCGGTTTCGGCCTGGGCCTGAGCATTGCCCGCAACGCCGTGCAGCGCCAGGGCGGTCGCTTATGGGCAGAAAACACCGGGCAGGGGCTGCGGGTGCATTTGCACTTGCTGGCCCGTTAGCGCTCAGCGCCGACGCAGTTTGCGTTTTTTCCACTGGTGCGCCACCCACCAGCGCCAGTACGCCATGGTCAGGCAATAGGCTAGGGCGCCCAAAACTACCCCCAATACCACCGAACCCAGCAAGAATGGCTGCCACAGTGTGCTCAACTGGCCGCTGATCCATTCCCACGTCAGGTTATCGGGCAAGCTGCGTGGCGGCACGTTCATCAGCCAGGCGCCGGTCATGTAGGTGCAGATGAACACCACCGGCATGGTGATGGGGTTGGTCAACCACACCAGGCTGATGGCGATAGGCATATTGCCGCGCACCGAGATCGCGAGCACTGCGGCGAGCAACATCTGCAACGGAATCGGGATAAACGCCGCAAATAAACCCACCGCCATGGCGCGCGCCACGGAGTGCCGGTTCAGGTGCCAGAGGTTGGGGTCATGCAGCAGCGTGCCAAGAAACTGTAATGACTTGTGTTCCCTGATACTGCTGGGATCGGGCATGTACCGTTTGAATAAGCGCCGGGGCATAAGGGGTCCACGTCAATTCGAGGGGCAAGTATGCCCGGATTCTATAAACAGAAAATTCAGACTTTGTGACAAAACATCATAGGCGCTGTCATTCAGCTGGCTAAGACTGAGTGGATCACGGAGAAAGGATGATCCATGAAGACAGGGATGTTGGCGTTGGCGCTGGGGTTGCTGACGTTGCGTTGGTTGCCGGCCCTGCCGCCCGGCGCCGTGCTATTGGCCATGCTGGTGCTGGCCTTGATGCTGTTGCCTTTTCGGTCCTATCCCTTGGCCTTCTTCCTGGTGGGGTTGAGCTGGGCTTGCTTCAGCGCGCAGCGGGCGCTGGATGATCGACTGCAGCCGGCCCTGGACGGGCAGACTCGCTGGGTGGAGGGGCGTGTGGTCGGCTTGCCCCAGCAGACGGGTACGGGCGTGCGCTTTGAACTGGCCGACGGCCGGTTGCGCAAGGGGCGGCTGCCCAAACGTATACGCGTGTCCTGGCACGGCGGGCCAGTGGTGAACAGCGGTGAACGCTGGCGCCTGGCGTTGACGCTCAAGCGGCCTGCGGGCCTGCTCAATTTCCATGGGGTTGACCATGAAGCCTGGCTGCTGGCCCAGCGTATCGGTGCCACTGCAACGGTAAAAGACGGTGAACGTCTCGCACCGGCCCGCAATGCCTGGCGCGATGCTGTTCGCCAGCGCCTGATGGCGGTGGATGCCCAAGGCCGCGAGGCAGGGCTGGCGGCGCTGGTGTTGGGCGATGGTTCCGGTCTGGCGCCTGAGGATTGGCAGGTGTTGCAGGACACGGGCACGGTGCATCTGCTGGTGATTTCCGGGCAGCACATCGGCTTGTTGGCGGGCTTGATCTACGGCTTGGTCGCGGTATTAGCGCGCTATGGTTGCTGGCCCCGAACCTGGCCGTGGCTGCCGTGGGCGTGCGGCCTGGCATTTGGCGCAGCACTGGGTTATGGCCTGCTGGCAGGGTTTGGCGTGCCGGTGCAGCGGGCTTGTGTGATGGTCGGCCTGGTGTTGCTGTGGCGTCTGCGGTTCCGCCATTTGGGGCTATGGTGGCCGTTGTTGCTGGCGCTGAACGGCGTGCTGGTGCTGGAGCCCTTGGCCAGCCTGCAGGTGGGGTTCTGGCTGTCGTTTGCGGCGGTCGCGGTGTTGCTGTTGGCGTTCGGCGGGCGCCTGGGGCCGTGGAGCGTCTGGCAGGCGTGGACCCGGCCTCAGTGGTTGATTGCCATTGGCTTGTTTCCGGTGTTGCTGGTGCTGGGTTTGCCCATCAGCCTCAGCGCACCGGTGGCCAATCTGTTTGCCGTGCCGTGGATCAGCCTGGTGGTGCTGCCCTTGGCGCTGCTGGGCACGGCGTTGTTGTGGGTGCCGCTGGCGGGGGAAGGTGTGCTGTGGCTGGCCGGCGGCGCGCTGGACGGATTGTTCAAGGGCCTGGCGCTGCTGGCCGGGCAATTGCCGGCTTGGGTGCCACCCGAGGTGCCGCTGGGGTATTGGCTGGTCAGCCTGATGGGCACGGTGATGTTACTGCTGCCCAAAGGGGTGCCGTTCCGAGTGCTGGGCTGGCCCATGTTGTTGATGGCCGTTTTCCCGCCCAGGGAGTGGGTGCCCCACGGACAGGTCGAGGTGCTGCAACTGGATGTCGGCCAGGGGCAGGCACTGATCCTGCGTACCCGCCACCACACGTTGCTCTACGATGCCGGGCCGCGCTCGGGGCCTGTCGACCTCGGGGCGCGCGTCGTGTTGCCGTCGTTGAAAAAACTCGGGGTAGGGCAGTTGGACATGATGCTGCTCAGCCATGCCGACGCCGATCACGCCGGTGGTGCGGCAGCAGTGGCTCGGGGGCTGCCCGTCAAACGCGTGGTGGGCGGCGAAACCGAGGGCTTGCCAGCCTTTTTCGCCACCCAGCCCTGTACCAGCGGCGAGCGCTGGGAATGGGACGGTGTGTCGTTTGAACTGTGGCCCGTCTCTTATCCCCACCTGACGCTGCCGACGA
>NZ_MVOJ01000034.1:0-82909 GCF_002018845.1 Pseudomonas sp. MF6394
CCACTCAAGCGTTGGTAATATTGGCTCGCAAGCTTGCTCGAGTGGTGTTCGCTCTACTGAAAGGGCAAAGCGAATATCAGCCAAAGGTTGGTTGAGGGTTGCCCCTCAACCATAGAATCTCCCACAGTTGGATCGTGGGTTGTCTGGTAGATAGGCGTTGGCTTTCAGGCCGCCATCGCAGGCAAGCCAGCTCCCGCAGTTGGATCGCGGCGAGTCAGGTAGATAGGCGTTGGCTGTCAGCCCACACTGGCCTCACTGACCAACCAATCCATCAGCTCGACCAACCCAACCGACGGTTCCTTCCCCGGCGGATACGCCAAGTAATACCCCATCCCCGTCGACACCCGCAGTTCAAACGGCATCGCCAACCGCCCCGCCTTCAGATCCTCGCCAATCAGCGCACTGTCGCCCATCGCCACCCCAGTGCCCTGGGACGCCACAGTCATTGCCAAGTCCAACGTTTCGAAGTGATGCCGTTGGATGGGATCGCTCAAGCAGGCATTGGCAGCCTTGAGCCACAACGTCCAATCGCGCTCGTCTCGGGTCGGGTGCAACAACACCTGATGCTGCAAATCCTGCGGCGTACGCAAATTGCCCAGCAACCCAGGCACGCAGACCGGCGTAAGGCGCTCGTCGAACAGATGCCGCGCCTCGGCCGGCTGCTCGGCGATAGGCCCGTAGATCACCGCCGCGTCAAACGGCTCACGACGAAAGTCGACGTTATAGGCCACCGTCGTGGTGAGCTCCACCGGCACATCCGGGCGCTCTTTTTGCCAGTGCAGCAAGCGTGGCAACAGCCAGCGCATCACGCAGGTTGACGCTTTGAGCTGCAAGGTTCGGCGCCGGTCACCGATGTGTTCCACCGCGTCAGCGAGCAAGCCGAACACCTGTTGCGCGCACGCCAGCCATTCTCGCCCCTCCTGCGTCAGGCTCAAGCCCCGCGCCTGGCGCTGGAACAACGCGTAGCCCAACTGGCTTTCCAGCCCAGCCACCTGCCGGCTCACCGCGCCCTGGGTGATGTGCAGGTGTTCGGCGGCATGGGTGAAGTTGCAGCACTGAGCCGTGACCCAGAAGGTGTGCAACGCAGGTAACGGTGGAAGGCGTTTCATCGGGGCGCAGCCATGACGGGAGGACATGGCGAGTATGACTTTTTATCGATTGTTGCCGCCACCGGCCAACCGCTCCAATAGCGCTTCGAATCCCTCACAAGAGCGACCTGTATGGCGACCTGCGGCGAAGTATTGGTGCACCTTTTGGAAAGCTACGGCGTGGACCACGTATTCGGCATCCCCGGCGTGCACACCGTGGAGCTGTACCGGGGCTTGGCGCGCTCCAGCATCCGGCATGTCACCCCGCGCCACGAACAGGGCGCCGGCTTCATGGCCGACGGCTATGCGCGTACCCGCGGCAAGCCGGGGGTGTGCTTTATCATCACCGGCCCTGGGATGACCAATATCACCACAGCCATGGGCCAGGCCTATGCCGACTCGATCCCGATGCTGGTGATTTCCAGCGTGCAGTCACGCAGCCAACTGGGCGGCGGGCGCGGCAAGTTGCATGAGCTGCCGAACCAGAGCGCGCTGGTGGCCGGGGTGGCGGCATTCTCCCACACCTTGATGTCGGCGGCGGAACTGCCGGGCGTACTGGCGCGGGCATTCGCGTTGTTCCAGGCCGGTCGGCCGCGCCCGGTGCATATCGAGATTCCCCTGGATGTACTGGTGGAAAATGCCGACGCGTTGCTGGGCAGCACGCCTGTCAGCGTCGCACGCGCTGGCGCATCACCGGCGGCCGTGCAGCAGATGAGCCAGAGGCTGGCTGCGGCCAAGCGCCCGCTGATCCTGGCCGGTGGCGGCGCCAGTGACGCCGCCGCCGAACTGACCCGTCTCGCAGAAGCCCTCGGCGCGCCCGTGGCCTTGACCATTAACGCCAAGGGCCTGTTGCCCGCCGCGCATCCACTGCTGATCGGCTCCACGCAAACACTGCCCGCCACCCGTGCCTTGGTGGCTGAAGCTGACGTGGTGCTGGCGATCGGCACGGAGTTGGCGGAGACCGACTACGACGTCACCTTCGCCGGTGGTTTCGACATTCCCGGTACGCTGCTGCGCATCGATATCGACCCGGACCAGACCGTACGCAACTACCCGCCTCAAGTTGCGCTAGTGGCCGACGCACGCATCGCCGCCCAGGCGCTGCTCACCGAAGTGAACCGTCAGCCATTGGCGCCTCGCTCGCCCGATTGGGGCACCGCACGCGTCGCCCGTTTGTGGGCCGAGCTGGAACCTGCGTGGGACGCTGCGACGCGCACGCAAACCCGGTTTCTCAACGCCGTTCTGGAGGAACTGCCCGGCGCGGTGTTCGTGGGCGACTCCACTCAACCGGTGTACAGCGGCAACCTGACCCTGAACCTCGACCACCCACGCCGCTGGTTCAACGCCTCCACCGGGTACGGCACCCTGGGTTATGCCCTGCCCGCCGCCATTGGCGCCTGGCTCGGGCGCGGCGATGGCCAACCGGTGGTGTGCCTGATCGGCGACGGCGGGCTGCAATTTACCCTGCCGGAACTGGCCAGCGCGGTGGAGGCGCGTACACCGGTGATCGTGCTGTTGTGGAATAACCAGGGTTATGAAGAGATCAAGAAGTACATGGTCAACCGTGATATCGAGCCAGTGGGTGTGGACATCTACACGCCGGACTTTATCGGTGTGGCCAAGGCCCTGGGCTGCGCAGCGCAAAGCGTCCATGGCATTGAAGCGTTGCGCACTGCTTTACGTGCCGCCGCTGATCGCCAGGGGCCGACGCTGCTTGAAATCGACCAGGGGCGGTGGGAGTTACCGAGCCTGTAATCCCGGCCTGACAGCCAACCCATATCTCCCCGACGCTCCGCGATCAAATTGTGGGAGCGGGCTTGCTCGCGAAGGCGGCCCGCCAGCCAACGCCCAATGCGCGCTTACCTCCCCACTCGGCATCCGCATTTTTTCAATAGCCCCTGCGACTTTCTGATTTGCCCCGCTACACGCTGCATGGCCTGATTCGCCCTTGTTCATTCAAGGCAAGCCCATGGAAAACGTTCAGGCAAAATCCACCACCGCCGTATGGCTGATGGTCAGCGTGGTGCTCGTCGCCCTCAACTTGCGCCCCTCGATGGCAGCCGTGGGGCCGCTGCTGGCGTCAATTCGCGCGGATGTGCCGCTAAGTTTCAGCAGCGCCGCCTTACTGACCATGTTGCCAGTCATGGCCATGGGCCTGGCGATGTTCTTTGGCATGGGCCTGGCCAAGCGCGTGGGCGAGCATCGCAGCATTGTGTTGTCGCTGCTGGTGATTGGGCTGGCGACTGTGTCGCGGCTGTTCCTGGATTCGGCGCTGGAGCTGATCGTGAGTGCCATTGCCGCGGGTGTCGGCATTGCGCTGATCCAGGCGTTGATGCCGGCGCTGATCAAGTCGCGGTTCAGCGCCAACGTCTCGTTGTTCATGGGCCTGTATGTCACCGCGATCATGGGCGGCGCGGCCCTGGCAGCTTCGTTCTCACCGTTGGTACAAGCCCGGACCGGCAGTTGGCGTATCGGCCTGGCAATCTGGGCAGTGCTGGCGTTGCTGGCCCTGGTGTTCTGGTATGCCCAGCGTTCGGCCCTGCCGCCCTTGCCTCAAGCCGGTTCGGGGCCCCAGGAGGCATTTTTCAGCAACCGCCGCGCCTGGTTGCTGGCGATCTTTTTTGGCCTCGGCACCGCGTCCTACACCTGTGTGCTGGCGTGGCTGGCGCCGTACTACGTCGAGCAGGGCTGGAGTGAACAGAATGCCGGCTTGCTGCTGGGCTTCTTGACCGCCATGGAAGTGATCTCCGGCCTGGTCACCCCCGCCATCGCCAACCGCCGCCAGGATAAACGCGGCGTGGTGGCGGTGCTGCTGGTATTGATCATCCTGGGCTTCTGCGGCCTCATCCTCAGCCCGCAACACTGGAGCCTGTTGTGGCCCTGCCTGCTCGGCCTGGGCATTGGCGGCCTGTTCCCGATGAGCCTGATCCTGTCCCTGGACCACCTCGACAACCCACGCCGCGCCGGTGGCCTTACCGCATTCGTGCAGGGCATCGGTTATCTGATTGCCGGCCTGTCGCCGCTGATCGCCGGCATGATCCGCGACCGGTTGGGCAGCTTCGAATGGGCCTGGTGGTCATTGATGGCTGTGAGCGGGCTGATGCTGCTGATCGTGATGCGGTTCAACCCGGCGCATTACGCACGCCATATCCGCTGACGTCGTATTGCAAACACTTTTTGTCCCACACAAAACATTGAAGCGTCCTACAGAGCTTTCTATTGGTACGAGCGTTCCGTTAACATTTTGCTCAGTCTTGTACTGAGTTCGGTACAAAGGGTTTACGGACGAAACCGATGTTAAACAGTAACTTGCTCAGAAAGCTCGATATGCAGGATTTGATGGTGTTTATCGCCGTCTACGACCAGAGCAGCGTTACCGAGGTGTCCGAAACGCTGTTCGTCAGCCAGTCCACTGTGAGCTACAGCCTGAAGAAGCTGCGCACCAGCTTTGAAGATGAGCTGTTTATCAACACCCGCGCGGGCATGCGCCCTACGTACAAGGCCACCACCATGTACGAGCATGTGCAGAAGATTCTGGAAAGCATCAACCTGTGCCACGCCGGTGGCCAGGCGTTCGACCCGACCCAACAGGCGGTGACCTTCAATGTGTGCGCGCCAGAATATTTCGAACAGTTGATCCTGCCGCGCCTGCTCAAGCGCTTCGACCATGCCGACCTGCCGGTGATCGTCAATGTGCAGAAGCTGGAAACCGACATCCCCGCCGACGACCTGCGTGAAGGTCGCTTGGACCTGGTGATCTGCTTCGGCCCGCACTTTCACCGCGCCCATAAAGACTTCAAGACCCAGATGCTGTTGGAGGACGACTTGGTCTGCGTGTGCGACCAACGCTCTGCGCCCAGGGAATCGGCGTTCAGCCTGCAATCCTTCGTTGAGCGGCGCCACGTATTCCCAACGCCTTGGACCTCCGACACCAACATGATCGACGGCTGGCTCGCCCGCCAGGCCCGCAAGCGCCAAGTGATCGCGCGGGCCAACAGCTACAGCGCGGCATTGAAGATGATTGCCGGCACCGATTTCATCGTCACCCTGCCCCGCCGCGTGCAAAGGTTGCTGGCGCCAGCGCCGGCATTCGGTGTTTGCGAAGCCCCCAATGGGTTGCCGGGCTTCACCCTGGATATGCAGTGGAACGAAACCAGTGGGCAGGACAGCGCCAATACCTGGTTTCGTGAACAAGTGGTGAAGGTGTGCGCGGACCAAGGCCTGTTGTAGGAGCGAGCTTGCTCGCGAAGAACCAGAGTGCGCCGCTGTGAATCAGGCACCCCGCGTTATCGTTAGCGATCTTCGCGAGCAAGCTCGCTCCTACAGGGGGGGGGGTGAGTCAGCCGATGGCGATTTTGCTGTAGGAATCGCGATCAATATCCAGCAGCTCGACACTCAGTTGTACCTGCACACCTTCGGGCCACGGGCCCAGGTCCTGGAGCACCGCCAGCAGGCTTTCTGACAGTTGTTTCTTGACCTGCGGCGAACGCCCGCTCAATAACGCCAAACGCACCGCAACGAAACCGCGCTCCCCCAGGCCTGTGCCGACCCGAAAACGCTCGACCGTCACCGCACGGCTCTTGATGTCGAACTCGGCGCCGAACTGACCGGAGGCCACCAACGCATGATTAAGGCGCAACAGGGCCTTGTCAGTGTCCAGTTGCGTCAGGTTGGCGGTGTGTTCCACGTGCAGGTGCGGCATGCTTTTCTCCGAGTTTTTTGTAGGAAGATGCCTAGCTATATACCACGGAAAAACACCTCAAGCCTTGGCCACCAGCCCTCTATCACTCATGAATGCCTCCAACCGAGAGCGCATCCAGCGTTCCGCCGGGTCGGTGTCAACGTGGCTGAGCCACACCATGGACAAATCCAGGGTCGGGGTTTCGAACGGGAACGGCTCGCAGAACAGGTTTCCGCTGGCAGCCATGGCCTGGGCGGTGTAATCCGGCAGGCTGGCGATCATGTCGGTGCCGGCAAGCAAGGCCGGCAACGAACTGTATTGCGGCACCGAGAGCACCACATGGCGTTTGCGGCCCACCTCTGCCAGCCACTCATCGGCAAACCCGGCCACGTTGGCGGTGTGGGACACCAACACGTGGGGCCGTGCGCAATATTCGTCGAGGGTCAGCGGTGTATCCGAGGCATCGGCACGCAGCAGGCACGGGCGGATGTGCCGCAACAGCTTGCGCTTGGCATTGGCCGGCAGCCCGCGGGTCTGGGTGATGCCGACGGTAATGTCGCCGGAAGCCAGCAGGTCGGGAATGCGCCAGTAGTCCACATGCTGCACCACAAACACCACCTGCGGCGCTTCCTGGCGCAAGGCGCGCAGCAAAGGTGGCAGCAGGCCAAACTCCACGTCATCGGACAGGCCGATGCGGAAAGTCATGGTACTGATGGACGGGTCGAAATCATGGGTCAGACTCAAGGCCGAAGACAGCGAGTCCAAAGCCGGCGACAGGTGCTGGATGATCTCCTCGGCACGCGCCGTAGGCTCCATGCGATGGCCGACACGAATAAACAGGGGGTCGTTGAACAGGGTACGCAGGCGGTTGAGGGCCGAGCTGATGGTCGGTTGGCCGAGAAACAGCTTCTCCGCCACCCGCGTCACATTGCGCTCGAGCATCAGTGCTTCGAAGACCACCATCAGGTTGATGTCGGCCTTGCGTAATTCATTGCGATTCATCGGCGCCTGCCCCTTTCCCCAAGACAAGCGGCAGTTTAGGAAGGCTGGGGAGCTGCGTCTATGTGCACGGTAAAACATGTGGGAGCGGGCTTGCTCGCGAATGCAATGGTTCAGCCGACGACTCCGTTGACTGACACACCGCCTTCGCGAGCAAGCCCGCTCCCACAATTAGACCGCGTTTTACCTGATGCTCAGGGTTTTAGCGGACGTTCCTGGTCACGTTCGGAAAGCTCGGTGCCGTCGTCCGGATGCTTCCAGGTTTGCGGTTTTTCGTCTTCGCGCGGCTGCCGGGGTTCTTCACGCTCCGGCTTGTTGTGCTGCTGTTCGTTCCCCATAGCGACCTCCGCCGATAAGAATTGGACCCAGGCTCAAGCATAGAACACGGCAAGCCGTTTTGAAGCGGGCTCAGATTGATAGCCAACACACATCAATCAATCCAAATTTGTCACTTATCATTTCTAAATGTGTCAGCCACTATCCCAAGTCTTAAGCGAAACAAGCACTTTAAAAAGAACGCTGGAGACACAAAACCATGACGACCCCTTCCCGGCCTGCGGCTGCCCCCTCGAAAGTAGGCGCGGTATTGCGCGTGACTTCGGGCAATTTCCTCGAACAGTTCGACTTCTTCCTGTTCGGTTTCTACGCCACCTATATCGCTGCCGCGTTCTTCCCGGCCGCTAATGAGTTTGCGTCATTAATGATGACCTTCGCCGTGTTCGGCGCGGGCTTCCTGATGCGGCCATTGGGCGCGATTATTCTGGGTGCCTACATCGATGACGTGGGCCGTCGCAAAGGCTTGATCGTGACCTTGTCGATCATGGCCAGCGGTACGCTGCTGATCGTGCTGGTACCGAGTTATCAGACCATCGGCCTATGGGCGCCATTGCTGGTGCTGTTGGGGCGCCTACTGCAAGGCTTCTCGGCCGGCGCGGAACTGGGTGGCGTGTCGGTGTACCTGTCCGAAATGGCCACGCCAGGCCGTAAAGGCTTCTACACCAGCTGGCAGTCGGGTAGCCAACAGATCTCCATCGTCGTCGCCGCAGCCCTGGGTTATGGCTTGAACGTGTGGATGGAACCTGCGGTGGTGGCCGATTGGGGCTGGCGGATTCCGTTTGCCGTCGGTTGCGTGATCATTCCGTTTATCTTTGTGCTGCGTCGCAACCTGCAGGAAACCGAAGAGTTCGCCAACCGCAAGCATCGCCCGACCATGCGTGAAGTGATGGCGACCTTGGTGAAGAACTGGACCGTAGTCATCGGCGGCATGCTGATGGTGGCCATGACCACCACCGCGTTCTACCTGATCACCGTGTACGCACCGACCTTCGGCAAAACCGTGTTGCACCTGAGCACCTCGGACGCCTTGCTGGTGACCTTGCTGGTCGCGATTTCGAACTTTTTCTGGCTGCCGATCGGCGGCACGTTAAGCGACCGCTTCGGCCGTAAACCGGTGTTGATCGCCATGACGGTGCTGACTGTCCTTACGGCTTATCCAGCGCTGTCCTACGTGGTCAACGCCCCCAGCTTTGCACACATGCTGGAAACCCTGCTTTGGTTCTCGTTCCTGTATGGCATGTACAACGGCGCGATGATCCCGGCGCTCACCGAAATCATGCCGGTGGAAGTGCGCGTGGCGGGTTTCTCCCTGGCTTACAGCCTGGCGACGGCAGTGTTCGGTGGCTTTACCCCGGCGATTTCGACCTGGTTCATTCACATCACCGAAGACAAGGCTTCACCTGCGTACTGGATGATCTTCGCCGCGCTGTGTGCCTTGTGTTCGACCCTGGCGTTGTATCGCCGCGCCAACACCCGTGGCCAAGTCATGCAGGAGGCCGCGCAATGAAGCCGCTGTTCAAGACCCTCACCGCTGTCGTCCTCGGCACCCTGGCGCTGACCGCCCAGGCCGAGCAACTCAAGGTCATGACCTCGGGCGGCTTCACCGCCGCGTATAAATTGCTCGGTCCGCAATACGCCGAGCAAAGCGGGGATACCCTCGACACCATCCTTGGCCCGTCCATGGGCAAGGCGCCGGAAGCGATTCCCAACCGTCTGGCCCGTGGCGAACACGCCGACGTGGTGATCATGGTCGGCTATGCCCTGGATGAGTTGATCAAACAAGGCAAGGTCGACCCCGCCTCCCGCGTGGAATTGGCGGACTCGCGGATCGGCCTGGTGGTGAAGGAAGGTGCAGCCAAACCTGCGATCAATACCGATGCCGAGCTCAAGGCTGTGCTGAGCAAAGCCAAGTCGGTGGCCTATTCCGATAGCGCCAGCGGCGTGTACGTCGAGAAGCAATTGTTCAAGAAACTCGGCATGCCGGCCAAAGGCACCATGATCGAACGCGTGCCGGTGGGCGAGCAGGTAGCCAAGGGCGATTACGAAGTCGGCTTGCAGCAAGTGGCGGAGTTGTTGCCGGTCAAGGGTGTAACGTTTGTAGGCAAGATCCCGGAAGACGTGCAGTCCGTTACCCGTTTTGCCGCCGGTATTCCGGTGAACGCCGAACACCCGGAGCGGGCCAAGGCGCTGTTGCAGTTCATGGCATCGCCCGAGGCCCAACCGGAGGTGCAATCCACCGGCCTGGACTCGGTGTCACGCTGACCGGAACGGCATCTCCCGCACCAAACGCTCCAACTCCAGCGCCGCCGGTGGCAACGTCCGCCCGCGGCGCTTGATCAAGCCCACATTGCGCAGCACATGAGGCTCCACCAGCGGCACACTGACCAGAATCGGGTGAGTGTGCGCCGGCATCGCAATCGACGGCACCATCGCTACGCCCAACCCCGCCTCCACCAGCCCGATCATGGTGGTCACGTGGTGCGTCTCGCAGATACTCGGCTTTTTCACCCGCACCCCACGCAGGGCCTGGTCGAGCAGGAAGCGGTTGCCCGACGTCTTGTCCACCTCGATGTAGTCATGCTCATAGGCCTCGGTCCAGCTCACGCTGTCACGCTCAGCCAGAGGGTGATCACGCCGACAGGCCAGCACGTAGCGCTCCTGCAACAGCAACTCGAACTCCACCTCATCGGCCAGGCTGCCGCTGAAACTCACACCAAAGTCCGCCTCGCCGCTGGCCACCGCATTGCTCACCTCGCCGGCACTGGCATCCAACACCCGCAGGCGAATCTTCGGATACAGCTTGTGGAATTCGGAGATCACGTGGGGCATGAAGTAGTACGCGGTAGACGGCACGCAGGCGATGGTGACATTCCCCATGCGCGTCGAGGCAACGTTGCTGATACCCATCAGCGCGATGTCGAGATCATCCAGCATGCGCTCGACCTGGGGCAAAAACGCACGCCCGACCATGGTCAGGCTGACCCGCCGCGTAGTGCGTTCGAACAATTTTACATCCAGCGCCGATTCGAGCTTTTCGATACGCCGGCTGAGGGCCGGTTGCGAGATACGGATGGCCTCGGCAGCGCCACGAAAACTGCCCTTGTCCACCACGGCGCGGAAGGCTTGGAGGTCGTTGAGGTCGAAGTTGATGATCACGGGAGGCAGGCCAAAGTGGTCGAGGTGGCGAGCATTATCGTATGGGAACCGGTGGGGCGCCATGTGTGCCGAGAGGGTCTGCCGAGATAATCCTGTTACACATATGGAGTCATACATATCAGCGGGTTATCGGCCGCCGAACGAGCGCCCATCAATGTATGAAAAGCCTGCTGAAAACTGATCAACAGGCTTTTAACACTTAGTCGCCTGATCGCTTCTCCCAAGCCGCTGGCGTACTGAAAAACGCCTGAGCGTTACTGTCCAGCGTCTCCAGGTGATAACCACCCTCCTGCACGATCAGGCACGGCAGCCCCAGCCCTCGAATGCGCTGCCCCAACCGCGCAAAGCCTTCGCGCGTCACCGCGACTTTGCTTTGGGGGTCCAGCTCGTAGATATCAAAGCCCAATGACAACACCAGCACATCCGCCGAGAAGCGCTTCACCGCTGCCAGGGCCTGCTCCAGCTTTTCGAAGAACACCGCTTCGCTGGCACCATGGGGCATAGGCAGGTTGAGGTTGTACCCTTCGCCGACGCCGTTGCCTTTTTCCTCGGCAAAGCCTGCCACGCCCGGATAGAAGTTGGTTGGGTCGCCGTGGATCGACACATACAGCACGTCATCGCGGTCGTAGAAAATTTCCTGGATGCCCTGCCCGTGATGCATATCGGTATCGAGCACGGCGACACGCTGGAAACCTTGGCGCAGTGCTTGCGCAGCCACGGCCGCATTGTTGATGTAACAGAAGCCACCGGCCGCGTCGAAGCGGGCGTGATGGCCCGGGGGCCGGCACAAGGCGTAGGCGGCAGGTGCGCCATCAAGGATGTCACCCGCTGCGGCGATGGCGCTCTGGGCTGACCAATAAGCCGAGCGCCAGGTCAGCTCACCGATCGGGCAACTGCCATCGGCCAGGTAGCGCGCAGCCTGGGCCAGGATGCCGCGCAGGGCATTGGGTTCACGTACGAAGATGTTGGACATGACTTCGTCGCCCCAGTCTTCGGGGATCTCTTTCCAGCGCTGGTGAGCTTCTTGAAGAAAAGCCAGGTAGGCGCCGCCGTGTACAGCGAGCAATGGATCCATACCGTAATCGGTCGGTTGCTGGATATCGAAGCCCAGGGTTTGCGCAGCCAGCAGCAGGTTGCGCGCACGCTCGGGAACCTCCTGGGGCGTGCGCATCTGGCCGCGAGAGTAGTAGCTGCGTGGATGATGCAGGAGTTGTTCGGGGTGGAAAAACGTCTTCATAGGATGCTCCTGAGTAAACACGGCACCTGTGGGAGCTGGCTTGCCTGCTCCCACAGGGGTACGGCGTCGGCCTTTAGAAATGAACGCGCCCGGCGCGTTTCAACACGGCGTTGAGCAAGACATCGGTGCCTTGGCGTACATCGTCGGGCAAGACATCTTCGGCTTCGTTGTGGCTGAGGCCGCCGACGCAGGGGATGAAGATCATCGCGGTGGGGCAATAGCGCGCCAGGTGAATCGCATCATGGCCGGCGCCGCTGACGATGGTCTGCTGGCTGTAGCCCAAGGCGTCAACCGCAGCCTGCACGCAGGCCACGCACTCGGCGTCAAACGGCGTGGCCGGGCTGATCCAGTGCGGCGTGATGGTGACGCTCAGGCCACGGTTGTCCGCGATTGCCTGCAGGCGTGCACGCACTTGCTGCTCCATGGCGTCGATATCGGCGTCGTGGTGATGGCGCAGGTCGACGGTAAAATTGAGCAAGCCGGGAATGGTGTTGCGCGACGACTTAGCGATGCTCAGTTCACCCACAGTGGTGAGCCCCTGCGGGGCAAAATCGGCAGCGAGGTTTTCCAGGGCCTGGATCATTTTCGCCGCGCCGTACAGCGCATCTTTACGCAACGGCATCGGCGTGGTGCCGGCGTGCGCGGCCATACCTTCGACCCGCACATCGAGCCAACGAATCGCTTGACCACCGGTGACTACGCCGATGCTGTTGGCGTTGTCCTCCAGGATCGGGCCTTGCTCGATATGCGCCTCGAAATACGCATCCACTGCGCCACCCAACGGGCGCTCACCGTTGTAGCCGGTGGTGCGCAACGCCTCGGCCACGCTGATACCGTCGACATCGGCGGTGGCCAGTGCCTTGTCCAGGGCGAGCGTGCCGGTGAATACCGCGGAGCCCAGCATGGCCGGGGTGAAACGGGCGCCCTCCTCGTTGGTCCACACCGCAATTTCCAATGGCTTGCGTGTCTGGATACCGTGGTCGTCAAGGCTGCGGATCACCTCCAGGCCAGCCAACACGCCGTACACGCCATCAAAGCGTCCGCCTTCGGGCTGGGTATCCAGGTGGCTGCCCATCATCACCGGGGCGGCGTCATTGTCGGTACCCGCGCGGCGAGCGAACAGGTTGCCGATAGCGTCCACGCTCAACGTCAGGCCAGCGGCTTTACACCAGTGACTGAACAGCTCCCGACCGGCCTTGTCTTCGGCGCTCAATGCCAGACGGCAGCTGCCACCGCGTGCCGTCGCGCCGATCTCGGCCATGGCCATCAGGCTATGCGACAGGCGCTCGCCATTAATCTTCAACATTGCTGACTCCCTTAACTGTGTGCCATTTCCAGGCGATGAGCCGTCGCGTGGCGGCGGGACAAAGCGAGTACGCACACCAACGACACCCCTGCGATCACGCTGTAGAACACCGCCATCGGCCACCATTGGCCCAGGTATTGATGGGCCAGCCAGGTGCCGATCAGCGGCGTCAAGCCACCGGCCAACGCGCCGCATACCTGGTAAGCCAGGGAGATCGCGGTGTAGCGCACACGGGTTTCAAACAGGCCGCTGACATAACCCGCGATCACGGCGTAGAACGACGCCATGCACACCACCGCCAAGGCGATGCCGAGGATTATCAAGGGCGCCTGGCCGCTGCTGACCAAGACGAACATCGGATACGGCGAAGCCATTGCCAGTACGCACATGGCGCACAGGAACCGCGTAGCGCCGACCTTCTCTGCCACCCAGGCGGCCAATGGCTGAACGCAGAACTGGATAATGGCCACGAAGAACAGGCATTCCAGGATCAGCGATCGCGGTAGGTCCAATTGCTGAGTGCTGTAGGCAATCATGAAGGTGTTGGTGAAATACACGCCGGCAATGCCCAACGTGTTGGCGCCAATGCACAACAACAGTGGGCGCCAAGCCGTCTTCAACACTTCCAGCACAGGGGCTTGGTCTTTCTTGATGGCGCGGGCTTTTTCCGCCAGGGCCTTGTCTTCGAGGAACTCCGGCGACTCGTTCACACCCAGGCGAATCGCCAGGCCGACCACCAACAGCAAGGCGCTGGCCAGGAACGGCAGGCGCCAGCCCCAGCTGAGCAGGTCTTCTTCCGGCAGACGGGTGACAGCGCTGAACGCCAGCAAGGAAAGAATCAAACCGGCCGGGCTACCCAACTGCGCAAAGGATGCAAAGAAGTTACGGCGCCCCTTCGGCGCATGTTCCCCGGCCATCAACACCGCCCCGCCCCACTCGCCGCCGACCGCGATGCCCTGCACCACTCGCAGCAAAATCAGCAACACCGGGGCCGCAGCGCCGATCTGGGCATAGGTCGGCAACAGGCCGATGCACACCGTCACCACGCCCATCATCACGAGGGTGATCACCAGGGACTTCTTGCGCCCGATGCGGTCGCCGATATGGCCGAATACCACGCCACCCAAAGGTCGCGCGAAAAAGCCCACGGCGAAGGTGCCGAAGGCGGCCATGGTGCTGAACAATTTATCGTCTGAGGGGAAGAACAGCTGACCGAACACCAGCGCCGCAGCGGTGGCATAGATGTAAAAGTCGTACCACTCGATCATGGTGCCGATAAAAGCGGCGGCCGCGGCACGGCGAGGCTGCGGCGAAGCGGAAGGCTTCATGGGGCTGGCTCCTTTGGTTATTGTTTTGGCAGGAGAAGGTCAAACCAGTGCGCTCTGGTGGCGCTTGTTAAGCCCGATTTTTCGGCCTGGGGCTATGATTAGTCAATTTTCTATTTATTATCTTGATTATAAGAACTGCTTATTATCGAGCGACCCCATGCCCGAATCTCGCCGCGATATTCACCCCCTGCTCAATGACCGCCTGGACTGGAACCTGCTGCGCACCTTCCGCGTGATCGGCCAGGAACTGAGCATCAGCCGCGCCGCCGCCCGCCTGCACCTCACGCAGCCGGCGATCAGCCAGGCGCTCAAGCGCCTGGAAGAACAGCTCGATTGCCAGCTCATCCTGCGCCGTGGCCCGCGCTTCGTGCTTACCGAGGCCGGTGAGCAGATCTTCGCCATTGCCGGTGAGATGTACGGCCAGGTCTCGCAGATGAGCAACGCCCTGCAAAAGCCGGGTGATGAAGTGATCGGCAAGGTGCGCTTGCTGATGATCAGCCGGATTAATTCCGACACGTTCGATGACTTTCTCGCAGGCTTTCATCGCGAGCATCCACGCGTAGACCTGGAGGTCGAAGTGATGCGCAGCTCCGACATCGTCGCCGCCCTGCTGGAAAAAACCGCGACCCTGGGGCTGAGCCTCAACCGTCGGCCACAGCCGCGCCTGGAACAGCATCTGTTTCTGCGTCAGCGCTATGCGTTTTTTTGTGGGAAACACCACCCCCTGTTCGGACGCACAGGCTTGGTCGAAGGGGACTTGCAGTCGGAAAACTTCGTGAGTTTTACCAGCGACCAGATCGGCGGGATGCTCTCGCCACTGACGATTTTTCGCGATCAGCAAGGGTTCGGCGGGCGGATCGTGGCGTCGTCATCCAGCCTGGAAGAAGTGCGGCGATTGGTGATTGCGGGGTTTGGTTTGGGCTGCTTACCGACTCATGTGGTGGCGGACGATGTGAAGAACGGGCTGCTGTGGCGGTTGCCGCCGGATGAGGGAATTGCGGATGTGGATATTCACCTGTTGTGGAACCGGGAGCAGAAGATGAGCCGGGCGGAGGGGGTGTTTATTGAGTGTCTTTTGGGGCGGTTGGCCGACGTATCTTGACTGCCGACGAGCGCAAGTCACTGAAGGCTGCGATTGAGCACTGGAGATAGCTATGAGCAGATTTTTTGATGAATTGATGGAAAGCGTTCAAGAGATGAACGAGATCCTGCGCGGAGAACGCGAACCTTCTCGTGAATTCCATGTTGATTCAATGCGAGTCAAAGAGATCCGTAAGGCGACAGGGCTGACCCAGGCTAAATTCGCAGCGCTGATTGATGTGCAACTTGGCACATTACGTAACTGGGAGCAGGGTCGTCGTGAACCTACCGGACCAGCAAAGGCATTGTTGAAAGCTATCCATAATGACCCAGTCCATGTACTGAATGCATTGGCTAGCTAAAATAAGACTCCACCGCTGCGGCTTGAACATCGTCATAACCGGAAAAGCTCGGAGCTGACTCAGCGACGGGCTTTTTCGTTTGTGCGGCAGATTTAAGGCTCTTTAAAATCTCACATCGATAGCACTGATGATTACTATCGAAACGAGCGCCTGCTCGATTGCCAGCACTGATTCCTATAATCGCCCCCAGCGTCCCTCTCCTGCGTCTGACTTCAGGCGACTTTCACCTTGGAATCCCACACCATGCCAAGCGCGAGCCAGGCCTCTAACGGCCTTCCCGAACATAATCAACAAAGCGTCAAACAGCAGTGGCTGGCGATTCTTTCGGTCGCCGTGGGTGCCTTTGCCCTGGTGACCAGCGAGTTTCTGCCGGTGGGCGTGCTCAACGACGTCGCCAGCGACTTGGGCATCAGTGCCGGCCACGCCGGCCTGATGGTCACCCTGCCCGGCATCATGGCGGCCCTTGCCGCGCCGCTGCTGTCGGTTGGCATTGGCGCCATGGACCGCCGCTATCTGCTGATCGGCCTGACGCTGGTCATGATCCTCGCCAACGGGGTGGTGGCCTTTGCCACCGATTTCAGCCTGCTGCTGTTCGGGCGTGTATTGCTCGGCATCAGCATCGGCGGCTTCTGGGCCACGGCCATCGCCCTCAGCGGCAGGCTGGCGCCCAAGGGCGTCGGCGTCGCAAAAGCCACGTCGATCATCATGATGGGCGTGACCCTAGCCACCGTACTCGGCGTGCCCGTAGGCACCTGGCTCAGCGGCCTGATGGGCTGGCGCATGACCTTTCTGGTCACCGCACTGGTGGGAGTGCCAGTGCTGCTGGCGCAAGTCTTCCTACTGCCGCGCCTCAAACCGGAAAAGGCCATTGAGGTTCGTGACCTGCCAGCCCTGTTTATCAACCCACAAGCGCGGGTCGGGTTGATTGCCGTACTGCTGATCGGCCTGGCGCACTTTGCTGCGTACACTTATGTCGCGCCGTTCTTCAAACACAGCTCCGGCTTCGACGGGCCGACGATTGGCTCATTGTTGCTGCTGTATGGCGTGGCAGGCGTACTGGGCAATGTGTTCGCCGGCTTCGCCGCCAACCGCAGCGTGCGTAACACCTTGCTGCTGGTCGCGCTGATGATCGGGACCAGCACCGCCCTGTTCCCCTACTTCGCCACCGGTATGACAGGCGCCGTGGTGCTGATCGCACTCTGGGGCTTTGCCTTTGGCGCCTTCCCGGCCTGCGCCAGTATCTGGATGTTCGTGGTGGCGCCCAAGGACGTGGAACGAGGCATGCCGCTGTTCGTGGCGCTGTTTCAGGTGATCATTGCCCTGGGCTCGTTCTTTGGTGGACGGATCGTCGACCAAATGGGCAGCGCGGTGTTGTTGAGCCTGGCCACTGTGTTGGTGGGGTTGGGGTTTGCGACCGTGCTGGTGTTGGGCCGCAAGGTGAGCAACAGCTTGGTGGCGCAGCCTGCCTGACCGAGTTGCAGCCACAAAAAAGCCTGCTGAGCGTTGAGTTCAGCAGGCTTTTTTCGTTTCAGAAGCAGGTATTTATTTGGCCGTGGGGAAAGCACGCTCCAGGACAGCGTCCACCAAGGCTTGCGCGTTCTCAATCAATTGAGCCAGGGCCATGATCACGGGCGACTGCGTGCTGACTGGATCTTCGGCGCATTGGTAAGCGGTTTGCAGGGCAGATGACAGGATTTCGGTGGCGTTTGTGAGGGCTTCTTCGGTGCCGACGTCGGCGCCTACATGGAATATTTTACGCGGGGAAAATTCGGAATCAGAATCGAGATTGCTCATTGTGTAGCTCCTGTATGCAATGGGAACTGCCACATCCCGCTGTCAAACAGGATCAGGTGGCAGCTGTGCGCGGGTTGACAGACCGGTATACAGGACCCGGCGCACCCGAAGATGCCCCACGCACAGCCGCCATAAAACGACGTCACAGCAGAAACGCTGTAATCGCATGGAGGTCGTACACCTGTAAATCAGTCTGTCAAAACCGGTCGCCATGAGGGCGACGGCGGAAGGTTAGCGCCCTACCCCAGCCAGCGCAACCCTGCCCGAAAACTGCCGCCCCCGCATAACGTAAGCGCCTGTTTCGGAAAAGCTTGGTAACCAGAATGCCCACAGGAAACCTTGTGCGCATAAGCCTCTGAGCTAGCCTGAAAAAGGTCGCCGCCGGGGCGGCATACTGTCAAGGGTGCTTACATGCCAACAAGATATCGCGATGCGGTCACAGGTGAATACGTAACAGAGCAAGAGGCGAAGAAAAGACCAAGGGAAACGGTGAAAGAAACCGATAAAAAGCGCCCGACGAAGCCGACTGCCAAAAAGTAGGGTCAACAGATGAGAGCGATTGCCGTATGTCCAGACAGACTTGCCAATGAAACCCGATTGCTCCAATGTAATGACCAACGTCATTACACAAGGAGTTATCCTTTGGCATCTATCAACATCCGTATCGATGACGACCTGAAAACTCGCGCCTACTTGGAGCTGGAGAAACTCGGTGTCACCCCTTCCGAACTGATACGCCAGGCGCTGCAATATGTTGCCGAGCGCGGCCAGTTGCCATTTAAGCCTGTGCTGATGACTGAAGAGGATGAAGCCTTGATGGCGACCGTACGTGAGCGTCTTGCATCGCCTCAACGCGTGAGGGTTTCTTTGGATGACCTATAGCCTTGATTTTGATGCGCGTGCATTGAAGGAATGGCAAAAGCTCGGTGACACCCTCCGTCAGCAACTCAAAAAGAAGCTAGTCGAAATCCTGAACAACCCACGTATTGAGGCTAATCGCCTACATAGCCTGCCTGACTGCTACAAGATCAAACTGCGTAGCAACGGGTACAGGCTGGTGTATCAAGTGATCGATCAGGAAATTACGGTGTTCGTGGTCGCCGTTGATAAACGTGAGCGTGATCAGGCTTATCGCAAAGCGTCTGAGCGCCTTGAACAGCGCTAGGCAGGACTACAACAAATCCCTGAAGCAGCCGTTAATAACGGCCGGAAACGAAAAAGCCCCGCAGCTTATTCAGCTACAGGGCTTTTTCTATGTAATGGCGGAGAGATAGGGATTCGAACCCTAGGTACCGGTGAAGGTACAACGGATTTCGAATCCGTCCCATTCGGCCACTCTGGCATCTCTCCAACGGCGCGCATCATAACAGCATGATTGATGGATGCAAAGCGCCGAAGCGATTTTTTTCCGTGCTATCAGATGCTTGCGTCGATTACAGCGGTACGCCGAGACGATTGGCGACTTCTTCGTAGGCTTCGATCACGTCACCGAGGCCTTGGCGGAAGCGGTCTTTGTCCATCTTCTTCTTGGTGTCCTTGTCCCACAGGCGGCAGCCGTCCGGGCTGAATTCGTCGCCCAGGACGATGGAGCCGTCGTGGAATACGCCGAATTCGAGCTTGAAGTCCACCAGCAACAGGCCTGCATCGTCGAACAGCTTGCTCAGCACGTCGTTGACCTTGAGGGACAACTCCTTCATGCGCGCCAGTTGCTCAGCGGTGCCCCAGCCGAACGCCACGACGTGGGATTCGTTGATGAACGGGTCGCCCTTGGCGTCGTCCTTCAGGAACAGTTCGAAGGTGTAAGGGTTGAGCTTGAGGCCCTCTTCCACGCCCAAACGCTTGACCAGGCTGCCGGCGGCGTAGTTACGCACGACGCATTCCACCGGGATCATGTCGAGCTTCTTGACCAGGCATTCGTTGTCGCCCAGCAGTTTGTCGAATTGGGTCGGGATACCGGCCGCTTCGAGTTTCTGCATGATGAAGGCGTTGAACTTGTTGTTCACCATGCCTTTGCGGTCAAGCTGTTCGATACGCTTGCCGTCGAACGCCGAGGTGTCGTTGCGAAACAGCAGGATCAGGCGGTTGGCGTCGTCGGTCTTGTACACCGACTTGGCTTTGCCGCGGTAGAGTTCTTCACGTTTTTCCATGATGGGCTCCGCTTTGAGTAAGGTGGGCTAGGCGATGTGTCGCCAGTCGAGCCCTGAATCTTGATCGGCCAGTTGCAGCCAGTCCGGGTCGCACCCTAGGGTGTCGACAAAACATTGCCGGGCAAGCGTCGGCAGGTTGTTCTTGCTGCTGAGGTGAGCCAGGACCAGGTGTTGCAGGTCTTGCCAGCCCAACTCATACACCAGGTATGCGGCCTGATGGTTGTTCAAATGTCCCAGCTCGCCGCCCACCCGCTGCTTGAGAAAGTAAGGGTAATGACCGCGTGCCAGCAGGTCTCGGCAGTGGTTGGACTCGATCATCAAGGCATCGAGATCCCGGTAACCCTCCAGCACCTTGGCGCAATAAGAACCCAGATCGGTGAGCACACCGAAGCGCCGCTCACCGTCACTGAATACATATTGCGTCGGCTCCTGGGCATCATGAGCAACCGCAACAACATTGATGCTCAGGGCGCCAATTTGCAGTTGCTCACCACCGGCCAGGAAGCCAGCAGGCTCAATGGGTTTGCGCATCCCGCGCAACGTGCCGCGACTCAAGTACACCGGTAAATTGTAGCGCCGAGACAGCAAACCCACGCCATGCACATGGTCGGCATGTTCGTGGGTTACCAGAATCGCGCTCAGTTGCGTGGGGTGAACCCCCAGGCGCAACAGGCGCCGCTCGGTTTCGCGCAGGGAGAAACCACAATCGACCAGCACGTACGTGTCATCATGGGCGACCAGCGTACCGTTCCCTTGGCTACCGCTGCCGAGAACGGCAAAACGCATCGGATCAGCCCAGGTTGTCTTGAATCACGCCCAACACTTTGCGCGCTGTTTCAGCTGGCGCGACGGTGTTGATGTTCTTCTCGACGGTGACTTGCACGCTTTCGCCCACCTTGCTCAAACGAACCTGGTAACGCTCGGCACGGGTTTCGATCTCTTCCTTGGTCGGCGCGCTGCCGAACAATTTGCCGAAGAAACCTGGCTCGTCGTCTTTCTTCTCGGCCTTTTCAGCCACGTTGATGTAGTACAGGCCCAGGCTGCGGTTGATGTCTTCAACGCGCCAAGGGCCCTGCTCCAACGCGCGGCCAACACTGGCCCAGGCGCGGTCGAGGTCTTCACCCAGGTTCAGCACGACGTTGCCGCTGCCGTCTTCGGTGAGGCTGACGCGGCTAGGGGTGTCGTAATCACGGGCGGCGAGCAGGGAAACGGAACCGCCCTTCTCGGAGATACGGCTCATGCTGGCCAGCATCTCGTCGACCAGCGCGGCGTCAACGCCGGTGTTGACCGAGCGCGGGGTGAAATCGACGTTGGCCGTGCTGCCGGCAGGCCGTTCGGCACTGACTACATAGACTTCGCTGGTGTTGCGCTGCACGCCAGGCTCGATGCGCACACGCACACGGGCTTCGCTGTCAGCGGCTACACCGCCCGCCAGCAGGCGCTGGGCCATGTTGGCAGACAGCTCACGACCTTGCTGCCACGCGGTGGTGAACTCACCGGTTTGCGGGCGCTGCTGGTCAAGGCGGAAACCGTTGTCCTGGAAGAACTGCACCGCCACCGGCCAGACTTCGGCAGGTGGACGCTGAGCCACGATCCAGCGGTTGTCGCCGCTTTTTTGCAGGCTGTAGTCGCTGGCATCGGCCACGGCCATGATCGGCTGTGGGCGCGGCACTACGTACTCACCCTTGACCGTGTCGTCGGCGACGTTGCGTGGGATCGGCAGCAACGGGTCAAGGCGCTTGGCGACATTGACATCAGGCGGCAGTTGCATCGGTTTGGTTGCTTGCGCTTCCAGGTAATCGCTGCCGCGGTCACGGAAGTAGCCTTCCGGGCCCCATACCCAACCGCAGCCACTGGTGCTGGAGATAATCAAGGCAAGTGCGGAAAGTCCGGCCAATCGCTTCATGCGTAGTGCTTCCTCAATTAAACCAGGACGCCGGACTGGCGCAGGGCCTGTCGCAGCGGTTCGTGACAGGCTTCGCTGAGGCGGGTGAGCGGCAGACGGATACCGTCCGGCATCAGGCCCATCTCAAACAGTGCCCACTTCACGGGAATAGGATTGGATTCGATAAACAGTGTCTTGTTGAGCGGCATCAGCTTCTCGTGGATCGCACGAGCGGTGGCTGCATCGCCGGCAATGGCGGCGGCACACATATCGCTCATGGCGCGCGGGGCCACGTTGGCAGTCACGGAGATGTTGCCCTTGCCACCCAGCAGGATCAGCTCGACAGCGGTGGCGTCGTCACCGGAATACACCAGGAAGTCGCTGCTCACGCCGGCCAGGATGTCCTTGGCGCGCTGCAGGTCGCCGGTGGCTTCCTTGATGCCGATGATGTTCGGCACGGTGGACAGGCGGATCACGGTCTCGGCCTTCATGTCGCACGCGGTGCGGCCCGGCACGTTGTAGAGGATCTGCGGGATCTGCACGGCTTCGGCAATGGCTTTGAAGTGCTGGTACAAGCCTTCCTGGGTCGGCTTGTTGTAGTACGGGGTTACCAGCAGGCAAGCGTCGGCGCCGGCCTTCTTGGCGTTCTTGGTCAGTTCGATCGCTTCACGCGTCGAGTTGGCGCCCGTACCGGCGATCACGGCAATGCGACCCGCCACGCGCTTGACCACGAACTCGATCACCTGGATGTGTTCTTCCACATCGAGGGTGGCCGATTCACCTGTGGTGCCGACCGCCACAATGGCGTTGGTGCCCTCTTGCAGGTGGAAGTCCACCAGTTTGCCCAGGCTGTCCCAGTCGAGACGACCTTGTGCATCCATGGGTGTGACCAGTGCCACCATACTGCCCGCAATCATGCAACCGCTCCTGCCGGAAAAAGAGAGCCGTAATGGTACTGGCGCCAAGATGCTTGTACAAGCGAAGTACCGCGTGAGGATGCGTTCTGGCGCAACTAAACGTCGGGCAATGCCATCATTGGGCCAAAGCACCGCCCGAAGCCGGCTGATCACGCAATGAAAACGCCACCTCCTAGCCCTTGGCGACGCTTTTCGCTACCCTTGATCCTTTGATCGATACCGCCCACACGGCATCGACCGCTCATCGCTTTAGGAAGGCTGCATGTCCACCCCCACAGTTCGCGAACAATTCCTTGTTATCAGTGCCCTCGGCGCCAACCCCATGGAGCTGACCAACGTGCTGTGCCGCGCCAGCCATGAGAACCGCTGCGCCGTCGTGACCTCCCGCCTCACCCGCCATGGCGAGTGCAGTGCGCTGGTCCTGCAGATTTCTGGCTCCTGGGATGCCTTAGCGCGCCTGGAAACCGGCCTGCCGGGCCTGGCCAAGAAGCATGACTTCACCGTCAACGTGGTACGCAGCGCCGCCCTGGAAAACCGCCCCCAGGCCCTGCCGTACGTAGCGTATGTCAGCTCGGCCTACCGCTCGGACATCGTCAACGAGCTGTGCCAGTTCTTTATCGACCATAACGTCGAACTGGAAAACCTGACCTGTGACACCTACCAGGCGCCACAAACCGGCGGCACCATGCTCAATGCCACCTTTACCGTGACTTTGCCGGCCGGCGTACAGATCAGTTGGCTGCGCGACCAGTTCCTGGATTTCGCCGATGCCCTGAACCTCGACGCCTTGATTGAGCCATGGCGCCCACAGAACCCAATGTAAGGAAGTACTTCTCTATGCCGGTAGCCATCGACACACCCGTGGCCGATTTCGAGGCCCAGGCCACCAGCGGCCAGACCTTCAGCCTCGCAGCCCTAAAGGGCAAGCAAGTGGTGATCTACTTTTACCCGAAAGACAGCACCCCTGGCTGCACCACCGAAGGCCAGGGTTTTCGTGACCAGTACGCCGCATTCAAGGCCGCCAATACCGAAGTGTTCGGCGTGTCGCGTGACAGCGTGAAGTCCCACGAGAACTTCAAGGGCAAACAAGCATTTCCTTTCGAGCTGATCAGCGATAAAGACGAAGCGGTCTGCCAGCTGTTTGATGTGATCAAGTTGAAGAAGCTGTACGGCAAGGAATACCTGGGCGTGGATCGCAGCACCTTCCTGATCGACGGCCAAGGCGTGCTGCGCCAGGAATGGCGCGGCGTGAAAGTGCCGGGGCATGTTGATGCCGTGCTGGCGGCAGCGCAGGCGCTGAACAAGGCTTGATCTTGCCTCGATAAGCATAGACTTTGTGGGCTGTAGCAGCACACGGTAACCACGATGCGAAGCGAGTAGCTCTTGATCTTGATCTGCTTGTGATCTTGATCTCAAGCGCCCCGTCAAACCACGCTGGCCGGAATTCGACAGGGATTTGGGGGGTAAACCGGCAGGGATGCCGGTTTAGCCGCCCCGCGCCATGGATGGCGCGTGGCGGCGGCCCCCCAAATCACTGGCGGATTACGGGCACACCGAGCCTAGGCGAGGTGCCGAGTGGTGGGGCAAGAGCCCTTTGGTTACTTTGGGGCTTTTCCAAAGTGACCCGCCGTCAGGGCGGAACCCTAAGCGGCCGTTACCGCAGCAATGGATATGTACACTATCCAACTGTGTTGACTGCCAGGCCGCCTTCGCGAGCAAGCCCGCTCCCACAGTTTGATCGTGGGGTGTCAGGTAGATAGGGGGCGGCTGGCAGGCTGTCATCGCAGGCAAGCCAGCTCCCACAGTTTGATCGCAGGGTGCCAGGTAGATAGGTGTCGCCTGTCAGGCCGTCTTCGCAGGCAAGCCTGCTCCCACATTTGGATCGTGGTGGGTCAGGTAGACAAGCATCGGCCATCAGGTCGTCACGGGAGCAAGCTCCCTCGCCACAGGGTCAGCTTGGTACCGAAGTTATGTAAATACCTTGCCTCGTAAGGCCTTCAGGCCTTTCGCAACCAATAGCAGTACACGCCAGCAGCCTCTTCTTCCCGAACCAGCGTATGGCCCGCCAACCTGGCAAAAGTGCGGAAGTCACGCTGGGAGCCTGCATCGGTGGCGGTCACTTTAAGCACGGCGCCGCTGGCCAATCGATTGAGCTCCAGCTTGGCCTTGAGCAAGGGCAACGGGCAGTTCAGACCGCTGGCGTCGAGTTCGGCGTCACAGGCTACAACGTCGGTCATGGTGTTACTCCAGGCAAACATTCGGGCTGCTTAGAATATCTGGTCCCAAGCTCAGTGTCCGGCTACAGTAAGCTCTTTGTCGAAAGGCTTTGTGCATGACTTTTTTGCGCCCTACCCTGCTGACGCTGGCCTGCCTGCTGGCCTCCCCGGCCTTCGCTGACGACCTGCCGTCACTCGGCGACGCCAGTTCTGCCATTGTCTCGCCGCAACAGGAATACCAACTGGGCCGCGCTTGGCTGGCTTACCTGCGCGGCCAGGTCTCGCAACTCAATGACCCGCAACTCAAGGATTACGTCGAAACCAGCGTGTACAAGCTGGTGGAGACCAGCCAGGTCAATGACCGGCGCCTGGAATTTATCCTGATCAACAGCCCACAGCTCAACGCCTTTGCGGCTCCGGGTGGGATCGTCGGGGTCAACGGCGGTTTGTTCCTCAATGCACAGACCGAAGGCGAATACGCGTCGGTACTGGCCCACGAACTGGCGCACTTGTCTCAACGCCACTTCGCCCGAGGCGTGGAAGCGCAATCACGCATGCAACTGCCGATGATGGCTGCCCTGCTTGGCGGCATTATCGCCGCCGCTGCGGGTGCCGGCGATGCCGGTATCGCCGCGATTGCCGGCTCACAAGCCGCCGCGATCCAGGAACAGCGCCGCTTCTCCCGCCAGAACGAGCAGGAGGCCGACCGTATCGGCATCCTCAACCTGGAGAAAGCCGGCTACGACCCGCGCTCCATGCCCACCATGTTCGAACGGTTGATGCGCC
Organism: Pseudomonas sp. MF6394; assembly: GCF_002018845.1. Lineage (NCBI taxonomy): Bacteria > Pseudomonadati > Pseudomonadota > Gammaproteobacteria > Pseudomonadales > Pseudomonadaceae > Pseudomonas > Pseudomonas sp. MF6394. The sequence goes on from NZ_MVOJ01000034.1 coordinate 25,319, forward strand.
AATACCGCTTCGACGCCAAGCCGCCGGAGTTCCTGCTGACTCACCCGGTCACCGAATCGCGTATCGCCGACACCCGCAACCGCGCCGAACAAGCCAAACCCGGCGGCAAGGAAGACAGCCTGCGCTATCAATTGATTCGCGCGCGGGTACAACTCAAGTACGAAGACACACCAGGCCTGGCTGCCAAGCGCTTTCAGGCGCAGCTGGACGAAAATCCTAAAAATGACGTGGCACGCTATGGCCTGGCCATCGCCCAGATCAAGGGCACTCAACTCAAGGAAGCACGGGAAAGCCTGGCGCCGCTGCTGGCCAAGGCGCCCAACGACATCACCTACAACCTGGCCCAAATCGAACTGGACATCACCAGCAACCGCATGCCGGATGCGCAGCAACGTACCGACCGCATGCTCACCCAGTACCCCAGCAACTATCCGCTGAACCAGGTACGGGTAGACCTGCTGCTTAAACAGAACCGTACCGCCGATGCAGAAAAGGCACTGGACGGGCTGCTCAAGTCGCGCCCGGACGATCCGGACGTGTGGTATCAGGTCGCCGAAACTCGCGGCTTGTCCGGCAACATCATTGGCCTGCATCAGGCCCGCGCCGAATATTTCGCACTGGTGGGGGATTTCCAGCAAGCGATCCAGCAGTTGGACTTTGCCAAGCGGCGCGCGGGCAGTAACTTCCCGCTGTCCTCACGCATCGACGCCCGTCAGCGTGAACTGATCGAACAAGAGCGCCTGGTAAAAGGCATGATGAGCTGAACCCGCCGCCCACAAAAAAGCCCCGCTACCGTTAACCGGCAGCGGGGCTTTTTTTATGGGGCTAGCGGATTACTCGGCCAGCTTGAAGGTGATGAAGCTGGCACGGCCTTGACGCAGGACGCGCATCGACACCGAGCGATTCTTCGGCAACGCCTTGGCGATGTCGGCGAATTCCTTGGTGGTGTCAATTGCCTGATTGTTCAAGTGAGTGATCACGTCACCCGGTTGCAGGCCGATCAAGGCGGCTGGGCCGTCCTGAACTTCCTTGATCACCACACCGCTTTGCAGGTCGAAGGTTTTCTTCTGCTCGGCGGTCAGTTCAACCACGGCGATACCCAGGCGGTTACTGCTGCGCTCGGCACCGGGCTTGGCGTTACCCAGGGCATCCAGGGTGGCGCCTTCTTCCGGGATGGCACCTACGGTCAGTTCGACGTTCTGGCGCTTGCCATCACGAATCACTTCCAGCTTGGCTTTGCCGCCAGCCTTGAGCGCGCCGACCAGATGAGGCAGGTCCGCCGACATGATGATCGGCTGGCCGTTCATGCTCAGGATGACGTCACCGACTTTCAGGCCGCCTTTGGCCGCGGGGCCATTGTCCTGAATCTGCGCAACCAGGGCACCGGCCGGCTTGTCGAGACCGAAGGACTCAGCCAGGTCCTTGTTCACTTCCTGGATGACCACGCCCAACCAGCCGCGGCTGACCTTGCCGCCGCTTTTGAGCTGATTGGAGACGTCCATGGCCACATCGATCGGGATCGCGAAGGACACACCCATGAAGCCACCGGAGCGGGTGTAGATCTGCGAGTTGATCCCCACCACTTCGCCGGCCAGGTTGAACAGCGGGCCACCGGAGTTACCCGGGTTGATCGGCACGTCGGTCTGGATGAACGGCACGTAGTTTTCGTTTGGCAGGCTGCGACCGATGGCGCTGACGATGCCTTGGGTAACGGTGTGGTCAAAGCCGAACGGCGAACCGATCGCGACCACCCACTGACCGGCCTTCAGGTCCTGGGACTTGCCCAGTTTAAGCACCGGTAAATCCTTGCCATCGATTTTAAGCAAGGCCACGTCGGAACGTGGATCGGTGCCAATCAGCTTGGCCTTGAGTTCACTGCGATCTGCCAGGCGCACGAGAATTTCATCGGCATCGGCAATCACGTGGTTGTTGGTGAGGATGTAGCCATCAGGCGAAATGATGAAGCCGGAGCCCAGGGATTGGGCTTCGCGCTGGCCACCACCGCCACGGGGGGAGCGCGGTTGCGGCATCCCTCGCTCGAAGAACTCGCGCAGCATGGGCGGCAAGCCTTCCAGGTCGGGCATCTGCTGGTTCGAGACCTTGCGATCCGGCAGCTTCTGCGTGGTACTGATGTTCACCACGGCAGGCGAGGCCTGCTCCACCAGTTGGGTGAAGTCAGGCAACTCGACCGCTTGCGCAGGTAAGGCCTGACCCAGCACCAGCACTGTGGCGACTATGGATAAGTAAGACTTCAAACGTGGTATCGACATACAGCTCCCGTTACGACGAGCAGGGTTAAGCGACAGGGTTCAATAAACGCCGGATACGGCGACCGGCATTTTTGTTCCGCGAACAAACAAGGCCAGAGCCATCAAACCCTGACCTATAAAAAACATGGGAAGTTTTTGCAAGTGAAAATGCTGATCCAGAAATTTCATACGCCCAGCGTCCAACCAAATTCGGACTCAGATTGAAAGAACAGGATGAACATAAGATTAACAATCTCAGGGCTTGGCGGCGGCCTTTTCACCACGCACCGACAACGCGATGCGTTCAGCAGTGCCGATGGGAATTTCGCCCACCACCGTGACCATCATTTCGCCATCGACCGTATTCAAACGCCGCGAGACTGCCACGGTTGGCCCAAGCTGAGCGCGGGTTTCATTCACGTCAGCGCCACTGGCCGACTCGAGAAACACCGAAAAACGCGCGAGCCCATCGTCATACATCAGGCTGTCGACGGTAGATTTCGTTTGGGGATCTTTGCGCGTAGCGCTGCTGATCTGTTGGAAACCAGGCGGTAGCCAGTCCAGATGCCACCTTTGCGTGGCAGACAGGTCAGGTGTTTTAGCGGCAGACATTGTTACCGGTGAACAGTCGCTGCTGGGCTGCAAGTCCTGGTCAGAAGGAGTAGCCGAAGTATCCAGGCGCGTGAACTGAAAACGCTCCAACAACTGCCCTTGATCGTTGAGCAGCAAGGACTTGAGCGGCAGCGCAGTCTCACGATCCAGGTGTAATTCAAACCCATAACGGTAAGGGTCACGCGCACTGATCGACACAATCACCGCATTACGACCAGCCACGCGGGATTTGCCAATGACGGCCAGTTCATAGAATGGATTGAGTTTTTTGGGATCAAGAATACGCGAGGGTGCATCAGAAGAAGGATCGAGGCTGGCAACCAACGCGCCACTGACGCATTGCGCCCGACCGTCTACCCGAACCGCTTCCTGGGCGGAGCCGTCAAGCTGCAACAAGCGTTCACGGACATGACCATCCTGGACGCGGTGCCAGATGTCATGGGTGGAAAAACTGCCGTTACGTTCGTAGACAAACGTACCTTCAAAGCTTTGCTGCTGCTCTGCACGCCCAAGTCGAGTCAGCCAGTCTTGGGCTTCATCGGCATGGGCGGATAGTGCAAACCAACTACTGAGCAAAAGCGCAAGGAGCGGTATGGCGCGCATAGGGCTCCTTAGCGAATCAGCGGTTTTCCTGGCTTGCTGCACGAGCGTATGGCAGAGCGCTTTCAGTGCCTTTGGCGGCCGATTCCTGCGCATGTTGACGCAGGTAGCCTGGAAGGCGCTGATCCTGCCAGCCGGATTGCCCCTGAAGTACACCATTGGCCATAGGGCCGGTGGTATCGGTGCTTTCCTTGTAGCCAGCCAGCACGGCCGGGCCTTTGACTTGCGGACCGGCCATGACCGGCTGCTGAGTCTGTTGGGCCAGCTCGTTGCCTGCGATCTCGTCCTGGTTGTACAGGCGAACACCTGCCAACACAGCAACGGTCACCGAGGCGGCCACTGCCAGACGACCCAGGCTGCGCCATGGACCACGCGAGGCTTTTGCCGGAACGGCTTCATCAGCCAGTGCAGCAGAAACGGCCGCAGCAATATCCAGACGAGGGATTAGGAGATCCTTGTGCATCACCGCCCGAGCGACTTGGTAACGAGACCAGGTATCACGGGTTTCGGCGTCATCAAATGCATTGAGCACTCGACGAAGTTCCAGTTCATCCGCTTCGTTATCCATCACTGCGGACAGCGATTCCTGCAGGGCATCACGACTCATGGCGGTTCCTCTCTTGGCTGTCGCCGCTGTCTTTAGTTTTCCTGCAACAACGGTTGCAAGGCTTTGTCGATGGCTTCCCGGGCCCGGAAAATCCGCGACCTCACAGTCCCCACCGGACATTGCATGACGCTCGCAATGTCTTCGTAACTCAGACCATCGAATTCACGTAAAGTTAACGCCGTACGCAAATCTTCTGGCAGTTGCTGAATAGTGCGATGGACGGTGCCTTCGATCTCGTCGCGCAGCAATGCACGCTCCGGCGACTCGAGATCTTTGAGGCCGTGATCACCATCGTAAAATTCTGCATCTTCTGAACTGACATCACTGTCTGGTGGGCGACGACCGCGTGACACCAGATAGTTTTTCGCCGTGTTAATGGCGATGCGGTACAGCCACGTGTAAAACGCACTGTCACCGCGGAAATTTCCAAGTGCACGGTAAGCCTTGATAAAGGCTTCCTGTGCAACGTCCTGCGCTTCATGGGTGTCGTGCACAAACCGCACGATCAACCCGAGAATTTTGTGCTGGTATTTCAGCACTAGCAGATCAAATGCTCGCTTATCACCGCGCTGTACGCGCTCGACCAGCTGCTGATCCTCTTCCTGGGTTAGCATGAACACTCCTCGTTGTACTTGAAGGAGGCTTGCATAACTAAACGATCAGGCTTGCAAACATAGACTCGGGCTTTTCGCAAAAGTTCTCCCCCTTCAAGCAAGTTTCCGGCATGCACTGATTTGGCACACACGAAAAACGCAGCACGGTCGGTGCCGGCTGCGCGAATAATCTTGTCGCCGGTTTCGTGACGCGTCCAATGCTCCCGACGGGCCAATAAACTCAACGTTTTCCCAGCTTTCGGGCAACCTGCTATTGAGTCGGGGCTCATGCAAAAAGTTCCCGTCCCGCCAACCGGCCGTTTCCCAAAGCTGCGCAGCATAATCTCACAATGCCACGAAGGCGTGGCTATTGTGCCGCTCCACCCCTCTATATACTAGTGGCCCGTGTGACCCTTTGATTCGCCGATCCAGGCGTCCTGTTTGCGCCCCCTCTGGATCGCTTTTTGCGGAATCCGTCAAATGAGCCAACAGTTTCAACACGATGTCCTGGTTATCGGTAGCGGCGCCGCCGGCTTGAGCCTGGCCCTGACGCTGCCCAGCCATTTGCGTATAGCGGTTTTGAGCAAAGGCGACCTGGCCAACGGCTCGACCTTCTGGGCCCAGGGCGGTGTCGCCGCAGTGCTGGACGACACCGACACCGTGCAATCCCACGTCGAAGACACCCTCAACGCCGGCGGCGGCCTGTGCAATGAAGACGCCGTTCGCTTCACCGTCGAGCACAGCCGGGAAGCCATCCAATGGTTGATCGACCAAGGTGTGCCCTTCACCCGTGATGAACATGCCGGCAGCGACGACGGCGGCTTTGAGTTCCACCTGACCCGCGAAGGCGGCCACAGCCATCGCCGAATCATTCACGCCGCCGATGCCACCGGGGCCGCGATTTTCAAGACCCTGCTCGACCAGGCCCGCCAACGACCCAACATCCAATTGCTGGAGCAGCGCGTCGCCGTCGACCTGATCACCGAAAAACGCCTGGGCCTGGCGGGCGAGCGCTGCCTGGGCGCCTACGTACTCAACCGCACCAGCGGTGAAGTTGATACCTATGGCGCACGCTTCACCATTCTCGCCTCGGGCGGCGCCGCCAAGGTCTACCTCTATACCAGCAACCCCGACGGTGCCTGCGGCGACGGCATTGCGATGGCCTGGCGCTCGGGCTGCCGGGTCGCCAACCTGGAGTTCAACCAGTTCCACCCCACGTGCCTGTATCACCCGCAGGCCAAGAGCTTCCTGATCACCGAAGCCCTGCGCGGTGAAGGTGCGCATTTGAAGCTGCCCAATGGCGAGCGCTTCATGCAGCGCTTCGACCCACGCGCCGAGCTGGCGCCACGGGATATCGTCGCCCGCGCCATCGACCACGAAATGAAGCGCCTGGGTATCGACTGCGTGTACCTGGACATCAGTCACAAGCCCGAAGCCTTTATCAAGACCCACTTCCCGACCGTCTACGAACGCTGCCTGACTTTCAATATCGACATCACCAAGGGCCCGATCCCCGTGGTACCGGCCGCGCACTACACCTGCGGGGGCGTAATGGTCGACCAGCATGGCCGCACCGACGTGCCGGGCCTGTATGCCATCGGCGAAACCAGTTTCACCGGCCTGCACGGCGCCAACCGCATGGCCAGCAATTCACTGCTCGAATGCTTCGTGTATGCGCGCTCGGCGGCAGCCGACATTCTTGAGCAACTACCGCGCATCCCGGTACCGGCCGCCCTGCCCCGCTGGGACGCGAGCCAGGTTACCGATTCGGACGAAGACGTGATCATCGCCCACAACTGGGACGAGCTGCGGCGCTTCATGTGGGACTATGTGGGTATCGTGCGCACCAACAAGCGCCTGCAACGGGCGCAACATCGGGTGCGCTTGCTGCTGGATGAGATCGACGAGTTCTACAGCAACTACCGAGTAAGCAGAGACCTGATTGAATTGAGGAACCTTGCTCAAGTAGCGGAACTGATGATCAGGTCTGCCATGGAACGTAAGGAATCTCGGGGTCTGCACTACACGCTGGACTATCCAGGGATGCTGCCAGAGGCGAAGGATACGATCCTTACACCGACCTAATGAGGCACGTTAGGAGCACATAGCGTAGCACCATAGGACCCCGATTTGTAACAGCTTTGGCTCACATTTGTCCCAACGCCGGGGTCCTTATCGCCTACCCGCAAGGGTCCTTATCGTGCGCCTGAGCGAGCGTGCGAGGGCCTACGGGGGTAAGCGCGCCCAGAGAGTATTAAAGGTGATCGCTCAGATTTTTCTCTCAAATTCTAAAGGGACCTCAAGGAGTTCCTGTGTGAAATCTGAATAACCTGCAAGCCTATGGCCCACGAGATTTCACACAGGACTCCCTACATGGCTGTCATTACATCGCTCAGCAGATCATGGGTAAGCTCTATGAGCCCCTCAGGGACAGCCACCCCGCTGACTATGGCAATCATGGCGACTACCTTCCAGAAGCTGGGAGATTTAACGATAGCCTTGAGGACAGCTAACCGAACATCTTTCGCATGGTCATAGGGTCCTCCTTGAACCAGCCAATTAAAGCAATGAAATAACGTATCACTAAAAGAACCCAAGACTCCTCATAGGGAGCCTCAGGACTTCATCCATCTATTGACCCAGCGTCACACGAGTGACCATTGGGAAATCTACCAGCTCAACTTGAAGCTTCTCGGCTGGGTCGGCTGGGTTTGCCAGCTTGAGCTGAACCTTGGCCTGAGCCATTACATCAGCCACACCAATGATCTCTACGTCCCATGCTGCTGCATTGGCGTTACGGGTCGCATGGATCTGCCACACATCGCCATCACCATCTTGGCGGAAGCTCAAAGAGGCCATGTCTTTAGGAAGCATAAAGATGCCGAGGTCTTCACCAGAATAGAACTGCGTACCACAACCCAATAGCTCCTCTACATCCGACAGACCAGCTCGTTGAGCAGCACGCTCAAGACCAGCGACTTCCTTTGCAGGAATCAGCAACACAAAGTCAGACAGCGAAGTGCCAACGGCTTGGTTGATGTTCATGGTCAGGCCGTCGATGATGTCCTCTGCGCGTTCTCGTGGGTTCTTCGACAAGCCAGTCAGTGCCTTGGTCTCGGTGGATGCAGCACTGGTCAGGATCTTCGCAATGGTCGCCCCACAGGACAGCTCAAAGTCTTTCAGCATCTTCTCGGCCATCTGCCCCATGCCATTGGCAGTGAAGCCAGCCATCATGTGGTGGTCGAAGAACGTTTGACGGAAAGAGAACAGAGCGGCGTGCGGGGTCGCCTCACAGAACAGGAAGTCGCCAGCGACTGCCTCACCCTTCTCAAAGGTCGAGTCATCGTAGATGGATTTACGGGGATCGAACTCAACGCTACGGTCTTGCATCAGCATAATCTGCTGTGTGGTTGGCTCAGTGCCCTTAGGGCGGAACTCACAGGGGATTGCGTCCTCTGCCGCCGCTTCCCAGTCACCGCCGTTAAAGTAGTCGTCAAGGCCCTCTGTAAGGATCTCAACGAACGTCTCAGCGCCAGTCGCGCCGTTGTCCTTTACCTCAGCCGAGGAGTTAAAACGGATGATGCCGCCTTGCTCAGTGATAGCGGTAGACCAGTTGGTGGGCTTGATGTATTCGTTAGTTTTCATGTGGGATCTCCTTGAGTTGTTCGAAGTGATGTTCTTTGTGGCCCGCTTAGCTGTTGTCAGTTACGACGAGCTGCGCGAATGGCCGCACCGTGTGCCCGGATGTCTGCTGCTCGTTTCTCTTTGGCTTCACGTGCCCGAGCCACTTCAAGGCGTGTAGGTGCCTGATAGGAAGCGCATCGGTCTGCGTGGAACTGAGCGTCACGGAGCTGAGCTGCTCGAAGGTCTTCACCTGCTTTGATCTCTTGGCGGGCCAGCGAGGTCTGCTCAGGGAATGCTGAGGTACTGAGACCAGCTTCGATGTACTGGCGCACAATGGCCGTGATCGAACTGTGATTCTTACCAGCAGCAGCGATAAGACCTGCGAGCATTACGCCCTCGGCATAAGCCTTGGTCACGGGCTGGCCTTGAACGGTCAAGGAGTTGTCACTGAGTTGGATGTCGAGCTTCATATTGGGGTTCTCCTTTGAGAGACCCTTAAGCCAAACCTTGCCGCCATGATCGCGTGACCAATGGGGAAAGGAGACCCGCACGGGATCAACAAGGTTTGCTTAAAGGTATTGGATTGAAGGTGGTTTCACAGCCCTGTGGGGTTAACTTGGCGGGGACTGTAGGAGCGCCTCTGTGCTGAATGGCGGACAGCGAGGAGGTTCCGGTGTGGTGCATAGATTGCCCACTACTGACGCTTATGGCGCCTCGTGGGACCTTGAGGAGACCATGGGTAACTGATTCCCGGGGCCTTAGTGAGGGTTTTTACGGCAGTTCTCAGGCCAGCATTATCGGTTGACTGCTCATCGGAATGGACAAGTCACAGCGAACAAGCGTCTTCAAACTGAGACCGTCTTCAAGAGCTTCCTTGAGCGCTTCCATGCATCGCTGATTTGTTATGAGGGCAACGTAAGGAAGCGTCACCGCGAGGTCGTAAACGGTGCCCAATTCAGGATCACGCGAACGGCCTGGAGCACTTACCTTTGAGACCAAGGCGCGGATCGTAATAAGCGATGTCCGGCGTGGCTTGGTGAACACCCTGTTAATCAAGGCGAGCTCAGCGGTTGTCGGAATGGTTTTCTTAAAGTTGCTCATTTAGCGAATCCTCTTAGGCCGTCTCTGGCTGCAAGGGCGGCTGCTTGATCCTCTGTGAGATTGCCTTTAGCGATAGCTGAGCGTAGGCCCTGCACGGTGTTACGGCGCCCCAGAGAGCTCCATTGGCACTTGTCATTGAATGTCATGCGCTTGAGGATGGATGCACTGTGATCGTTCCCCAAAGAGGCCATCTTGTCGGCAACGATTAGAGCTACTTCGGGTAACTCAAGGATCGCCTCGAAGGCGTCATAGACAAGATCTTTGAATTCATCCGAGACCCAGCCCGCATATTCAAGGGTTGCGCGTTTGGTCGCCCATGAGCCTGCACCATTGGAGCTGTGCAAATTTTGCATAGCTTCCATTCGTTTAGCCTGCTTGGTCCGCCACTGCGCAGGTCCGTTCTTTACTGGTAACTTTAAGGTTCGCCAGATATCAGTTAGGTCCCACTGCCCTGCATTATTGGCCTTGAATGCTTGACCTTCTATAATGATGACGTGCCCAGCGTGCTTATGTTTGATGTCAGTGATCATTTGTCTATTCCTCTTGTTTGCTCCCTCAGGTTCGCTCCCACAGCCCAGCGCAGAGACCCGACAAAGGTTCTGGACGGTGGCATGAAGAAGCAAACAGGAAGACTCTGCGATTATCTGTGTGATGCCCAGCGATGGGCGTAGTGCATCTATAGCCTTAGTGAGGGTTTTTACGACACAGCTCAATAGTTCTGTAGTTCTTCTTAAAGATTCACATAACAGGAAAGAGCATCTTTAAGTTTACTCATTGAGCTCTCTTAGAAAGAGGGTGATATTCATCACTAACCCTCTCTCATTGAAACTGGTCGATGCTCCTCCTCAGAGGTCTTAAAGTTTTCTTTTATATATTCCGTCGTTAAGCCTGAGAGCCCCGATATAGAGCCTCCGCACTCACTTCAGCCTCAACTTCAGCCTTCAACTTCGGGTGTCGATCCACGTAGGAAGCGATGCCATGGGCAGCATGTCGAGCGGCCTTCGCCACACGCTGGGCGGTCCTCAAGCTGATCTCCTGAGTCTTGCAGACCTCCGCTGTGATGTCCTCAGCGAACAAGGCCCCGATCACTGCCCCGGTCTTCACGTTGATCTTGCCGTTGCTGATGCCAGCACTGGTGATGATCGACCCTTTGATGATGTCGTCCACCCAAGGTAGCAAGGAAGGAACGGCGAGGAGGTACATATAGGCAGCTACTGGATTCTTGAAGGCTGCCTTAGGGCGACCACGACCACGCACAGGCTCCTCAGAGATGACTGCTTGAGCATCAGGCGCAACGACTGGGCTTGTCTTCAAGTGGTCCTCAGCGAGGCTCTCACAGGCTTGACGCTCGGTGGCCCACGCCTTGAACTGGTCATCTTTGGACTTGGGGAGAACCATCGTGTGGCTCTTTAGGATCTGCCCGGTGATTGGGTCAACGTGAAGGATGATGCCGGTGTCGTGGTCAACGTGGCGGTGATGTGGTCCGGGTTGGGTGAGCAAGGTCATGGTGTCCTCCTAAGGTCAGTTGGTGTGCTGTAGCCTTAGTGAGGGTATTTAACGCCACCCCGTATTCATTGACCCACTTACGGAACGGCTCAGAGGCTGGAGCTCTACCCGCCAAGAGCATCCTGTAGACCCACGACTCTGTGTCTAACCACGATTTTGCCTGAAGGTGTTGTACAGCAAGATGGGTATTGCCCAAGTCTCTTCTTGAAACATAGACCTCTTTTACGTTGGCCCATGAAGTCCCATTAATAGCACTTTGCCTTTATAGGGTTTGTGTGCTCAATTACAAGCCCACCTAAGGAGACCCACATGGCTTACTACACAGATAAATCAGTTTTCCAAAAAATAACTAACCCTCATGAAATATGGGGAAAGGAGTTTGGCCCAGCCGAGATTGTTCCAGTTTCAGGCATATACCGCTGTACAGGATGTAACAAGGAGGTGACCTCCAATCATGGCGACAAATTCCCACCACAGAACCACCATCAGCACACATTATTAGCTGGCCCGATCAAGTGGAAAATTAATGTTTGGACGAATACCGAAGGGAAATAATCTAAGAAAACCCTCTATGCACCACGTTAAATAAGGACATAGAGGGTTTCTTGTTCATCAAACCGCTTGGGTCAGACTACCCCAAAGGCCGACTTCAAGGCCTCAGTCATACGGCCTACCTCTACTGCACTCCCCGCACCATAGAGGTCATAACTGATAGACCCCGACGAGTGCCCCAAGATCGACTCAGCGGTCCCCACAGGCACCTCAGCGGCCTTCAAGGCTCCAGCCAATGAGTGTCGCAACGAGTGGAACGTTTGGGTCCGATCAGTTTTCAACTTCAAGACATCCCGAAGGGCCCCATTGAGCACACCAGAGAATTGCCCAGCCCCCAGCGTGAACAGCCGAGTGTCGGACTTGTCGACAAACTCAAGGAACGCCTTTAGGTCAAACCCATAGGCCCCATCGGTCAACGGGATGACCCTCAAAGCATTCTTGGTCTTGGCTGTCTTACCATCGTTCCTATTGATGTCGATGACCCACACACCTCCAACCTGCTTAACGTCAGCCTTGGTCAACTGCCTGAGTTCCTCAATACGGGTCCCAGTGATCACCCCGAGGAACAATGCCCAGCGCTGCCAAGCGTCCACTGGAAGCGACTTAGCGTGAGCCATCAGGGCCTTTACCTGATCCTGAGAGAACGCCTCACGAGAGCTGTCAGCATCCTTGGATAGCTTCAGTCCCTTGTCGAAGCCCTTGTCGAGGTAGCCGTTATGAACAGCCCAATCCATGACAGTTGATAGCCGGGTGAGTAGCTTGTTCACAGTGGAACCTTTGCGGTCCTCAAGGAGTTTTGCTTTGAGCGCCACCATGTCAGCCCGAGCGTGCCCTTTAAGGTCGAGCCCTCCCAGAGCAGCGCTAATAGCAGCACAAGACGACTTAACGTCTCGCATAGTGCTGGCCTGTACGTTGTCCTTTTGCTCCGCCATATAGAGCCCTGAGAGATGCTCGAATGTCAGAGCCTCAGAAGCGTTTACAGATAGGGACAGACAAGGGGCTACAGGCGTGCCACAAGGGACACCTCTGAGTTCCTCAACGATCCCAACCAGCTTGCCCGGCCTCCCCTTCAAGCGCTCCTGAGCGGCCTCAAGGATGTCCTCGGCTTTACTCGCTGCCCTTTGTTGATCAATGGTCATTAGCCCCTTAGCTGATGCCTCGCGAAGCGACAGACGTAGTTCGTCATAGATCATCTCGTAGGCCACCAGTGAGTCATCACCATGAGCCATGGTCAGGCACTCCTCAGCGATGTCTGCCAATCGCTCTCTGAGCTCATCCCACGTCGCCTCTGGGTTATCCAAGTGGAAAGCAGCGAGCGTCTTGAGGATGTCCTTGGAGATGGTCATAGCAGTGGCCTTGTCTGTGGTTCTGAGCGATAGCGTATAGAAACCCTTAGCGGTTCCTTGAGGGCGAAGGCGAAGGTAATAGCGACCAGACCGGCGATAGTGGTAAGGCTTGGCGAGCGCAGTTTGTAACAGGTTTGTCCCAGTTAGGGAGCGTTGGTTGGTGGTCATCGGCTGAAACCCCTGTATCCATTGGGTTTAGCCTCATAGGGTCGAGTTCTACAGCAACTATAAGGTCAGCCGCGACCTGATCGAATTGCGCAACCTGGCCCAAGTGGCCGAGCTGATGATTCGTTCAGCCATGGAACGCAAGGAAAGCCGCGGCCTGCATTACACCCTCGACTACCCTCAGATGCTGCCCGAAGCCCGGGACACTATCCTGGTGCCAACCACCTACGGCGGCTGAACTTCAGGCGTACCCGCAGGCGCCGATGCACATCGGCGGCCTGCGCATCCTTGGGCACGCAGATGGACCGCACTCGCCGTTCACCCTGCACCCGGTAACGCAACACCACGATCAGCGGCAACGCCAGGCTGTCGGGCCGCAGTTGCACAGAGTGCCACCCGCGTGCGGCGCTCCATAATTGCCAGCCATCGTCGTCACGGCGCAGGCCACGAATCGACGAACGGTGAGTGAGCAGGATTTGCCGCGGTAATATCCAGGCACAATGAGCCAGGCATAACAGGGTGCCAAGGCTTGAGTAAGGCAGATTTAGAACCAGCAGGCTGCCAAACGCGATCAGTTGGGCAAGCACATAGGCCGCCAGCAACAGCCGCGAGGCCTGCCAGCGGCATTCGAAACGATTACTTGGGCTGGACACGGTCCAGGATCATCCGAACCATGCGCTGCAGCTCCGGGTCTTCGGATTCGGCGCGCTCCATGAACCAGCCAAACATGTCCTGGTCTTCGCACGTGAGCAACCTGACGTAGAGGTCGCGGTCCACCTGATTGAGCGTCGCGTACACCTCTTTGGTGAAAGGCACCAGCAACACATCCAGCTCCAGCATGCCGCGACGGCTGTGCCAGTAGAGGCGATTGATTTCTACATCTTCGACCATGGAGCCCTCCTAAATTAGAGCGCAAGTATACAGCCCCGACGACTCCGGAACAGTCGGCTTTGGTCGACCGCGACGAAACTATGCATTTGCCGGACGCCCCTCTATGATGCACCCATGACTTTTTGACCTGCGATGACCCATGGCTGACTCCGCTTTTTTCTGCTCCCTGTCCCACGAAGGCGTTCTCGCCGTCCGCGGCTCCGATGCTGCCAAGTTCCTGCAGGGCCAACTGACCTGCAACCTCAATTACCTGAATGATACCCAGGCCAGCCTGGGCGCGCGCTGCACGCAAAAAGGCCGGATGCAGTCGAGCTTCCGCATCCTGCTACAGGGTGATGGCGTACTCCTGGCCATGGCCACCGAGTTGCTAGAGCCGCAGTTGGCGGATTTGAAAAAGTACGCGGTGTTCTCCAAGTCCAAGCTCACCGACGAAAGCGCTGCCTGGGCGCGCTTCGGCCTGGCTAACGCAGACGCGGCCTTGACCGCTCTGGGCCTGGAACTGCCGGTCGAGACCGACAGCGTGGCACGCAACGAGGCATTGATCGCCGTCCGCGTTTCCCCGGGCCGTGCCGAACTCTGGGTACCTGCCGAACACGCCGACACCGTGCGCAGCCAATTGGCCGCACAATTGCAGCAGGCTGACTTGAATGCGTGGCTGCTTGGCCAGATCCGTGCCGGTATCGGCCAGGTGATGCCCCAGACGCGCGAGCTGTTCATCCCGCAGATGCTCAACCTGCAAGCCGTGGGCGGCGTGAGTTTCAAGAAAGGCTGCTACACCGGCCAGGAAATCGTCGCGCGCATGCAGTACCTGGGCAAACTCAAGCGGCGCCTGTATCGCCTGAGCCTGGAAACAGCCGAACTCCCCGAGCCAGGTACTCCACTGTTTTCCCCCAGCCATAACAGCGCAATCGGCGAAGTGGTCATCGCCGCAAAAGCTGACCAGTCGATTGAACTTCTCGCGGTGCTGCAAGCCGAAGCTGCCGACAGTGGCGACGTGCGCTTGGGCACCTTGGAAGGCCCGGGCTTGCACCTGCTTGACCTGCCCTACCAACTGGACCGAGATCGCGAGATCCAGCGTTAATCGCCGTACTTTTTTGCAGCACCCTAGAGAGCATGAATGAACAAGCTGGCGGAAAAAGTCCAACAAGCGTTGGTAACGGCCATCGATAACGATGACCTGGTTCTGCCGACATTGCCGGAGGTGGCCCTGAAAATTCGCCAGGCCGCCGAAGACCCGGAGATCAGCATCAGCCACCTGAGCAAAGTGATCAGTCGTGACACGGCCCTGTCGGCGCGCCTGATCAAAGTGGTCAACAGCCCGTTGCTGCGGGCCAGCCAGGAAGTCACCGACCTGCACACCGCCATTACCCGGCTCGGTACCAACTACAGCAGCAACCTGGCTATCGGCCTGGTGATGGAGCAGATCTTTCACGCCCGCTCCGAGGTGGTCGAACAGAAAATGCGCGACGTGTGGCGCCGCAGCCTGGAGGTGGCAGGCGTGAGCTACGCCTTGTGCCGTCGCCACAGCCAGCTCAAGCCAGACCAGGCGGCGCTGGGCGGCCTGGTGCATCAGATCGGCGTGCTGCCTATCCTCACGTATGCCGAGGACCATTATGAGCTGCTGGCCGACCCCGTCAGCCTCAACCACGTCATCGACAGCATTCACCCGGTACTGGGGGACAAGCTGCTACGGGTGTGGGACTTCCCCGAGATGCTGGTGAACGTGCCGGGCCAATACCTGGACCTGACACGCGACTCTGCCAGCCTCGACTACGTCGACCTGGTGCAAGTCGCCGCGCTGTACTGCCACCGCGGCACCGACCACCCCCTGGGGAGCGCGCCGATTGCCACACTGCCGGCCCTCATGAAGTTACGCATAGACCTGCACAGCGACGCCCTGCGCAGCGAACTGGACGAAGCGCGCTCGATGTTTTACTGATCAACCCGCGATAAAACTCACGCGTACCTTAAGCCCCGCCAGCTCGCCATCATGCAGGCTGATCTGCGCCAGGTGCGCACGGCAAATCTCCCCGACAATCGCCAACCCCAAGCCCGAGCCCGAGCCCTGCTGGCTGCGTCGATAAAAACGCTCGAACACCCGGTCCCGCTCATCCAGCGGGATACCGGGGCCGTCATCTTCCACCTCCAGCACCGCCGGGGCCGTCACCCGCAGAATCACATTGCCGCCGGGTGGCGTATGGGCCAAGGCGTTGTCCACCAAGTTGCTCAGCAACTCGTTGAGCAGCGTCGGTTCGCCACGCAGCCATACCGGCTCATCGGCCTCCAGCGCCAGGGCCACGCCTCGCGCGTGAGCCAGCGGCGCCATGGCCATACCGAGCTCACGGGCCAACTGGCTTAAATCGAGCAACTGCGCACCGCCTTCGGCAATGGCGCGGGCACCGTTTTCGATGCGGGCCAGAGACAACAACTGATTGGCCAGATGCGTCAGGCGGTCGGTGCCCTGAGCGGCCGTTTCCAGGGTGCTGCGCCAGGTGGCCGGTTCTTCGGCGCGCAGGCCCAGCTCCAGCCTGGCTTTGAGCGCCGCCAACGGTGTGCGCAGCTCGTGGGCAGCGTCGGCAATAAACTGCGCCTGGCGCTCGAACTGCCCGCGCAGGCGTTCGGTGAAATGGTTGAGCGAGCGCACCAGTGGGCCGAACTCATCCTGAACTTCCACCAATGGCAGGGGCCGCAGGTCATCGGGCTGGCGCTCTTCTACCGCCGTGCGCAGGCGTTCCAGCGGGCGCAGGGCGGCGCTTACCGCGAACCACACCAGCAACAATGCGCCGATGGCGAGCATGCCCAGGCGCAGCAGGGTGTCAGCCATCAGGCTGCGGGCCATGGCCACCCGCGCTTCGTCGGTCTCTGCGACACGAATTTCGGCCATGCCATTCATGTTCGGTTCCGAGACGGCCTTGAGCAGGCTCACCACCCGTACATGCTGGCCCAGGTACATGGCGTTGTAGAACCGCGCCAAGGCTGGGTAATCGTCGGTGCGGGGCGTGCCGGGCGGCGGGCCGGGCAGGTTTTCGTAACCGGAAATCAGCTTCTGATCAATGTCATTGACCTGGTAATAAATGCGCCCGGCACTGTCGTAGGCAAAGGTGTCCAGGGCGACATAAGGCACATTGGCGCTGAGGGTGCCGTCCACCTGGGTCAAGCCAGCGGCAATGGTGCGCGCCGAGGCCAGCAGCGTACGGTCATAGGCGGTGTCGGCGGCTTCGCGGCCGTTCCAATAAGCGCTCATGCCGCTGGCGAGCATCAACAGCACCAGCAACAGCGCCAGGTTGCACAGCAAGCGCCAGCGCAGGCTGCTGGGCTTATGCATCACGGGCTTCCAGCAAATAGCCAAGGCCGCGGAAAGTGACGATGGCGATGGGCTGGCCATCGAGCTTTTTGCGCAGGCGATGCACGTAGATCTCGATGGCGTCGGGGCTGGCCTCCTCGTCCAGGCCAAATACCTGGGAAGCCAATTGTTCCTTGCTCATCACGCGACCCGGCCGGGCGATCAAGGCTTCGAGCACTGCTTGTTCTCGGGAGGTCAAGGTCATCAGTTCGCCCGCCACTGTGAAGCGCCGGGTATCGAGGTCGTACACCAACACACCGCAGGTCTGCTGGCGCTCGCCGCCCAACACGCTGCGCCGCAACAGTGCCTTGACCCGCGCTTCAAGCTCCGTGAGTTCAAACGGCTTGGCCAGGTAGTCATCGGCGCCCAGGTTCAGGCCGTGCACGCGGTCTTTTACATCACTACGAGCGGTCAGCATCAGCACCGGCAGGTTTTTTCCACGCGCCCGCAAACGCGCGAGCACCTCGAAGCCATCCAGGCGCGGCAACCCTACGTCCAGGATCGCCGCAGCGTATTCCTCGCTGCTCAAGGCCAGGTCTGCCGCCACGCCGTCATGCAACACATCAACGGTCAAACCCATGCTCTTGAGCGCTTGGGCGACACTTTCGGCGAGCTGCAGATGGTCTTCAACCAGGAGGACACGCATGGATTTCTACCTCATTCAGGGGTGGTCGGCGCCACGCTTTGCCCGGCAGTTTACAGCCGCAACCTGGCCTGTGAAGCCCGAAAACATTGAAAGGCGATTGAAAGGTTAGTGAAAGCTTCGCCCTTTAGGATCTAACCACGGTGGTCTATGCCCGCCGAGTTGCCTGACCCGTAGCGCCCGAAAAACGCCTCGAAGCGTTTTCGCCAAAATAAGAACAATAACGGAGTACACCACGATGCTGTCGACCCAGCCACAGGCTTGCGCGCCTGTTCGCTCTTCCCGCCTGACCCATACCGCCCTCGCCAGTGCCGCCGCCCTTGCCTGCTTTGCGCCGCTCAGCCAGGCTGCCTTCTTCGAAGACAGTAGCGCGACCCTGGAAACCCGCAACATGTACTTCAACCGCGACTTTCGCGACGGTACCAGTGCGCAACAATCCAAGCGCGACGAGTGGGCACAAGGCTTCATGCTCAATGTGCAATCGGGCTACACCGACGGCACCGTCGGCTTTGGCGTGGATGCGCTGGGCATGCTCGGCGTCAAGCTCGACTCCAGCCCCGACCGCACCGGCACCGGCCTGCTGCCGACCCACGATGACGGCCGCGCCGCCAACGAGTACGCCAAGCTGGGCCTGACCGGCAAAGTGAAAATCTCCGCCACTGAGCTTAAGATCGGCTCGCTGATCCCCGAACTGCCGATCCTCAAGCCCAACGACGGGCGCATCCTGCCGCAGACCTTCAACGGTGGCTTGATCACCTCCAAGGAATTCAAGAACCTGGTGTTCACCGGTGGCCGCCTGGACAAAGCCAAGGACCGCGACGACACCAACTACGAAGACATCGCGCTCAATAACAAGAACAGCCGCTTCCTCAGCGGTGCCACCGGCAAGCACTTCAACTTTGGTGGCGTCGACTACAAGTTCGCCGACAAGATCACCGGCAGCTACCACTTTGCCCAACTCGACGACGTTTACCGCCAGCACTTCCTCGGCATGGTCGCATCCCGCCCGATGGGCCCTGGCACCTTCGGCGCCGACCTGCGCCTGGCGATCAGTGATGACACCGGCTCGGCCCGCGGCGGCAATATCGACAACACGTCCCTCAACGGCCTGTTCAGCTACGCTCTCAATGGTCATAAGCTCAGCGCCGGCTACCAGCACATGTCCGGCGACAGCGCCTTCCCGTATGTGGATGGCAGTGACCCGTACCTGGTCAACTTCGTGCAGATCAACGATTTTGCCGGCGCCGAAGAACGCTCCTGGCAAGCACGCTACGACTACGATTTCGCCAAGCTGGGCATTCCGGGCTTGAGCTTCATGAGCCGTTACCTCTCGGGTGACAACATCAAGCTCAAGAACGGCGAGACCGGCAAGGAGTGGGAACGCAACAGCGAGATCAAGTACGTGGTGCAAAGCGGCACGTTCAAAGATGTAGCCGTGCGCCTGCGTAACGCCACCTATCGCTCAAACTATTCGGCCCGTGACGCAGATGAAATGCGCTTGCTGGTCAGCTACAGCGTCGCACTTTGGTAGTACCCCCCTCATAACAAAAACGATGGAGATCACCATGACCCTTTCACTGCGTAAATTTGCCCTCGCCGCCGGCTGCATGCTGTTCGCCGGCCAACTGCTGGCCGCCGACGAACCCAAGCGTCCGGAATGCATCGCCCCGGCCTCCCCTGGCGGTGGTTTTGACCTGACCTGCAAGCTGGCGCAAAGCGCGCTGGTGAACCAAAAGCTGCTGACCAAGCCGATGCGTGTGACCTACATGCCAGGCGGCGTGGGCGCGGTGGCCTACAACGCGGTCGTGGCCCAGCGCCCTGCGGATGCCGGCACCCTGGTCGCCTGGTCGAGCGGTTCGCTGCTGAACCTGGCCCAGGGCAAGTTCGGCCGTTTTGATGAAAGCGCCGTGCGCTGGTTGGCGGCAGTGGGCACCAGCTATGGCGCCATCGCGGTGAAAAGCGACTCGCCCTACAAGACCCTCGACGACCTGGTCAAAGCCTTGAAGAAAGACCCAGGCAGCGTGGTGATCGGCTCCGGCGGCACCGTCGGCAGCCAGGACTGGATGCAAACCGCGCTGATCGCCAAGGCCGCCGGGATCAACCCGCGCGAACTGCGTTACGTCGCCCTTGAGGGTGGCGGTGAAATCGCTACGGCCTTGCTGGGTGGTCACATCCAAGTGGGCAGTACCGACATCTCCGACTCCATGCCGCATATCCAAAGTGGCGACATGCGCCTGCTGGCAGTGTTCTCCGAGAAGCGCCTGGATGAACCAGAGATGAAGGACATTCCGACCGCCAAAGAGCAAGGCTACGACATCGTCTGGCCGGTGGTGCGTGGCTTCTACCTCGGGCCAAAGGTCAGCGATGCCGACTACGCCTGGTGGAAAGACGCCTTCGACAAACTGCTGGCCTCCGAGGAGTTCGCCACGCTGCGTGACCAGCGCGAGCTGTTCCCGTTCGCCATGACCGGCCAGGAGCTGGACACCTACGTGAAAAAGCAGGTGGCAGACTACAAAGTGCTGGCCAAAGAGTTCGGCCTGATCCAGTAAACGCCCCTCTCTTGTGTAATGCCCCTGTAGGAGCGAGCTTGCTCGCGAAGAACCCAAGGACATCCACGTGCGTCCAGACAGCACGCGTTATCGTTGACGTTTTTCGCGAGCAAGCTCGCTCCTACAAGAGGGGCCTTGGAGTTTTCTATGCTCTTACAACGCATTTTTGCCGCGGTGCTGTTACTGGCCTGTATCGGCCTGGCACTGATGGCTTGGCCGTATCAGGCGGCCTTTTCCTACGAACCCGTAGGGCCAAGAGCCTTCCCCCTGCTGCTGCTCGGGCTGATGGGCCTGGCGCTTGTCTACATGATGATTCGCCCGCAGGCGACCAAGCATACCGACGACGAACCGGCGCTGGATCGACCCACGCTGATCAAGATCGGCATCTGTGTGGCCCTGCTGCTGGTGTTTGCCGGCACGTTCGAATCCTTGGGTTTCATTCTCAGCAGCATGCTGATCGGTATTCCGATGGCACGGCTGTACGGCGGCCGCTGGTGGCCCAGCGTGGTGATCATCACCTTGATGAGCGTCGGTCTTTATCTGCTGTTCGATAAAACCATGGACGTACCGTTGCCCCTCGGCCTGCTCGACGTTCTGGAGAACTGATATGGATACTTTTGGCTATTTGGGCCAGGGTTTCGGCATTGCGCTGAGCCCCTATAACCTGGTGACCGCACTGTGCGGCACCCTGATCGGCACCGTGGTCGGCCTGTTGCCGGGCCTGGGCCCGATCAACGGCGTGGCGCTGTTGATCCCCATCGCCTTCGCCCTGGGCTTGCCGCCCGAGTCGGCGCTGATCCTGCTGGCAGCCGTGTACCTGGGCTGCGAATACGGTGGCCGCATCAGTTCGATTCTGCTGAACATCCCGGGCGAAGCGTCCACCGTGATGACCACCCTCGACGGCTACCCGATGGCCCGCAAAGGCCTGGCTGGCGTGGCACTGTCGTTGTCGGCCTGGAGTTCGTTCATCGGCGCGTTTATCGCCACCTGCGGCATGGTGCTGTTCGCCCCGCTGCTGGCCAAGTGGGCGATTGCTTTTGGCCCTGCGGAATACTTCGTATTGATGGTGTTTGCGATTGTCTGCCTGGGCGGCATGGCCGGTGACAAACCGCTGAAGACCTTCGTTGCGGCGCTGATCGGCTTGTTCCTCTCTTGCGTGGGCATTGACGCCAACAGCGGTGTGTACCGCTTTACCGGCGACAATATTCACCTGACCGACGGCATTCAGTTCGTGGTGCTGGTACTCGGGCTGTTCTCCATCAGCGAGATTCTCCTGCTGCTGGAAAAAACCCACCGTGGCCAGGAAGCGGTGAAAGCCACCGGGCGCATGATGTTCAACGCCAAGGAAGCCTTGTCGGTACTCACCGTGAACCTGCGTTGCGGCGTGTCGGGCTTTATCATCGGCGTATTGCCGGGTGCCGGTGCGACCATGGCGTCGGCCGTTGCCTACATGACCGAGAAACGCATCGCAGGTGCCAGCGGCAAATTCGGCCAAGGCGACATGCGCGGCCTGGCCGCCCCTGAAACCGCGATTGGCGCATCGGTCTGCGGCGCCATGGTACCGATGCTGACCCTCGGCGTTCCGGGCTCGGGCACCACGGCGGTGATGATCGGCGCCCTGTCGCTGTACAACATCACCCCTGGCCCGCTGCTGTTCCAACAGCAACCGGACATTGTCTGGGGCCTGATCGCCTCGTTGTTCATTGCCAACATCATGCTGGTGGTGCTCAACATCCCGATGATCCGCATCTTCACCCGTATCCTCGCCGTGCCGAACTGGGCGCTGGTGCCGGTGATCGCCATCATCACCGCGATTGGCGTGTACGCGGTGCATGCCACCACCTTCGATCTGTTCCTGATGATCGCCATCGGCATCTTCGGCTACATCCTGCGCAAGCTGGACTTCCCGCTGTCGCCGCTGCTGCTGGGCTTTATCCTCGGCGGCCTGATGGAGCAGAACCTGCGCCGTGCGCTGTCGATCTCCAACGGTGCGCTGGAAATCCTGTGGTCGAGCCCGATCACCTTTGGCGTCTGGGTACTGACCGCAATCATGCTGCTCGTACCGTTGCTGCGTATCTGGCGTAAACGCGTGCAACAGCGTCGTGCCCTGGCCGATGTCTGAGGTCACCTTTAAACATTGGTGGGGAACACCGCTGGTCGGCCTGGCCGGCGGTTACCTGGCCAGCCTGGTGGGCTGGCCGTTGCCGTACATGGTCGGCTCGTTGCTGGCGATCATCCTGGTGCGTTGCCTCACGCCCTGGCAGTTGGCAGAGATTCCCAGCGGGCGCAAATGCGGCCAATGGGTGGTGGGCATCGGCATCGGCCTGCATTTCACCCCGGTGGTGATCGAGCAGGTGATGAGCCACTTCGGCCTGATCTTCTTCGGTGCACTGGTCACCAGCTTGTCGAGCGTCGTGGGCGTGTGGTTGATGCGCCGCAGCGGTGAAGACCGTGCCACAGCGTTTTTCTCCAGCATGCCGGGCGGCTCCGGCGAGATGGTCAACCTCGGCGCCCGCAATGGCGCGGTGCTCAGCCGGGTGGCGGCCGGGCAAAGCCTGCGAGTGCTGGTGGTGGTGTTGTGTGTGCCGGCGATCTTCAAGTATTTGCTCGGGGGCGGCGCGCCGCAGTTTCATCCAGCGCCCGTGGACTGGGCGTGGCTGGCCGTGCTGTTTCCGATGGGTGCGCTGGTCGCCTGGGGCTGGCAACGCTTGCGCCAACCCAATCCCTGGTTGTTCGGGCCGTTGCTGGTGAGTGCGGTGGCCAGCGTGACCTGGGACTTGCACATTGGTCTGCCTGATGGCGGCAGCCAGATTGGCCAATGGCTGATCGGCAGCGGTTTGGGTTGCCACTTCAATCGGCAGTTCTTCCGCCGCGCGCCGTCGTTTATGGGCCGCACCTTGATTGGAACAGCCTTGACCATGGCGCTGGCCACGTTGGCAGCAGTGGGGTTAAGTGCATTGACCCAATTGGATCTGCGCTCACTGACACTGGGCATGATGCCTGGCGGCATTGCCGAGATGAGCCTGACGGCGGAGACGCTGCAATTGTCGGTGCCGCTGGTGACGGCGATGCAGGTGATGCGCTTGTTGTTTGTGTTGTTTCTGGCGGAGCCGTTGTTTCGGCATTGGAATCGTCAGGCCTGATCTTTCTCGAGGGACGGCCCTTCATGGGCCACACCGTTCGTCGCTACTGTCAATTCTCACAGCTAGTCAGCTCGCATTAATAAACTTTGAATGGTTTTACCCCCCCCTCACCGAGGTGGAAATAGGGGTACCCCGCCATCTCAAGGAAGCTGACCATGAGCCAAGATCTCGAAGCTTTAGAGCACAACCAACAACTCGACCTCACCAACTGCAGCGAAGTGGATATTTCTCACCCGCAGGTCATTTCTCGCGTCCCCTTCGCCAGCCTTACACCCTACATACCGAATCTGACGCAACCTGTTGTCGGCTTCTTTGGCGGCGTCAATAAGGCAGCTCTGAACGTTCAACGAGAGAAAGGCCTGTTGTGTATTCTGCTTCCCTATCTGAACCAGGCAGAAGGAGATTACGTCGAGCTCTATTGCCGAGGCATTCAAGTCGACTTCCACAACGTAACCAGCTATGAAGCCGATAATGGCTTGCAAATACCACTCTACATACCCTATTTACGCCTCCCAGACGGGCCCGTAGAAGATGTATTTTTCAGGGTAACGCCCAAAAATGGCAACGTGGAGGAAACCGCACACTTCAGGTTAAAGGTCGACACCCTTGAGCCCGGTGGGCGTGACAACATCGCTAGCACGCCTCAAAATGACAACCTGCCCAAGCCCATCTTCCCTGCGGGCATCATTAACAACGGTGTGAAAGAAACAGACGCCCAGCTTGGGGTAGAGGTTACCTTCAATAGATACCCGATAGACGAGTCGCTCCCCACGGGGCATCACCGCGCAACACGTGACAATATTCGCCTGAGTATCGGCGGAGTCATCAAAGACTTCCCAATAACGGAAGGCGAAGCAGGCAGTACCGCGCCTATCAAGCGCTTCATATACAAGCAAACCTGGGATGAAGTCGGCAGCGGGCAACACGTATGTGAGTACGAGGTAGTCGACGAGGTCGGTAACTACTCGCTGGGGTGGTCCCCCATGCAGCTTATTTCGGTCTACCTCAAGGGCGCGCCAGATCCCCTGAAAAAGCCATATATAGAAGATGCCAATGAGAACGGCGAATTGGACCTTGACCAGTTGCACGGTCAAGACGCCACTATTGTAGTGCAAGTGCGCGACGAGGATTTTCTGCGCAACGATTTAATTCGTATACAGGCTGAAGGGCGTACACAGGATAACGTCATCATCACGAAGTACTACGAGCATGAGGTGTTGAGCCTCACACGAGATGCGAGGATCCCACTTCCTTTCAATGATCTATTGCCCTTGGTAAAAGGCAGTTTACGTTTGCGTTACGAACGTATCCGCTTTGGCGAAGAGATAAAGAATTCGGACATTGAGGTGGTGAATATCATCGGCCAGGGAAGTGGGATAGGGCTTGCTCCTCCCTTGGTGATTGAAGCGCCTGATGGGAATTTGCCCGCCGACCTTTTAACTGTCACGGTATACATAAATACTTATACGGGACAGCAACCGACTGACGCCGTTACGCTCTTGTTGTATGGCACCTATCCCAACGGTGCGGGTTACTACCGTGAAATCGGCCCTCGACGTGCAAACGAGGGACCAATCGTTATCCGGTTGATGAATGGACCAAACGGCGATATTGCCAAACTTGAAGGTGGTACGCTCGATATCGCCTATCGAGTGGAGCCCGAGAAAGGAGCTAAACGTGAGTCCGAGGTTACGCACATTGAGGTCGGGGACAATGTAGCCTCATTGCCAGCGCCCTTTGTCGAGGAAGCACCGCCACCTGACTTCATCTTCAACCCTGATGAATCCCTCTATGGAGCGACCATCGTTGTCCGTAGAAATGTTGCGTTCACCTTGGACAGTATTGTTTATCTTCACTTTGAGGGTAGCGGGCCCAATGGGGCTCTTCCACCTATAGAGTTCAAGATCACTAAAAACTGGCTTAACAAAGACCTGTATTTTGATATCGATCGCGCAACCGTTCTGAAAAGCCGCGATCGTACGGCGAGCATCTATTACACGTTAGTGAAAGAGTATGAACGGATGCGTTTTTCACATGCGGTCATTATGAAAATCGGCGCTCCATTGAACCTTCCAGTACCCGAGATTTTAGAAGCGACGAAGATTCCTGATGAAGATCGCGCAACGATCAATCCAGAGCACGTATTGACCTTGAATGTTTTCACGATCCGGGTCAGATTCCCAATGCTTTTCGATGATCAAATCATCGCGTACTTCGAAGGAGTTCAAGGTATAGGCTCTCCTCTCATTCCATCACAACTGGGCAACCCCGCCCAGGGTTTTGTCGACTTTACTGTGAACAACAGGGCTATCGCGGCCAACCTAGGCCGATCATGCTCAGTTCGATATAAAGTACTTCGTGCCGGCGGCACTACCGATTCGAAGATATTGACGTTAGATGTTCAATCGCTGTCGTCGGATTTACTGAAGGTGGTGAGCGTACCCGAAGCAGTAGGCGGTGTGATCGACGCCAACGGCTATAACAGCGTGCTTGCGCTTAACTATCCCTTTATGAATGTGAATCAGGAATTCTGGATCGACTTGATAGGTGAAAAAAACTATGAATTGCGCCCAGGCAGGATGGTGACACCAACAGAGTTTGCAAACAAAAGAATCGTAGAAGAAATACCCACCGAGTACCTGGGTAGCCTGTCGAATGAAAGCGACCTGCGTATTGACGCTCGGGTATCTTTGAACGGACTAGGTTCCAAAGACTCGGCGATACCTCTGGTGACACCGCCTGCGTATCGAATCAAAAAAGCGGTGGGTGTGATTGCTCATATTTATGTTGGCGCAGGTCCCAGAAGACTGACACTTAGCCCTGATGGGAGCAGGCTTTATGTTGCCAACGAAACTTCTCATACTGTTTCCGTGATTTCTACGACCACTCTTAAAGTTATCAATACGCTCTCCGGATTCAATAGACCCCATGCAGTTGCGGTGAGTCCTGACAACGGACGGCTCTACGTAAGCAATTTGGGCACGCAACGGGTGACCGTCATTAATACAAACAGTTATGCCGAAATCAATCAGATCCCAGGATTCGCCGCCCCTTATACCATCAGCCTGAACACGGATGGAACACGCCTATATGTTTCTTGCTACTCATCTCATGCGGTATATGTCCATGACACCAACTCAGGATTGCGGATTGGAACGCTCAGCGGCTATACCTACGCTGCGGGACTGGCTTTTAATCCCGGCAATACACGCCTCTATGCAGGGGCCTACACCAATGTCAACATCATCGATCCACCGTCACATACTCAAGTTGGGGCTATAAGGGGCTTCTCCATCCCTAGAGACATGGCATTTAGTCCGCACAATTCCACTTCCACCCCAACTTTGTATGTCGTAAACACAAACGCCAGCAACATCATAACAGTGAACGCAGGCACCAATATTATCCGCAATACTTTAACCGGGTTCAGTACTCCGTATGGCATAGCCATGCACGGCTCCCTTCCTTTTGCCTATGTCACCGACTATGGCAATAACAGCTTAAAAATAATAGATACTCTTTCAGAAACGGTTATTGATGCTATAACAGGGCTCAACCAGCCCTTTGGCGTTGCCTTATCCCCTAACAACGCAAGGATCTTTGTAAGCAATTACGGAGGTGCCTCAGTAACAGTTATCAGCACTTAACACTCAATTAATGCGCCATAAAAATGCCTCACCCTTTTAAGAGTGAGGCATTTTCGACCGATAAGTACTTTGTTAGAAATCGTACCTCAGCCCCACATTCACCCCCCAAGGCTGATCCACACTCTTGCCCATGCTGCGCTCCACGTCCGCATGTACTTTCCAGTTTTTCGACACGGCCATGGCAAGGCCGGCCGCCATTTCAACGCGGGTCCCCGAGAGGTCGTTGTTGAAGCTGTTACCGTTGACCGCCACCTTGTTGCTCTGGTTGAACTCATGGGCCACCGCGGTACGCAGGTACGGTTGCAGCACGCTGCCAGCGTCCAGTTGGATGTCACGCCCAACGGTCACACCGGCCTTGCCCACTACCGAGGCAGTACGTGCGCCCTTGGCTTGCAGGCCGTTGTCCAACTCGTAGCTCTGGTTCTGGATGAACGCTGTGGCCAACTGGCCGTAGGGTTCAACGAAGAACCCGTCATCAAGTTTGATATTGCGCCCTACTTCAGCCGAAGCCGTGACCGCGTTTTGCGTGTAGTTGCCCTTGGCTTTCTTGCCATCGCTCATGGCGACGTTGGATTCGTTGTGCAGGCGGTTGAACTTGAGTACGCCGTCGAAATAGAGGCCGCTTTCGGCATCCATCCAGGTCGCATAACCACCGACGTAGTAGCTGTCGACGGTGGCTTTGCTGCCGCGGCTCAGGTCCAGGTCCGAGGTGCTGTGACCCGCCATGAAGCCTGCCAGCCATTGACCGTCCCCACCAGACAGCGGCACATCGGCGCCCAGGGTAAAGCCCCGCTGGACCTGGTTGTATTGCACACCTTTGTCGCGGTTGTTGACTTCAAATTTATTGCTGTAGCCACGTGTCCACAGGCCGCTCGACGCACCGTTACTGTGACGCAGTTCGCCCATGCGCGTACGCAGGTTGGTCATTTCGCCATAGAGCACGCTTGGCGCTGCGTTGGCCAAGGCCAGTACCGAGTTGGTGCTAGGGCTGATCACCTTGCTGCCGGGGTCCAGCAGCCAGTCCTTGCCTTCGTTGTCATCGACCAGGCTATAGGAGTAGGTGCCGACATCCACCCGATTACCGACCAGGCTGAACTTGGCGCCGCCGTCTTCGGTGTGTACGACGTGCAGGCGATCGTCGGTCAGCGGATCGGCGCCGGTGCTGGCGATCAGCAGGCTATGGTCGCCCGACGACGTGCCAGTGACATTGAGGAAGTCGCCGGTCAAGGTGGCGAAGTCCGCGCTCATGACGAAGGTGCCGTTGCCCGACAGGTTGGCCACATCCAGTTGGTAGAACGTCCCGGTTTCACCGAACTGGACGTTACCGCCACTCAGGGACAAGTCGCCCACTTGCTGATTGTCGACCATCACCCAGGTAGCATCAGTGTTGACCGCCAGCTTGTCGACGTTTTCCAGGCGGCCGGTGAGGACCGAGCCGTTGTTCAGACCGACACTGGCACTGCCGCCGTTGTTGACGATATCACCGGTCAGAATTGCGTGGTCCAGGTTAAGGTCCAACGCGCTGTCGGTACCTACCTGAATATTGCCAGCCAACTCGCTGAAGCGCACGCGCATGTTGGCCGAGCCGCCCTGGGTCAGCTCGAGCATGTTACCGTTCTGACCCTGCAGGGACGAACCATTGGTCACGTCGATTTCAGCCGTGATCGGCCCCAGCACAGTAATCGCGGGGCCATCGAGGCCGGTCACACGCGAGCCGTCGAGTATCAAATGAGGCGACTCAAGGGCAGTTGCACTTTCAAGGGACATCACAACGCCCGTGGTACCACCGGTAATTTCGCTGCCCGTGGCGATTGCGGCCCCTCCCAGGAGCCTCAACCCTTGCTGGCGTTGGCCCACCAGCACAGAGTTGTTCAACTCCAGAAGGCTATGGGACGTGACGTTGGCCCCATAGGTCGCTCCAGTGATTTCACTATTGTCGACTTGTGCGTAGGACCCCGTGGTCGTGCCCACCTGGCGAGCCACGTTCAAGCCGCCACTGGTGTGGCTGGTAATGCGCGCGTCGGAAATAGTGGCGCTTGAGTTGCTGAGCGCAATGGCCGCCTGGGAGCCATGGACAGAACTCACAGTGGCGCCTGTCAACGTCAAGGTCGACCCGCTCGTCGCACGTATTTCTTTAACGTTGGCGTTCTTGTGAACAGTAAGCGTCGCACCATTCCGGGCCAGATAGTCGCTGGCTGCGGACCCCGGGCGCACGTCATATTTGCCGCTGCCCACCGTTCCGTCCACCACAATCGTCGACATTGCCTGTTGACTCAACAGGCATAACGGGGCGGCAGCTACGAGCTTGATGATCGACGATAAACGCGAATAACGAAAACGCTGGGAAGTAGGAGAAATCATGTTGTGTAGCCTCAGAATTAAGTACCAGTTCGAACCCGGAACCCGTATCGAAGAGGTTTCCGTTTTCCACGGTGCAGAGACTAATAACGTGAGTTCCCAAAGAGCGTAGGACTTTCCTTAAGGTGCAAATTTGATAAAAAACCCCACCCCATCAAGCGAGAGGGTGGGGCCCCAACAGTCGATCAAAGCGTACCTTTGACGCGCGACGCGTTCGGAACACAATAGCCAGGAATGTTGCCTCCCGAACCAACCAGATCCCAGGCTGCCTTCACCTCGTCGGACCTGCCCCGGTCTCCCGTGGAGGGGCGCAGGAGCCTCCAACGCACACCGACGATGCCTCGGCCACTATTGCCCGTGACGTCCTGAAGCCAGACCTTCAAATCCAACGGTACGGTCAAGCCAAGATTGACATGCTCACTGTTGAGTTCGAATTCAGGAGTCTCTATGGGGGCACCGACAGGCGTGCCAGGAGCATTGAACGCGTATCTGACAGCCTCGATAACCACTTTGTCGCCAACCATGAGGAGCCCGGGATCCAGAATTTTGACAGGCACACCTAGCCAAGGCTGCCTGGCACAGTTAATGGCATAGGTGAAGTTCGGGTTGCCTGTAATAACCGTGGCATTTTCAAAGGTCACGGGTGTCAAGCTACCGATATTGAAGATATCCACAACAACATCTTGATTCGGAGAATGCTTATAGTTGATGGCATCCCGAATAACGCAGTGGGTTTCAATGGTGCCATTGCCCTTGGCATCGATAGTGGCCCACGGCACGGTAAAAGGCACCGGAAAGTCGACCGCTTCCGCCCCAGTTACCGGATAAGTCCCAACGACATCCCCTCCATAGACATAGTCAATGAAATCACCCGTTTCCAGCCCCGACGGTAAGGTAAAAGTGACGGTGGCATTGAAGTTGCGATCTTTCTCGGAAAGACGGTTAGCGGGTTTGGGGTCGGGGCCCCCACCGAGCAGAACAGGCTGTGCCAAGCTTGGGTCTACAGGGCCTTCACCAGGGTTCTGCCCACCGGGCTCACGCAGGTCGACATCCACTTGCACCACAGCTGCGTTGTAAGTGGGACTGCCTAGGCGCTCAATCATGACTCTGATATCCGCCGTATAAAAATTCCCGCCTGCCGCGATAGCTGCAAAATGTGCCGGGATGTCAATTGGGAAAACAGGCATGCCAATAAATTGGCGATAAATCTCGACAGTCCCCCATAAAACGACCAGGGTGTCGTTCTGCAGATGGCCGGTGAGGCTTGCCAACCGCACCGTTGCACCATTACGGGCCTCTTCTTTATCAACCAATGGCGCTTCCAACACACTGACGAGACCAAACACGGGCGCTTCGTTCAGACTCACTTGAACGAAGTTTGGAATAGACAACGTAGTCGTGTTGCCAGACCGATCTGCCAGGTTATATCTCACGTCTATCGAACCTGACCGTTCAAGAATCGTTGCGGTTGGAATAACACCAGTAATGTCACCTGTCACTGGCACGTCATCCTCGATCGCAACGATATTGCTCCCCACAAGCATTCGATAAGTATCACCGCCACGCCGGTCTGCAGGCGTGGGAATGGTGAATTCCAAACCTGGTTTACCCGCAAGAAAGGCTGGGGTCAGTTCGGTGCCGTAATCTTCTATCATGACCCTCGAAGGTTGATTGCCATAGTTAGGGTCCTGCGTATCTACGTAAACCCGATTGATGTTGTAATCAACGTCATTGCCGCTGAGGTTTAGAACATGAACGCGGATGTCTTTGACACCGTTGGTTTGCAAGGCCGACTTGGGCCCCAAATTAACAATTACCGGATCAGGTACAGCATCAGCGGCGCCGTAGGTATCAATGAATATCGGCCGGTCATCCACATAGACGGTGAGTGTATCGAACGGATTGATAAAACCGGTACGGTCCCACAGGCCAACCTCAAGACTGAGTCCGCTCAATTGAAGCGCCCTTGGCACCACATTCCGGTGGTTGTCGCCAGCAATGGCCGGCAATAAACCGGGGATCACCGGAGCAGGTGAATAGGTGGGATCGGGAACGGGATCTTCCCACTCTTCCATGGGACCTACAGGGTCGTGACTAACAGGTTTACTGGATGGGTTGGACATGATTCAAACTCCTCAAAAGAATAAGTATCTGTCCGGGTATAAAACGACGGTAAGACTAAACACCCGGGTGTCATTTTCTAAACGTATACCGACCCTGCAGAGGTCTGAATTGGCAAACCTGCTGGCGTCTCATTCATTTAATGGCATTTCCCTTTAACGCGTAACTGTCAAACTTGACAGTACCCCTTGCGGCTCGACTGTGATGCTCACCACCACGAGCACCTCTTCCATTACAAGCGCATTACCTCCTTCTCACTACGCCTGATCGTCCGACACGCAAGGCGGTAAATTTAGCCGGATCAGTGAGATAAACACCAACCTACGCTCGGAATATCCCATGCCTGCACCTGCCGGTTTGATGATCTGGTAGCGCGCAATCGCAGAGCCATGCCGAGGGTTGGTTTGCCCTTCTGGTGGCTTGATCAGCCCCGGAAGCAAGATGTAGGGGTCAAACGGAACCTGAAAGACATACCCATCACGGGCTTCTTGTGGCGTCAGCGTATGGCTGAAGGACTTGATCGTTTCAGGAATGACACCACCGGCAAAACCATTAGTGTTCGCATAACTGGCCCAATCCAAAATCACCTCATCGCCGCCGTCCAGGAGATCGATATCCCCAGGCACTTTAACGCCGACGCCGTTGACCCAAGGTCGCAGAGCGCAGTTGATAAACCCGGCACCTGGACCGGGCCCGTACTCGACTCCTACATACTCAAGCGGTTTTAGCCCGACGAGCCGCACGATATTGACCATTACCGGCGTGTCTGACGCGCGTTGCCGGTTGACCCCGTTGAAGGTCCAGTAAAAGAAAGGAACCCAACCTGTACCTAAAAGCTCGATGATGTCCCAGTCGACGAGCCACTCAATTTCCCGACCCGCGCTATCCCCCGCTTGTACGGTGTAGGTCGCGATGGGCCCGGGAAAGCTTCCCGCCATTAATTCCAACGTTTGACCAACATCGGGCGCGCCATACAACGCGGTAATCACGCGTACCGGCTTACCCTCGTCATTGATAGTCAATTGGTTGTCACCATCTACGCCCTTCACTGTCACCACATCCAACAATAAGTTGATAGGGTCTGGGTTATCAGGGCTCACCGGCCCGGCAACCGTCAGGTCCACTGAGGCAAAGCGAGTGGTCGATGGCCTGGAAGGGGCATTCCCTCTTTGCCAGCGGTATTCCGCCCTCACAACCCCAGAAACAAACTCGTAACCGCCGGTAGCCAACACTGAATAGGGAATCGGTACTTTGATAGGCCAAACCTGAGTGGCAGAAATCTCGATAGGATCCAGCGCAATTAGATCCCATGACGGTAGGAGACGATCGCCCCCTGTGGAGCCGAACAGTTCGAGGATATTCATGACTACCCCGCCGTCAGCACGGGCGTCACTGAGGGTGATACGCCCGTCATCCAACTGCGGAATTTCAACAGGCCGCAGATCGATAGGGGTAGGCATCAGATTGATTAGCAAAGGAGCGGCACGGGAAGGTCCCGATTCACGGCCCGAACGATCTGTCAAATAGTACTGAGCGTTGTATTCTCGGTTGGCCAGACCGCGAAGAACGGCACCTGGGAAATGAACCTCAATAGGCAGAGTTCCATCCTTGTGTGCCTGAACAATGGTGGTCGTGGCAACAATGGCCAACTGTCGCGGACGCTTGCGCAAGGGCTTCAGAAAAGGCAACGGTATTAAAGAGGCCTCTACCACATCACCCAGGCGTATATCCGGCCAGATCGAATCAATGGTAGCTGTCACCCTGTCTTGATTGGCGGGATCATCCAGATATGCATCAGTTACGCCGTCGTCTTCGATGACCTGCGGGAACCGAAAACGCGGCCCCCGCAGTCCATTATTTGGCCCAACCTTGTCACAGTCCAATACTGTCGGGAACGATTGCTCCCCTGGATTACCGCTAGACTCTCTGAGTCTCACCTCGTAGCGCAATTCATGCAGGCCCGGTACGTCCATGAGCTGGGAAGGTACCAATGAGTCAGCGTCAGGCAGGTCGCTAGCATCATAAGGCGCTACCAACCGCTTCTCATCGAACACCGTGCCATTCCACAACCACTGGACGAGAGTGACATCGCCCGGATCAAGCACACCCCCGCCGGGCCACAGTACAGGCACCTCAACCCGCAAGCCGGTGCTTTGAAAAAATACCGGTACTTTATGACCGAGGTCATCAGCCTCAAGGGGTAATACATCAGGCACGACAGGTGCATCCAACACCAGCACACCTGTTTTTGCCCCACGACCGGTAGGTGGGGTAAGCAGACCGTATTCAGACATATCGACTCTCCTAGACGATCATCAATTTGAGGCCCTTGCCCACCTAAGGGCGCTGACCCCATCCAGAGACCACGCAGAGAAGTTAAGGCGACTTGCCCTAAGCGGATACTGTCAGAACTAACAGGCGGCTGCGCCTCCCGAAGGTTAGGCCCACTTGGTCAGAGTGACAAATTCGTTTCGAATCATCGATTTGATGAGTTGAGACGGCATTGCGCCGCCTCGCACGTATCAGACAGACG
Organism: Pseudomonas sp. MF6394; assembly: GCF_002018845.1. Classification (NCBI taxonomy): domain Bacteria; kingdom Pseudomonadati; phylum Pseudomonadota; class Gammaproteobacteria; order Pseudomonadales; family Pseudomonadaceae; genus Pseudomonas; species Pseudomonas sp. MF6394. The sequence continues at coordinate 59,502 of NZ_MVOJ01000034.1, forward strand.
GCAACACCCAATTAATCGGTGCCTGGCCATTCTGTTCAAGAAACTTGTTGGTCCGGCTGAAATGCCCACACCCCAGAAACCCGCGATACGCCGACAAGGGCGACGGATGCACCGAGGTCAGCACCAGATGTTTGGTGGCATCTATGAGCTTCTGCTTGCTTTGAGCATGGGCGCCCCACAGCAGGAACACCAGGTGCGGCTGATGCTCGCTGACCACTTCGATAATCCGATCGGTGAAGAACTGCCAGCCTTTACCCGCATGGGCGTTGGCGTTGGCGCGCTCCACGGTCATGGTGGTGTTGAGCATCAGCACGCCCTGGTCGGCCCAGCTTTGCAGGTAGCCGTGGTTGGGGATGTCGATGTTCAGGTCGCGCTTGAGTTCTTTGTAGATATTGACCAGCGACGGCGGCGCCGGCACGCCCGGTTGCACCGAGAAGCACAGGCCATGGGCCTGGCCAGGGCCGTGGTACGGATCCTGGCCGAGGATCACCACCTTGACCTTGTCCAGCGGCGTCGAATTGAGGGCGTTGAAAATCAATGGGCCGGGCGGGTAGATCTCTTTGCCAGCAGCATGTTCCTGGCGCAGAAATTCGCGCAGTTGAGCCATGTAGGGCTTCTCGAACTCCTCACGCAGAGCGTGTTTCCAGCTGGGTTCGAGTTTGATACGGTCGCCATCGGTCATAGTTCAATTGTCTTGTAAAAAAGAATGAGGCGAACCCTAGGAAAGCCGACCCCGCTTGTCAATTGATCTGACACAGCACCGGCACTTTCCCACGAAGGGATCATACTCATCCTTCACCTTCTCGATTGAGGTCACGATGAACCTGCATTTCGAAGAACTGACCGGCAATGGCGGCGCTCGCATCGGCATCGCCAGCCTGGATGTGCCAAAGTCCCTCAATGCCCTCTCCCTGCCGATGATCCTGGCCCTGGATGAGCGCATGGAGGCTTGGGCCAAAGACCCGCAGATCGTCTGCGTGCTGCTGCGCGGCAACGGCCCCAAAGCCTTTTGCGCCGGTGGCGAAGTGCGCAGCCTGGCCCAGGCATGCCGTGAGCAGCCCGGCGAAGTTCCGGCTCTGGCCGCGCAGTTTTTTGCCGCTGAATATCGCCTTGACTACCGCCTGCATACCTACCCAAAGCCGTTGATCTGCTGGGGCCACGGTTATGTATTGGGCGGCGGCATGGGCCTGTTGCAAAGCGCCGCCGTGCGTATCGTCACACCGAGCAGTCGTTTGGCCATGCCCGAGATCAGCATTGGCTTGTACCCGGATGTGGGTGCCAGTTGGTTCCTGTCGCGCTTGCCAGGCAAGCTCGGCCTGTTCCTGGGCCTCACCGGCGCCCATATCAACGGTCGCGACGCGCTGGACTTGGGCCTGGCCGACCGTTTCCTGCGCGATGACCAGCAAGACGAATTGCTCGATGGCCTGCTGCAGCTGAACTGGCAGGAACAGAGCGCGATGCAACTCAACAGTTTGCTCAAGGCGCTGGCGCAGGAGGCAATCGGCGATCAACCCGAAGCGCAATGGCTACCGCGCCGCGCACAAATCGACGAATGGCTGGATGTAGGAGATGTGCGCTGTGCCTGGCGTGCCTTGAGCCTGCTGCGCGACCACAGCGACCCGCTATTGAACCGGGCCGGCAAAACCCTCAGTGAGGGCTGCCCACTGACGGCGCACCTGGTGTGGGAACAGCTCCAGCGTGCCCGTCACCTCTCATTGGCCCAGGTGTTCGAGATGGAATACACCCTGAGCCTCAATTGCTGCCGTCATCCGGAGTTCGCCGAAGGGGTTCGGGCGCGCCTGATCGACAAAGACCAGACGCCTCATTGGCATTGGCCGGATATCAACACACTGCCGGAAGCGGTGGTGCAGGCGCACTTTGACAAGGCCTGGGAAGGTAGGAATCCTCTGGCAGATTTATCTGACTACTGACAGGTCTGTACGCTTGTCGTTGACCTTGAAAGCGCAATTGTCCGGCTGGCTGTCCACGCAAGTGTACACCGGCAACTCGAACGCATCGGGCTGCAGCTCCCAATACAAGGTGCTGGTCAACGACATGTTGATAACTTCATTGCCCTTGCGTGGCCTCAACGCTACCACCCCGTTCCGACTGGTGCGGTAGATACACTTGTCCATGTAGCCGTTTCCTCTCTCCTCGCCCTCGCCCGGCATGAACACTGCGCCAATGAATCCGTCGATAACACCACGAAACGCAACCCTCGGGCTTTGCCAGCGCAGGCCATGGTCCTTGGCGCGATAATGGCCGTCGGCGTATGCGATCTGCGTCGTATAAGGACAGCCCTGCTCTGCTCTTGCCGGTGCAATGACGTAGCTCATCAGCAGTAGCACGCAAATCAATTGTTTGAACATAGGGGTTCCATCTGCTCAGTCTCACCACGCCAAAGCACTCGGCTCTGCGCTAGTGAAGTACAGCTAGCACCTCAAAGATAGCTGTTAAATCTGACAGTACGGACGTACGGTACCCATAAAAAGCGGCGCATGATGCGCCGCTTGTTTTTCAAGATATTTAACGGTGCCCGCCGCGGCCACCTCCGTGGTCGGAACCACGTCCACGCCCGCCATTGCCCCAGCGGTCGCCCCACCCCTGGTTTGGGTAGGGCCGGTAGCCGGCACGCGGGTAATAACGCGGGGCTGGTTGGTAGTAGCGCGGCGCCGAGTAATAGCGAGGCTGTGGCGCATAGTAACGGGGCGCTGGCACGTAATAGCTGCGCCCGGAAGGGTAATAACGCGGGCCGCCGTAGTAGTAGGCTGGCGCCGGTGCGGTGTAGACCTCGGAGCGATAGTAGGTAGCGCCTCCATCGTAGTAGGGCACGCAGGCTGAAAGGGTCAGGCCGAGCAAAGCGATGAGCAGCAGTCGTCGATACATGGCGGCCTCCTGGACCGCGGAAGAGCTCCTCCAGCGACGCTGGCGAGCGGCATTCAGCTTTCACTGAATGACGAAACATCTGACATCAAAAACGGAATCTGGTGCGTTCACGACACAAGTGGAAACATCTGTTTCAGACGAAGTGAAGCCCCGCCAAATAGCCATCATGATGGAATGCCGCGCAGCCGCGCTGTATCGTGCAACAACTAACGCGCCCTACCCGATTCCCTTCTGAACCGACCCATGACCACACCGACCCTCTGCCCCGCCTGCGGTGCCCGCAACGACTGCTCCCTGGCCGACCCGCGCACGGCCGATCAGGCCTGCTGGTGCTACAGCGTCATCATCGACCCTGCGGTGCTTGAAGCCCTGCCGGATGAACTGCGCAATAAAGCCTGCCTGTGCCCGCGCTGCGCCCAAGTGGACGAACAGTTGCGTAACCGCCATGCGCGTTGATCGCTTCCTCAGCAACCTGCCACAGTTCACTCGCAAGCAAGTGCGCCTGTTGTTGGTGGAGCGTCGGGTGACCGTCGAGGGTGTTGCGGTCAGCGATCCGCACCATGACGTACGGGAATTCAGCCAGGTCTGCGTGGACGGTGAAATCCTGCAAGCGGGCAAGCCGGCGCGTTATTTCATGCTGCACAAACCTCAGGGTTGCGTCAGCGCCACATCAGACCCGCAACACCCCACGGCCCTGGACCTGCTGCACGAACCGGACAAAGCCGACCTGCATATCGCCGGGCGCCTGGATTTCAACACCACAGGCCTCATGCTGATCACCAACGACGGCCAATGGTCACGGCGCCTCACGCAACCGCAGACCAAGTTGCCCAAGGTGTACCACGTGCACACCGAACAAGACATCGGCCCGCAGTACGCGCAGACGTTCGCGGCAGGGGTGTATTTCGCTTTTGAAGATCTCACTACCCAACCTGCCGAACTTGAACTGCTAAGCCCTAGAACGGCCCGGTTGAGCATCATCGAAGGCCGCTATCATCAGGTGAAGCGCATGTTCGGGCATTTTGATAACAAGGTGACCGGCCTGCACCGCGAGCGAATGGGCCCCTTGGTGCTGGATACGTCGCTTGCGCCGGGCCAGTATCGGGCACTGACTGACGACGAAATCCGACAAGTCTGACGACCGTTCAGCCGGTGATGGCAAAAAACCAGCCGCTTGCCTTGCGACCTGCCTTCGGTGCTGCTTGAATCAAGGCTTCAGCCAGATGATGACTGACGAGTCGCCCTATAACCTCCAAGAAACACCTTGCCTCGCCCGCGCTTGATCTTCGGGCCCTCCCGGCAAACCGCCCGCCATAACAACACCCGCCGGCCAGCCGTCATCGGACCGACATGGGCTCTCGTTTTCCAGGCGTATGCCTACCTGTCATAAAGCTTGTGCAGAGTGATTTGCGCGCACTACCCGCTTGCCAGGAGTCTTACGACATGAGGCCAGAAATCGCTGTGCTGGATATACAGGGTCAGTATCGGGTGTACACGGAGTTCTATCGCACGGACGCAGCGGCAAAGACCATTGTCTTGGTCAACGGCTCCATGGCGACCACAGCGTCCTTCGCTCAAACCGTGAAAAGCCTGTACCCGCAATTCAATGTGGTGTTGTACGACCAGCCCTACGCTGGCCGTTCCAAAATCCACAACCGTCATGAGCACATGCTGACCAAGGAAGTCGAAGGCCAGATCCTCCTGGAACTGCTCGACCACTTCGCCGCTGAACACGTGTTGTCCTTCTCCTGGGGCGGCGCCGCCACATTGGTCGCCCTTGCGCACCGGCCCCGTCGGGTGGAAAAAGCCGTGATCAGCTCATTCTCGCCAGTGATCAATGCGCCCATGCGTGACTACCTGGAACGGGGCGTCGACTACCTGGGCAACCTCGACCGCGACCGTGTCGGCCACCTGGTCAACAGCACCATCGGCAAGCACCTGCCGTCGCTGTTCAAACGCTTCAACTACCGCCATGTCAGCAGCCTGGCCGCACACGAATATGGGCAGATGCATTTTCACATCAGCCACGTGCTCAACAGCGACCGGCAGTGCTACCTCAAGGCCGCCAGACAGATCGACATTCCGGTGCTGTTCTTGAACGGAGAATGGGACGAATACACCAGCGCAGACGACGCCAAGCTGTTTGGCCAGCATGTGGCCAAGAGCAGCTTCAGCACCATTCAGGCGACAGGACACTTCCTGGACATGGAACATAAAGCCGCGTGCCGCGATAGCCGTGAGGCCGTGGTGGGCTTCTTGAAAGGGCAGCGGCCCGCCAGCCCGTTGCGATATAGCCAGAGCCAGGCGCAGCATGCATGGGCGCTTTGAAATCAAGCCTGACACTGTGGCGAGCAAGCTTGCTCGCCACACGCAACTCTCACATTTTTCAAAGAAAAACTTCAAATCCAGCCGAACATCTGGTACAAAGTCAGCCGCTCTGAGCGGGTATAGTTTAGTGGCAAAACGAAAGCTTCCCAAGCTTTAGTTGAGGGTTCGATTCCCTCTACCCGCTCCACTCAGATTTGCACTTGCGTCAGGAGGGTTCTGGCGCAAGATGCACAAAAAACCGGTCCTTGGTGACCGGTTTTTTTATGCCTTGGATTCGGTCTTCAGCGTTCCTAGCCTGATGGCGTGAAGTACCTTGCAATACCTCCAAGCGGCATCATTTCCGCGTGCCCATACACTTCAACACCTATCGAAATCTCGAACATCACCCTGCCCGGCTATCTGTTGAATCGCATCGATGAGTACGTGTTGAATCATCCACAGGAAAAAAGCCGCTCGGGATTCCTGGCGTCCGCAGCGCTCAAAGTATTGCAACAGGAGCGGTAGTTACGCCTAAGCAAAATCTTACGACAAGGACGGCAACACCTCGCGATGATGTAGGCTCATTGGCCAAGAGTTCGGACACATGGCAATGCTGGACATCCAAAAAAACACACCCAAGATCATCCTGCGCCAAGTCGTCGGCTGGGTGTTGGTGTTGCCACTGCTGGCCTCGTTTGCAAGGCTGCCCTTTCCTCTCGGATTACTCTTGGAAATAGGCGTGATTGCCGCGTCGGCTTACGGGGTGAAACTGGCCTGGCGTCACGCGACCCGACGCGTGGCAGTATTGGCTTTGATTATCACCCTGCTCAATATCATTTCTGCGTTCATGCTAAGCACTGCATCTGTGCTGAAGGCGCTCTACATAATCTCGTGGCTTTACTGGTCCCCCTACTACGCCGATTGGGTTTACCGGATTTTCTAGACGAGCGCAAAATTTGACCGCAGGAAACGTAGTTTCCAGGCACTCTGATGGAACTACAGTGACGTCGTCCCCCTTCACGCCCCTTCAAGGAGCCTGCCGATGACTTACCACTACAAGCTCATGCCTTCCCCTGTCGGTGAACTCACCCTGGTGGCGCGCGATGGCAAACTCAGCGCAATTCTCTGGGAAGTAGAACGCGCCAACCGCGTACGCCTGGGTGAATTGATCGAGGCCCACGACAGCCCGGTGCTTTTGGAAACCGAACGCCAACTGCAGGAATACTTTGCCGGAACGCGTAACCAGTTCGAACTGGCACTGGACTTCACCGGCACCGACTTTCAGAAACAGGTCTGGCAGGCACTGCTGACCATCCCCTTCGGCGAAACCCGCAGCTATAGCCAGATCGCCCAGCAGATCGGCAACCCCAAAGCCGTGCGCGCTGTCGGCGCCGCAAATGGGCGTAACCCGATCTCGATCATTGCGCCCTGCCACCGGGTGATTGGTGCTTCTGGCGGCTTGACCGGCTTCGCGGGCGGGCTGGCGGCCAAGCAGTATTTACTGGCGCTGGAAGGCACCGGTCAAGGTGAACTGGCGTTATAGGCCGCGTCCAGAACGGGCCTGAACTCGGCATAAAAAACGGCGGCTGGATTCTCTCCAACCGCCGTTTTTCATATCAGGCAGCAGCCTCAACCGTCGCCTTGATGGCCCTTGCCATAGGTCGAGGCCAGGGCGCGGGCTTTTTGCAGGCGCTCTTCAAGCTTGGGCAGCGTCTCATCCACCAATGCCTTTATCTCCGGCACATCCGACGCGGCGCCCTCTTTCTGGAACAGGGCAATGGCGTCTTCGTTCTCCTTGACCTGCTGCGCGGTATAGGCAGCGTCAAAGGAATCGCCGTCCTTGAGTTCTGGCATCAGGGTTTCGGCTTTATCGACGATCTTCTCTCGCGGGGCCACTGGCAAATCCAGCTTCTTGGCGATCGCCGCCAAGTGCTGGTTGGCCAGGGTGCGCTCGTTGATGACCTCGATGGTGTAGTCCTTGATTTCCTGGGATGAGGTCTTGGCGTGGGCCATGCGACTGGTTTCGATATCGGCCATGCCTTTGGCCGAAGCCTGCTCGATGAATTCTGCAGGCGACTGGGCGAAAGCATTGCTGGCGCCGAGGCCCAGCAGCATCGCGAAACTGGCGGTGCGTAACCGGATAGCCATGCGGCTCATGATGGGTTCCTCCAGGGCAAAAATAGGTGCGGGGGCATACACCCCGCCCTGAATTCGAATTTTCAGGGCGGCAAAGGTTTAGAAAAAACTTCCCCGTGCGACGAACGGTCGTCGCCGCCTCAGGCAGCCTTGCTGCCGAACAGGCCCGGCAATGCATGCGCCAGGGCATTGAGGGCGAAGCCGATAAACATCACGCCGCAGAGCTTGGTGATCAGAATTTCATGGCGTTGATACAGCGTGCGCACCCGCTGGGCACCCACCACGCCAATCAGGATTGCGTAGGCCAGCAAGCCACCGATAAAGCTCAGCAGAATCAAGGTCGGCAGCATCGACCAGGTCAACAGCTCGGCCCGGCTGGACAGCAACGCGGTGAAAGTCGCTACGGCCACCGGATAGGCCTTGGGGTTGGTCAAGCCAAACAGAATACCGTGCCAGAACGGGTGCCGCGCGGCGCCCTGAGGGGCATCGCTGCTGCGGCGTTGGGTACGGATCGCACGCCAGCCCAGCCAGAACAGATACGCCCCACTGATTACGCCGAGCACATCAAAGGCACTGCTGCCGACTTCCCGCGCACCGACGATGGCAATCAGCGCCGTGCTGCACCACACCACATCCCCGAGCAAATGCCCGCACAAAAAACCCGCCCCCGCACGCCGGCCACGGGCCGCACCAATGCCGAATACAGCCAGGACACCGGGGCCAGGGGTAATGCCGTAGATAAAACCCGAAGCCAGCACGGCAAGCAGCAAGGATGGGGTCATGGATAGACGCTCCGACAGACGCTAAAAGGTGATTGATTCTGCATGCTTCACCGCGACGGGTAAAACTTCATTCCAGCATAGGGCTTGGCACGACAGGCTTGCAGGCGCGAGGCCAAATCGCCGACATGGGCCTCCAGCTTGTGGCCGTCGGGATCGAGGAAATAAAACGATGCGCCTTCGCTGCGGTTGTCTCGCCACTCCTGTACGCCCGCGGCGCGCAGGCGCTCGACCAAGGCGGTGAAATCAGCAGCATCAACAGTGAAGGCATAGTGGGTGTAATCCACTGCCGCAGCGGTCGAACGCAACGGGTCCAGCGACAGGCACAGCCAAAGCCCAGGCAGTGAGAGGTAGGCACCGTTGTCCCAGGTTGCGTCCAACTGCAGGCGCAGCAGGTCGTGATAGAAACTGACGCTGCGCGCTACATCGGTGACGGCCAGGGTCAGGTGGTTGAAACCGCTGAGCATGAAGGTTTTCTCGCGTTATCGTTGGTCTGCGGACAATACACCCACCACCCGGCCAATCAACCACTGCAACCCCGCATCCCCACCCCGCCGCGTATGCCAGGCCAGCTCAAAGGCAAACGAAGGGATATGAAACGGCGGTGGCACGGCCAGCAATTGCCGAGCGTCGATATTCAGTAAACCCCGAGACGACACCGTCAGAATCAAATCCGTGCCCTGGATCAACTGCGGCGCCACCCCCCAATGCGGCAGGCTGATCGCCACATGGCGGCGTTCACGAATGGCCGTCAGTGCCCGTTCGATTTCCGGCGTGCCGCTGCCGCGCATCTCCAGCAGTACATGGGGGCGCGACAGGTAGGCCGGCAGGTCCAGCACCCCACTGGGCGCAAGACTGTCGCGGTCGACCAGGCAGGTGTAATGCTCTTCGAACAGCGGCGTAGTGCGCAGTTCGGCGGGCATGTCGGGGAATACACCCGCCGCCAGGTCGAGGTCGCCATTGAGCACACCGTCGACCATGCCTTCGCGGCTGGCCTGGATGATCTGCAAGTCGATAGCGGGCGCTTCCTGGCGTAGGACGCGAACCAGGCCGGGCAGGAATATCGCTGCGCTGTAATCCGACATCGCCACCCGAAAGCGGCGCTTGGCAGAAGTGGGATCAAAACGATTCGGTGCCAATAAGGCCTGCACCTGGGCCAGGGTTTCGGCTAAGGGTGCCGCCAACTCCAAGGCGCGCGCGGTTGGCACCAGTGTGCCGCCCTGACGCATCAGCAGCGGGTCGCCCAGCATATCGCGCAGCCGCGCCAACGCATGGCTGACCGCCGGTTGGCTCAGGTGCAGGCGCTCGGCGGCGCGGGTGACGTGTTGCTCGCTGAGCAAGGCGTCGAGGATCACCAGCAGGTTAAGGTCAATGCGACGCAGATCATTCATCAGCTGCATGCCCAGCATAAGAATTTGGAATTTAAATTTGCGCGACGAATAACCTAGAGTCCAGCAAAACTTCTGGGAGCGTCGAAATGACTGTGTTGCATTGGGTAGGTTTGTTGGCGCTGGCGGTGTTCGCCGGTGCAGTGGTGCCGTTTCAAAGTGCGATCAACGCCAACCTCGGGCGCGGGCTCGGCCATCCTTTGTGGGCCACCTTGGCGTCGTTGCTGGTAAGCATCATCGTGCTGCTGCCGGTGATTGTGGCGCTGCGTTTGCCTCTGCCGAGCCTGGCCTTTATCAGCAAGGCACCGTTGTGGATGTGGGCCGGCGGTGCCTTTGGCGTGTGTTTCATTTCATTGGCGTTGATGCTGCTGCCCAAGCTCGGCGCATCAGGCTTCATTGCGCTGGCCATGGCCGGGCAGATTCTCGCCTCGTTGCTACTGGACCATTTCGGCCTGTTCGGCCTGGTGGAACGCCAACTGACAACCTCGCGGGTACTGGGCGCATTGCTGCTGATCGGCGGCGTGGCATTGATTCAGTTCAGCGGCGCTCAGCCGCCAGGCGATTGATCTGCGCCTGCTCCACCACCGGCTGCGGCGCGCCCTGGCTGGCCGCCTGCAACATCGCACGGCCGACGGTCTCGGTGCTCACCACCCAGTCCGGCTTTAGTCGCCGCACAAACGAAAGCACCGGCCCGAGCACGCTGTAGAAAGATTGATACAACGGCGTCTTCGAACGTACGCCGTGCAACGGCTGGATGATCCCCGGACGGAACAGATACACCGCCTTGAACGGCAAGCGCAGCAAGGCATTTTCGGTCTTACCCTTGACCCGCGCCCACATCGACTTGCCGGCTTCAGAACTGTCCGTACCGGCGCCGGACACATAAATAAAGGTCATCTGCGGATTGAGCCGCGCCAGAGTGCTGGCCGCCACGAGGGTCAGATCATAGGTGAGGTGGGTATAGCGCGCTTCCTTCATGCCCGCCGACGAAACACCCAGGCAGAAGAAGCACGCATCAAAACCTTGCAGCAGGTTTTCCAGGGGTTGGAAATCCAGCATGTCGCTGTGCAACACCTGATGCAGCTTGCCGTGCTCCTGGGTCAAGGGCGTGCGGCCCACGGCCACCACTTCCTGCACATCAGCCGCCAGCAGGCACTCGCGCAGCACACCCTGGCCCACCATGCCGGTGGCGCCGAATAACAGAACTCTCATGAAAGGACCTCAGCGGCACGCCGCACGCTTGATGCTCGAATGCATTAGGCGTGTAGCTTAACCCGTGCCGCTGAAGGCTGCCCTTATCAAAACATAGGTATCTACACAACTTTGTAAGTTGTCGCAGCCGACGGTAACCACGATGCGAAGCGAGCCGCCCTTGATCTGCTTTTGATCTGCTTTTGATCTTGATCTCAGGCGCCCCGTCAAACCACGCTGGCCGGAATTCGACAGGGATTTGGGGGGTAAACCGGCAGGGATGCCGGTTTAGCCGCCCCGCGCCATGGATGGCGCGTGGCGGCGGCCCCCCAAATCACTGGCGGATTACGGGCACACCGAGCCTAGGCGAGGTGCCGAGTGGTGGGGCAAGAGCCCTTTGGTTACTTTGGGGCTTTTCCAAAGTGACCCGCCGTCAGGGCGGAACCCTAAGTGGCCGTTACCGCAGCAATGGATATGTACTCGCTATAACAGTGTCGCTTGCCAGGCCGCCTTCGCGAGCAAGCCCGCTCCCACAGTCGGATTGCGGGGTGTCAGGTAGATTGGTGTTGACTGTCAGGCCGCCATCGCAGGCAAGCCAGCTCCCACAGTTTGATCGCGGGGCAGCAGGTAGATAAGCGTCGGCTGTCAGGGCGTCACGGGAGCAAGCCCAGCATCGCGCCAACATTGTGTAGGTACCTATGCCTATCAAAAAGCGCTCCGAAAGATCTCCTCAATCTGACGCTGATCCGCCCGCCGAGGGTTGGTAAGCCCGCAGGCATCCTTCAGCGCATTGCTGGCCAGCAACGGAATGTCCTGCAACTTAGCGCCAAGCTCACGCAAACCAGCAGGAATTTCCACGTCCTGGGACAACCTACGAATCGCCGCAATCGCGGCCTGGGCGCCCTCTTCTACGGTGATGCCCTTGATATCCGCACCAAGGGCCCGGCCCACGTCGCTCAGGCGTTTGGCGCAGACGCTGGCGTTGAAGCTTTGTACATGGGGCAATAGCACCGCGTTGCACACACCGTGGGGCAGGTCGTACAAGCCGCCCAATTGGTGGGCCATGGCATGCACAAACCCCAGCGACGCATTGTTGAAGGCCATGCCGGCGAGGAATTGTGCGTAAGCCATGTTCTCCCGTGCAGCCTTGTCAGTGCCGTCGCGGACCGCCAGGCGCAGGTTGGCGCTGATCAATTCGATGGCCTTGATCGCGCAGGCGTCGGTGATCGGTGTCGCAGCGGTGGACACGTAGGCTTCGATGGCGTGGGTCAGCGCATCCATGCCCGTGGCGGCGGTGAGGCTCTTGGGCATGCCGACCATCAGGGCCGGGTCATTGACCGACAGCAACGGCGTGACGTTGCGATCGACGATGGCCATTTTTACGTGGCGACTTTCGTCGGTGATGATGCAAAAACGCGTCATCTCGCTGGCCGTGCCAGCGGTGGTATTGATGGCCACCAGCGGCAATTGTGGCTTGCTCGATTGGTCGACGCCTTCATAGTCACCGATGCGCCCGCCGTTGGTAGCGCACAGGGCGATGCCCTTAGCGCAGTCATGGGGCGAACCGCCGCCCAGGGACACGACGAAATCGCAGGCGCTCTGTTGCAGCAGCGCCAGGCCTTTTTCGACGTTTTCCACGCTGGGGTTGGGCTTGGCGCCGTCGTAGATCACCGAGTCGATATCCTGCATCGCCAGCTTCTCGGCGATCATGCCAGCCACCCCAGCTTTGGCCAGGCCGACGTCGGTGACGATCAACGCCTTGCCGAAGCCGTAGTTGCGAATGGCGGTCATCGCTTCGTCGAGGCAATCGATGCCCATGATGTTGACGGCGGGGATGAAAAACGTGCTGCTCATGGTCAATCCTCAAAGGCTTTATGCCGACAGAATCAACCTGTACCGCGTGGCGCATCTTGATCAGGATCAATGCCGGCTCGTGATAAAGTCACCCCCCAGCCGATTTCGAGTAGACCCGCCGCAATGAAGGATTTCCAGGATATTGACGCCCACCTTGAAGACTGGAGTGCCCTGCGCGCTGCCGTCGACTTCAGCGGGATTCTGATCGGTAACGGCGCCAGCCGCACGATTTGGGAAGACTTCGCCTACGACTCGCTGTTCGAAAACGCCCGTACCGTCGAAGAAAAGCCCCTGAGCCCCTCCGAACTCAGCGTGTTCGACGCGTTGCAAACCCGCAGTTTCGAGCAAGCCCTGGGCGCCTTGAAAACCACCAGCCGGGTCAACAAGGCCCTGGCGGTCAGTTCGGCGGCGCCGCGTAACCGCTACTACGCGATCAAGGAAGCGTTGATTAACACCATCCATACCGTGCACATTCCCTGGCGCCTGGTGCAGCCGTCGACGCTGGCGACGATCCACGCAGAATTGGCCACCTACGCCACCGTCTTCACCAGTAACTACGACTTGCTCAACTACTGGGCGACCCTGCACGCACCGGGCATCGACGACCTGTTTCGCAGCGCCGACTCAAGCTTCGACCTGCGCAATACGCACACCGACGCCACCCGCATCCTGTACCTGCACGGCGGCTTGCATCTGGTGCGCAACCTTGACGGCACAGCGCGTAAATTGCCGTCCACTGACAGCACCCTGCTCAGCAGTTTTGCCATCAATAACACGATCAAAACCCTCGACGATGTGCCGCTGTTTGTCAGTGAAGGCAAGGTGCAGGAGAAGCTCAAAAGCATCCGCAGTTCGGATTATCTGTCGTTCTGTTATGAACAGCTGTTGAGCCATGAAGGCGCGCTGTGCATCTTCGGCCATGACTTGGGGCCGCAGGATAAACACCTGGTGGATGCTATTGGCCAGGCCAGCATCAGCACCCTGGCGATCTCGGTGTCGGGGCGCAGTGATGGGTTTATTCGCCAGCAGAAGCGGCGGTATTCGGAGTTGTTCGAGGGCAGTGGTGTAACGCTGAAATTCTTTGCGGCGCGTACGCATCCGCTGGGCAATCCGGCACTATCAGTCCCTGTGGAACGCTGATCAAAATGTGGGAGCTGGCTTGCCTGCGATAGCGGCCTGTCTGTTGGCCCATCTGGCACTGATACACCGCTATCGCAGGCAAGCCAGCTCCCACATTGACTGCATTTCAATGAGTAAGAAGGCTCACTCCTCAGCGCTGTGCACCACCACCAGCAACTGCGCCTGCACCTCTCCCACCGAGCGAATCCGGTGGGGTTTCTGCGCGTTGAAATGCAGCGCATCGCCGCGCTCCAGCAGCACGCGCTCGTTCATGAAATCCACTTCCACCTGGCCTTCATGCACGAATAAAAACTCCTCCCCCAGGTGCTCCTTGAAGGTCTTGTCGGTGAACTCCGCCGGCGGGTAGATGATGAAGGGCAACAGGCTGCGTTCGCTGACTTGATGGGCCAGCACCGCATAACCCGGCGAGGTGTCGGGCCGCTCATGGCTGCGCACCAGGCTGTAGCTGTCGAGGCTGACGTTGTCTTCGCTGAACAGCTCTTCGACCTTCACGTTCAGTGCCTTGGCCAGTTTCAACGCCGCAGCGATGGACGGCGTATTGAGCCCGCGCTCGACTTTCGACAGGTAACTCTTGGTCATCCCGGATTTTTCGGCCAGGGCCTCCAGGGTTACGCCAAGTTTTTTTCTTAATATTTTCAAGCGGATAGACATTTGCTGCGGTTAATCCATGCAGAAAGCGATGAGACAGGCTTGCCAATGACACAAAGTGTCATATAGCATCTTTAGTGTCATTTGCATTCACCCAACGACCTTGCGAGCAGCGGGCGACCAGCAAATCCGACGTCCATTGAACCACCCAAAGGACACCGATATGGCCAAGACATTAGCACTCCCAAAAGACCAACTGGTCAAGCAAGCACTGAGCCAGATGCAAAACAGCCTGGCAGATAATACGTGGACCGACCGGCAAAAGCTGGCGCTGACCTGCCGAATCCTGTTCGAGTACGGCCACGACTCCGGCCTGGCCGGGCAGATCACCGCACGGGGGCCAACGCCTGGCACCTACTACACCCAGCAACTGGGCCTGGGTTTTGACGAAATCACCGCCAGCAACCTGCTGCTGGTCAACGAAGACTTGGAGGTGCTGGAAGGCCACGGCATTCCCAACCCCGCCAACCGTTTTCACACTTGGGTGTACCGCGGCCGACCGGATGTAAACTGCATCATCCACACCCACCCCACGCACATCGCCGCGCTGTCGATGCTGGAAGTACCGCTGCAGGTGTCGCACATGGACCTTTGCCCGCTGTACGAAGACTGCGCTTTCCTGCAAGCCTGGCCCGGCGTGCCGGTGGGCAATGAAGAAGGGGAAATCATCACCACGGCCCTGGGCGACAAGCGCGCCATCCTGCTCTCGCACCACGGGCAGTTGTCCACGGGGGCTAGCATCGAAGAAGCCTGCGTGATTGCGCAGCTGATCGAACGGGCTGCCAAGTTGCAGTTGCTGGCGATGTCTGCGGGCAGCGTCAAACCGATCCTGCCGGAGCTGGGGCGCGAGGCCCATGACTGGATCTCCAAGCCCAAGCGCCACGGCGCCGCGTTCAACTATTACGCCCGGCAAAACCTGCGCAAGCACGCCGATTGCCTGAACTGATTGCCCCCTTTTTCGACCGGAGTTTTCCCCATGTCCAGCCCAACCATTCACGGCATCATCGGCTACACCATCACCCCCTTCAGTGCCGACGGCCAACGCGTTGACCTCGACGCCCTCGGCCACTCCATCGACCGCTTGATCAACAGCGGCGTCCACGCCATCGCGCCCTTGGGCAGCACGGGCGAAGGCGCTTACCTGAGCGATGCCGAGTGGGATGAAGTCAGCGCCTACAGCATCAAGAAGGTCGCCAAGCGCGTGCCGACCATTGTCAGCGTGTCCGACCTCACCACCGCCAAGGCCGTGCGCCGCGCCCGCTACGCCGAAGAGCACGGCGCCGATGTGGTCATGGTGCTGCCGGCCTCGTACTGGAAACTCAGTGAAGCGGAAATCCTCGCCCACTACGCCGCGATCGGCGACAGCATCGGCGTACCGATCATGCTCTACAACAACCCGGCCACCAGCGGCACCGACATGTCGGTGGAGCTGATCCTGAGGATTCTCAAGCAGGTCGAGAACGTGACCATGGTCAAGGAGAGCACTGGCGACATCCAGCGCATGCACCAGTTGAAACTGCAAAGTGACGTGCCGTTCTACAACGGCTGCAACCCGCTGGCACTGGAAGCCTTCGCGGCTGGTGCCAAAGGCTGGTGCACCGCCGCGCCGAACCTGATCCCGCAACTGAACCTGAGCCTATATCAGGCCGTACTGGCCGATGACTTGAACAAGGCACGCGAGCTGTTCTACCGACAGTTGCCATTGCTGCAATTCATCCTCAAAGGCGGGCTGCCGGCGACGATCAAGGCCGGGTTGCGCTTGACCGGCTTGGAAGTGGGTAACCCACGCCTCCCGGTATTCCCTCTGGGCGAAGCAGGGATCGAGCAACTGAAAACACTTCTGACGTAAACACCCGCCCCCTGTAGGAGCGAGCTTGCTCGCGAAGAACGCCAACGATAACGCAGCCCATCTGGGTGCTCGTGTCGCCTGTTGGTTTTTCGCGAGCGAGCTCGCTCCTACCTCCTACAGTAGATGGCACTTACATAGAGACAAATGACAATAGTTCTCGATATCATTCACGACTTTTCCAAGCCGTGCTTCGTCAAGAAGGATATCCATGTCTCGTCCCCAGCCCGACCCGCCATCGGCCGATGCCTGTCGCGGGTTTTATGCAGACATTCTGTATTTCCTGCGTAAACGCACGGACAACGCCAGCGACGCGGCGGACATGGCCCAGGATGTGTTTACGCAATGGCTGGGCTACCGCGACCGTGCCAAGGTCGAGCAGCCACGGGCGTTTCTGTTCCAGATGGCGCGCAATCTGCTGCGCGATCATTGGCGCAAACAGAAAGTACGGCAAACCGTCCACCCTGATCATGCCGAAATGGCTGCCGAGCCGCTCACTGACGAGCACAACGACCCCATGGCTGCCGCCCTGCGCCTGCAACGCCTGGAGCAGTTGAAAGAAGTCCTCGCCGAACTCTCGCCCCGCCGCCGAGAAGCCCTTATGCTGCACCGCTTCGAAGGCTTGAGCCAGGCGCAGATCGCAGCGCGCATGGGCATCTCCACCAGCATGGTGGAAAAGCACATCGCCTTTGCCTTGTTGCACTGCAAGCGACGCCTTCAACCCGACACCGGCACGGAGCAGCCAGAATGAACCGCCCGAGCGACACAAACGCGCTGGACAGCCAAGCGAGCGATTGCATCGACGCCCAAGCCGCCAGTTGGTTTGCACGCAACCGCAACGAAGTCAGCCGCGCCGACCGTAAAGCCTTTGCCGCCTGGCAAGCGGTGCCCGCGCATGCGCGCGCCTATGCCGAATTCGAACAGCTGTGGGCCGACCTCGCCCAATTGCAACAACTGAACAAACCTCTGGCACTGCCCCAGCGCAAGCCCAACCTCTGGCGCCCTGCCCTGGCGGTGGCCGCTGCCTTGGTGTGCGCCGTGCTGGCGACCTCGCTCGGCGCGCCGCGCGAGCTGTATCACAGCCAGGTGGCCACCCATGCCAAAGGCATGCGCACGTTGAATCTGCCGGATGGCAGCACCTTGTACGTAAATGCCAATACCCATATCCGCGTGGACTTCAGCGCCCATCAACGGGTGCTGCACCTGGACAAAGGCCAGCTGTACATCGAAGTGGCCGCCGACAAGGAGCGCCCCCTTTACGTGCAAGCCGGCGAGTCGAGCGTACGGGTGGTGGGCACTGCTTTGGATGTGCGCCGCGGGCAGCAGCAATTGGTGGTCAGCGTTGCCCATGGCCAGGTCGCTTTCGCGCCAAATGGCAAAAGCTCCGCCACCCTGCTCGGCGCCCAGCAGCGGGCCTCCTACAACTACGCCAAAGGCACCGTGCAACCGCAAACCCTCAGCGCCGAAGAGGTCGCCGATTGGCGCAGCGGGCACTTGTCATTTCGCAATCGCGAACTGGCCAGCCTGATCGACGAGCTGAGCCTGTACCGCCCGCAGACGTCGTTGCAGGTGAGCAAGGCCGTCGCGCAACTCAAGGTATCGGGCAACCTTGACGTGAATGACCCAGACGCCCTGCTCAACGCCTTGCCCGCACTGTTGCCGGTGAAAACCGTACTCTCGGCCGATGGCACGATCAGAATCGAGCCAAGCAAATAGACGGCAACCTCACACATGAGAATATTTTGCATTCGCATGTGTGGTTTTTTTTGCCTGCCCCGTCTTCCTCCTGTCTGTGTTTGATACGCACACCTTTTTGGCTATTTAGCCGCTCCGGGGGATTTCATGTTTCGCGCGCCTTGCCACGCTTCGCACCTGTTTCTTCGACCGACACTCATGGCTACGTGCCTGGCCTTGAGCCTCAGCGCCGAGGCCGAGTCGTTCAAGCTGCACCTGCCGGCTCAGCCGTTGGCCACGTCCCTGAGCCAAGTGGCCCAGCAGGCGAAAATCCAGCTGCTGTTCGATGAAACCCTGCTCAAGAATGTGCAGGCGCCGGCGCTTAACGGTGACTACACCCCGGAAGTGGCCATTCGCTCCCTGCTCAAGAACGGTGAACTCATCCTGCTCAAGGTCGGCAGTACCTACGTGGTGCGCCCCGATGCGGGCAAAACCACCAGCGGTGGCGCGATCCAGTTGGACACCCTGAGCGTGATCGGCACCGGCAATGAGGTGAACGCCAGCACCGTCAACCGCTCCACCCTGACCCAGGCCGACATCGACCGCTACCAGTCCAATAACATCCCCAGCCTGTTGCAGACCTTGCCCGGTGTCAGCCAGGGCGGCTCGCTGAAACCCGGTGGCCAGACCATCAACATCCGTGGTTTCGGCGATGCCGAAGACGTGCCGCTGACCGTTGACGGTGCCACCAAGACGGGCTTTGAGCGTTACCAGCAAGGCACGGTGTTTATCGAGCCCGAGCTGATCAAGCGCATCGAAGTGGAAAAAGGCCCCAACTCGCCGTTCACCGGCAATGGCGGCTTCGGCGGCACGGTCAACATGGTCACCAAGGACGCCCCGGACCTGCTCCAGGACGGCCGCAACAGCGGTGCGATGCTCAAATATGGTTACTCCAGCAACGACCATGAGCAGGTCTACAGCAGTGCCGTGTACGGCCGTACCGACGATGGCCGTTTCGATGCGCTGGCCTATCTGACCCAACGCGACGGCGGCGATATGAAAGTGGCCGCCAAGTTACCCAACGACAACAATGAGTACCCGATCAACCCCCAGCGCCTGCCCAACAGCGCCCAGGATGTGGACGGCAAGCTGTTCAAGGTCAACGCGCATTTTACCGATGAGCACAGTGTCGGGCTTTCGTACTCGCGCTCCCACAGCAACCGCTGGACGCCGTTTTCCGCCGCCAGCTACCCCACGCCGCCCACCCAGTTCAACATCGACCGCTACGGCTATGAAGGCGCGTTGAAGCGTTTTCTCGCCCACCGCGACACGGTCGACACCACCTGGTCGGGCAAGTATGAATACCAGCCGCTGGACAACCCGCTGGTGGACTTGACCATCAAGTACTCCCAGTCCAACACCGAGCAGACCGATGAGCGTGACGCCACGGCGTTTTTCCAGTTGGCCACCGGCGGGCGCAAGATGGACACCGCCTACACCGACAAGCTCCTGGATATCCGTAACGTCAGCCTGTTCGACACCGGCCCTTTGCAGCATGCCGTGACGGTCGGCGGGCAAGTGCGCAAGCACACCCGCGAAACCGAAATGTGGATGCCCGGCGCCACCTACAACACACCGCGCTACAACTACGGGCACTTCCAGCCGGGTTTCATGCCCCACGGCAAAGTCGATACCAACAGCTTCTTTATCCAGGATGCGGTGACGTTGGGCGACGTGACGATCACACCGTCGCTGCGCTATGACCATGTGCGCAACCGCGGCGAAGGCAACGATGCGCCCTACTACAACAACCCCAACCCAGCAGTGGGTCACGACTACAGCGACCGCACCTACACCGGCTGGTCGCCACGCCTGGCGCTGTTCTGGACCGTGACGCCGAATGTCGGGCTGTTCGCCAACTGGAGCCAGACCTGGCGCGCCCCGGTAATCGACGAACAATACGAAGTGCAGGGCGTGGGCAGCCGCACCGCCACCAGCGTCGACCTGGACCCGGAGCGCATCACCTCGATCACCCTGGGCAACATCACCAGCTTCGACAACCTGATCGCCCAGGACGACAACCTGCAACTGCGCACCACCCTGTTCCACAACAAGGTCGAAGACGAGATCTTCAAGGCCACCGGCGTAGGCTGCCAGAACCAGGCTGTCAACGGCGGCAGCATCGCTTCAGCGTGCCCGCCTGGGCCGATGTCCAACTACCGCAATATCGGCAGCCTGACCATCAAGGGTGTCGAGCTTGAGTCGATCTACAACTCCACCTACCTGTTTGGCTCGGTGTCGTTCGCCTATGCCAAGGGCCAGCACCAAGGCGCCTACACCAATCCTTGGGGCCCGGACGTAGCCGCACGAGACATCCCGCCGACCAAATGGGTGCTGGTACTGGGCACCCACATCCCGGCCTGGGATGCCCAAGTGGGCTGGATGGGCCAATTCATCGGCGCCACCGACCGCCTGCCCAGCGACAAATACTCCGGCGGCCCAGGCTCCAGCATCGGCGATCTGTTCTACGACCAGTACGGCAACAAGCGCTACAACACCCAGGGCCTGTTCGCCAAATGGACACCGCAGCAGGCATACCTCAAAGGCACCGAGGTGAACTTCACGGTGGACAACCTGTTCAACAAAAACTTCCGCCCAGCCTTGAGCGGCGACCGGGCGTACACCAAAGGGCGTGATGCGAAGATCAGCGTGACGCGGTTCTTCTAAGCACGCACGTATTCCAAATGTGTGTGTGGCTTGCCTGCGATAGCCATAGGTATCTACACAACTTTTGGGCTGTAGCAGCAGACGGTAACCACGATGCGAAGCGAGTCGCTCTTGATCTTGATCTGCTTGTGATCTTGATCTCAGGCGCCCCGTTAAACCACGCTGGCCGGAATTCGACAGGGATTTGGGGGGTAAACCGGCAGGGATGCCGGTTTAGCCGCCCCGCGCCAAGGATGGCGCGTGGCGGCGGCCCCCCAAATCACTGGCGGATTACGGGCACACCGAGCCTAGGCGAGGTGCCGAGTGGTGGGGCAAGAGCGTTTTGCTTACTTTTGCGCTTTTCAAAAGTGAGCCGCCGTCAGGGCGGAACCCTAAGCGGCCGTTACCGCAGAAATGGATATGTACACAATCCAACTGTGTCGCCTGCCAGGCCGCCTTCGCGAGCAAGCCCGCACACAGTTGGATTGTGGGGTGTCAGGTGGATAGGTGTCGGCTGGGAGGCCGCCATCGCAGGCAAGCCAGCTCCCACATTTGGATCGCGGGGTGTCAGGTGGATAGGTGTCGGCTGGGAGGCCGTCATCGCAGGCAAGCCAGCTCCCACATTTGGATCGCGGGCCGTCAGGTAGATATGCACTGGCCGCCGGGGCCGTCACGGGAGCAAGCTCCCACAGGGAACCGCGCCCATTTCAGGCCAGGTAGCCATCCCCGCGCAACAGGGTTTCCAGGCAGTGCTCAGAGATGTGGTAGAACGCCTTGAGCTCCTGGATTTTCACCAATAGCTGCGCGTTGTCCACAGGCTCGGCACGTTTGACCGCCAGGATCATCTTGTTCTTGTTGGTGTGTTCCAACGAGATGAACTCGAACACCTTGGTCTCATAGCCACAGGCTTCAAGGAACAACGCACGCAGGCTGTCGGTGACCATTTCCGCCTGCTGGCCCAGGTGCAGGCCGTATTGCAGCATCGGCTTGAGCAGCGCCGGGCTCTGGATCTGCAGGCGAATCTGTTTGTGGCAGCACGGCGAGCACATGATGATCGACGCGCCGGAACGGATGCCGGTGTGGATCGCGTAGTCGGTGGCGATATCGCAGGCGTGCAAGGCAATCATCACATCCAGCTCACTGGGCGCCACGCTGCGCACGTCGCCACATTTGAACACCAGCCCCGGGTGCTCCAGGCGTGCGGCGGCGCTGTTGCAGAGGATGACCATGTCTTCACGCAACTCGACACCGGTGACCTCGCCCTCGGCCTTGAGGGTATTGCGCAGGTAATCGTGAATGGCGAAGGTCAGGTAGCCCTTGCCCGAGCCGAAATCGGCGACACGCACCGGGCGGTCGAGCTGCAACGGCGACGACGTCAGCGCATGGCTGAACACTTCGATGAACTTGTTGATCTGCTTCCACTTGCGCGACATCGAAGGGATCAGCGCCTGCTTGGCGTCGGTCACACCCAGGTCGGCGAGGAACGGCCGGCTCAGGTCGAGGAAGCGATTTTTCTCGCGGTTATGCTCAGCCGACGGCGCCTCGCGCAGTTGCTGCGGTTTGCTTTTGAACAGCGAGCTTTTGTTCTTCTTGCTGTATTCCAACTGGGCTTCGTCGGTCAGTGCCAGCAAGTGCGCGTTCTTGAACGAGCGGGGCAACAGCTCGGCAATCGCCGCCACGCCGTCGGCCAAGGGAAAGTTCTTGGTGATATCGCGGGTCTTGTAGCGATAGACGAACGACAGGCAAGGCTGCTCCTTGACCACCACCGGCTTGATGATCAGCCGCTGCAGCTCGGCTTCCTCACCGACGTACTTGGCCAGCACCAGCTTGATAAACGCGTTCTGCGCCAGGCTTGCGTTCAACAGTTCGATGAACTGGGCATGATGATCTGGCGCAGGGCGGGCAGGTTGAGCGGTGACGGACATGAACAAAAACGCCTCGGGTAAAGAATGCCGGGCATTTTAGGCGGGATGGGGGTTGAGGGCACGGGGTTATTTGATCAACGGTCAATCAAACCGGAGCTGGCGTACCCTGTGTAGGAGCGAGCTTGCTCGCGAAAAACGTCAACGATAACGCGGGTGTCCTGAATGAACGCGGCGTCTGAGCGTTTTTCGCGAGCAAGCTCGCTCCTACAAAAAAACGGTTATTCGAGCACGACCAGGCGATTGGGCAACTCGTTGCGGGTTTGGGTCACAGGCACATGTACCTTGAGCAAGTCGCCGCACGCCTCGATGCACGCAATAAAGCCGGCCAGCGTCTGCCCCTGTTTCACCTGCTGGGTAAACGCCTGGACAATGGCGTCCCAATTGCTGTCATCCAGGCGCTTGGAAATCCCCTCATCCACCAGGATCTCCACATAACGCTCGGCCTCGCTGACAAAAATCAGCACCCCGGTGCTACCCACCGTGTGGTGCAGGTTCTGCTCCATAAACTGCCGCCGCGCCAGGTTGGATGCACGCCAGTGGCGTACCGAACGCGGGATCAGCCGGGTGGTGACCTTGGGCAAACGGAACACCAGGCACAGCACAATGAACGTCGCCCACTGCGCCACCAGCAAGGTGTACATGGTCAAGTAGCCCGACAGGTAATGCACCACACCCGGCACCACCAACGCGATCAAGCTCGCCCACAGCAACGGAATGTAGGCGTAGTCGTCGGCGCGCGCCGCCAGCACGGTGACCAACTCCGCGTCGGTGGTTTTCTCGACCCGGGCGATCGCTTCGGCGACTTGGCGCTGCTCGTGTTCAGTCAGTAATGCCATGGTTGTAGATCTGTCTCTTTTACACCTCTGTCGCTTCCGCCGAATAGAGACGGGTACGCCTCAGTGGGACGCGGATCACTCACAGACCAGAC